>JBBRSY010000019.1:0-24554 GCA_038244965.1 Candidatus Nanopelagicales bacterium | reverse complement strand
GATGGGCAAAAAAGCTCATTTTGATGGACGTGGATTCGACCCTGATCCAGCAAGAAGTTATTGAATTACTGGCCGCGAAGGCGGGCGTTGCGCCCCAGGTACATGAAATCACTGAGGCGGCGATGCGGGGCGAATTGGATTTCGCGCAATCCCTGCGCGCCCGTGTTGCGTTGCTTAAAGGCTTGCCCGAGTCTGTAATTGCGCAAGTGCGGCAGGAGATAACACTCACGCCCGGGGCGCGCACACTGATACGTACTCTGCAGAGGCTGGGTCACACAGTAGCCGTAGTCACTGGTGGATTTATTGAAGTCATCGAACCTCTATTGAAAGAACTCGGCATAGAACATTACCGAGCCAATCGTTTGGAAATTTCGGGCGGCCTACTTACCGGAAAAACTATCGGCCCAGTAATTGATCGAAGGGCCAAGGCAGTGGCGCTGCGAGAATTCGCATTCTTGGCTGGAGTCGAAATGGATCAGACCATCGCGATCGGTGATGGTGCAAATGATTTAGACATGATCGCCGCGGCTGGATTGGGAATCGCTTTTAATGCCAAACCGGCGGTTCGCGCCGCGGCCGACAGCGCAGTAAACCAACCTTATATAGATAGTGTCCTTTACCTTATGGGAATTGCCCGAGAGGATGTGGAAGCGGATCAGAGCCGACAGGCGTGAATATCGGTTACCAGAATGCCACGTGCCCCTAGTGCCCAGAGCGCATCCATAACCTGATTTGTCTCTCTTTTCAGAACCATCGCGCGTACTGCGACCCAATCGTTTTTTTGAAGCGGTGAAATTGTGGGAGACTCCAGGCCAGGTGTTATCGCGCAAGCCCTTTCTACGAATTCTTTGGGAACATCGTAATCCAGGAGTACATAACGCCTAGCAATAATCACACCCTGTAATCGACGAATGAGGATCTCCAAGCCAGGAGCAAGCACCGCGCCCCTGCGTTGGATAAGAACGGCTTCGCTGGTCAGAATGGGCTCGCCAAAGATTGCCAGTCCTGCCTGACGTAGGGTGTTTCCAGTGCTCACTACATCCGCGATGACATCAGCGACGCCCAATCGCACACTACTCTCAACAGCTCCGTCGAGTCGCACTACCGAAGCATCAATTCCCGATTTGAAAAGATAATCTTCGACCAGTCCAGGATATGAGGTGGCCACACGCTTTCCATTTACATCAGCCAAGCTCCAATCTCGTCCAACACTTCCAGCAAAACGAAAAGTAGATCCGCCGAAACCCAATTCAAGGATTTCTTGGGCCGGCGCTCCCGAGTCAATCAAGAGATCTCGCCCGGTTATTCCCGCCTCAAGTTCGCCCGAGCCCACATAGACCGCAATATCTCGCGGCCGAAGATAATAGAACTCAACTCCGTTATCTGGATCGGCCAGAACTAAATCACGGGCATCGGATCGTTGGCGATAGCCCGCTTCCTGCAGTACTTCAGATGCGGCATCAGAGAGTGAACCTTTGTTTGGAACCGCAATTCGTAACACGGCATTCCCCCTAGAGATATCGGTAAACGTTTTCGAGGGTAAGCCCTCTTGCCAACATCAAAGTTTGCACGTGGTAGAGCAACTGACTGATCTCTTGCGCAAGTTGTTCATCACCTTCATGCTCGGCAGCAAGCCAGACTTCTCCGGCTTCTTCCAGCACTTTCTTGCCAATTGCGTGGACTCCCCGATCAAGGGCCGCGACTGTTCCCGAGTTGGCGGGTCGCTCGATCTGGATTAAGAGCAACTCCGTCCAGAGTTCATCGAAGGATTTCATGGCCAAAGTTTACTGGTGTAACAAGGTGCCTTGACGCATATTAAAGGCAAAGGAACTACTTAGACGAGAATTTTTTCCTTTTTGGCAATCTTCACCCACGAGATAAATCCCCACGTGACGAATGCCCCATAGATCGCGTAAAGAATTGCCGAAGGGTAATACCCGGCCTTTACAAGAAGGGGCACACCCACAGCATCGACAGCAATCCACACCAGCCAAAACTCGACGTAACCTCGCGCCAGGCCATAAGTGGCTAGGGCGGAGCCGGTAAATATCCAGGCATCCGCGAGCGGACCCCAAGAACCGAGCGCCTTGAGAATGAAATAGGAGGCGATGAAGAAAACCACAGTCACAGGGATGATCTGCATCCGTTCACTGGCCGTGGACCAGCGCGGAATTATTGTCTTGGAAGAGCCAGTGCTGTCTTTCTGCATCCATCGATACCAGCCATAAACCGCCAAACTCATAAAGAGAATCTGGCGTCCTGCCTGTCCGTAAAGATCCTTATTTTGAGGCGCATGAAATACTGCACCCAGAAATACTGTGAAAAGCAGGATGTTGCCGATAATTCCAATCGGCCACGTCCACATTTTCCGTCGCATTCCAAGTACGGCGCTAGCGAGTCCAAATATATTTCCAATAACTTCTCGCCAAAGAATGGCTTTGGAACCGAAGTGAATCTGTGCGTCAAAGAGCCAGTTGATAATTGACATAAAAAAATCCTCCCGTAGAAAAATAGGAGGGGGCAAACACAAAGCAGGGGCAAGTGAAAAGCCAACCCATACTTTTGTCCCTTTATCCAGACTTTAACTGTCGGTCTTGGAGTTTCGCCAAGTCAACCGACCACTGGATGTGGTCGGGTCGCGGACTTTCACCGCCGGTTCGGATTTACACCGACCCCCGGAACAACGTGGGTCTATTCTGGCACAGACTGTGCTAATTGACGCAATTTAGCGACCATCTGGGCTGGGTCTTGAGATTTGAAGACCGCGCTGCCAGCCACGAAGGTATCGGCACCCGCAGCCGTTGCTATCTCGATTGTTTGCGCAGAGATTCCGCCATCCACTTGTAGCCAGATCGGACGATTACCAATGATTTTACGGGCTCGTTGAATTTTCCCGACCATATCAAACATAAAACTTTGTCCACCAAATCCTGGTTCGACCGTCATGATGAGGAACAGATCAGCCAACTCTGTGAAATCAGCGTAGTCAGAAATCTCCGTAGCGGGCTTTACGGCCAAGCCAGCTCTCGCACCTTCGCCTCGGATGTTTTTGAGTGTCCGGGAAATATCCTTTGTGGCTTCCACGTGGACCGTGACACTCGTGCACCCGATCTGTGCGTACTGCGGGCCAATGGAGTCCGCGTCCAATACCATTAGGTGCGCGTCCACCGGTAGCACGCTTTCTTGCACGATCTTTCTGGCCGCCGCGAAATCGAAGGTAAAATTGGGTACAAACTGATTGTCCATGATGTCCAAGTGCACGAGATCAGAGACTGCAGCAATTCGTCTAATCTCACCTGATAAGTCCGCGAAATTCGCATTGAGAATACTCGGAGTAATTCGCACTTCTCGTGACATGAACGAATGCTATCTGAAGCTACGAAATACGCTCAAACAGGGCAAGAAACATAGCGTCCGTGCCATGCCGATGAGTCCAAAGTTGCATGCAATCATTTACCACTGCGTTTTCAAGACTTGGTGGCAAGAACGAAGTTATTGGAATGAGGCGCATATTAGAATGACGTTTCAGGGCCGAATTCACTTGCACTTTGGTCTCTGCCAGATGAGGTGAACAGGTTGCATATCCCACCACGCCTCCGACTTCCACCAGCGAAAAAGCGCTGTCAAGTATTTCGGCTTGCAATTTAGTAAGTCCTGACAAGTCAGAGGGCTTGCGTCGCCAGCGAACTTCAGGCCTGCGACGCAGGGCACCAATTCCAGTGCAAGGCACATCCGCAAGCACGGCACCAAAAGTTCTCCCTCTTTCGGAGATCGCTCTTGCGTCATCGACCCAGACAACCCCACTTGCGAGAACTTGTTCGACGAGGCGGGCTCGTGCCGGCGAAATCTCATTCGCCACGAATTCCGTGCCTTTGACCAAGGCAAGGCTAGAGATAAGGGCTGCCTTGCCGCCTGGGCCTGCGCATAGATCGAGCCAGGAGCGCTGATCTATTGCCGCTTGGGTAAAGACAGAGACCACCAACTGGGATCCTTCATCTTGAATTCCAGCCCGTCTCTCGCGAATCAATCCAATCTCAGAGGGAATATCCACCGATGTCGCCCCGAATGGAGAGTAACGGGTAGCAGTGCCGCCCAGTGCGACTAGCTCGCTCTGCGTAGAGCGACCGGGCCACGACACTAGCGTGGGAGAGGCTGGGACATTATTTGCATCAAGTGCTGCAATAACTTCGGACTCTGTCTTAAGTAAATCAAAATAAGCAGACACAATCCACTCTGGATGCGAATACTTGATCGCTAAGCGTTGCGTTGGATCATCGATTGTATCGATAAGATCCAGCCACGCATCCAACGGACGTGCGCTCACCTTGCGCAGAAGTGCATTTACGTAGGTCGCTTTTGATTCACCTAAGAATTTTCTCGCTAATTCCACCGTCGCAGATACCGCGGCATGACTCGGAACTCGCATCTCAAAGAGCTGGTGTACGCCAAGTCTTGCTATATCAACGATTCCTGCGTCAACCGTGATCCAGGCGCGGTCACTCACGTGCGAAAGGATCCAATCGTGACGGCCTTGCATTCGCAGGGTTCCGTATACCAACTCGGTAACGAAACCCTTATCGCGCCGCTCAAGGGTACTCTCCCCCAACTTCTTAGGAAGCAATAAATTTGAATATGCATCATATCTATTGACCTGAGTAAGAATTTCAAAAGCCATCATGCGGGAAGCATCTGGCCGGGGCTTGCGGAAAGTGTTACCCGAATTAGACAAAACAATCGCCCATTACAAGTCGCGCGCCATTTACCCAATTTCTTGCCGACATCATTTTCTTTCCCGCTGGGATCACTTCCTCAATAATTATGGCGCTGCCTTCACCGCAGCCGACGATGAGATTTCCATTTTCATTCACAATAGTCCCGGGAGGCAATTCATAAGTCATTGGGAAGGGGCGTGCTCGACTGACCTGTAGCGTGGATTTTCGCCAAATTGTCCATGTGCCGGGCTCTGGAGTGAACGCTCTTATCTGCCGGTGAACAGAGATTGCGCTCCTTCGCCAATCAATTCGCGCGTCGCTCTTGGTCACTTTTGCGGCGTAACTTGCGCCATTCAAGGGCTGAATTTTTGGCAACGTTCCTGCTTCAATCAAACTCAGGCATTGAGAGAGCACTTCCGGGCCAACTTCTGCCATACGCATCAAAAGGTCCCCGGCATTTTCATATGGATCTATTGGCATCACGTGTTGAACGTAAATCGGACCGGTGTCCACCCCTGAATCCAAAGCAAAAACTGTGAGACCCGAAATTTGGTCTCCTTCCAATATCGATCTTTGGACAGGTGCTGCTCCCCGCCAGGCAGGCAGAAGCGAAAAATGAAGATTGATAAATCCATGGCGCGGTAGCGAAAGAATATTCGCTGGGAGTATGACGCCATATCCAATTGTTATAACGAGATCGGTCCACTTTAGTGATTCCAGCAGATCACCGGAGGCAATCGGCTTCAGACACTCGATCTCATGTGTCCTCGCCCAACTGGCAACGATGGATTCTTTCGATACTTGCCCTCGACCAACTGGCCTGTCTGGCCTTGTAAATACCGAAGAAAGTTCATGGGCAGAATTAAGTAACCAATCTAAAGCCGGAATAGCCGCGGGCGGTGTCGCCGCCACGCTCACCCGCATTAAAGGCCCTTGCCGAAGGTGTAATGGGGCGAAACTTTGATTCCCGGATTCAAACCAGAATCGGTGGCTAGGCCGAACCATACCGATT
The DNA here is from genome assembly GCA_038244965.1 of Candidatus Nanopelagicales bacterium. Lineage (GTDB taxonomy): Bacteria > Actinomycetota > Actinomycetes > Nanopelagicales > Nanopelagicaceae > QYPT01. Next base: position 18,830 of record JBBRSY010000019.1, on the reverse strand, counting down.
CTCGTATTTCCTTCATCGCCCTCTTACGATTCTCCTTTGAGAGACGATCAATAAAGAGAACTCCATCGAGATGATCGCTTTCATGCTGAAGCGCTCGTGCCAGAAGTTCGCTGCCTTCCACTGTGACTGGCTCGCCGTACATATTCCAACCTTTAGCCACCACACGCATGGCCCTTGGGGTGTCATAGCGAAGTTCTGGGAAGGAAAGACAGCCTTCTTCCCCGTTCTGTAGGTCTTCGCTGAGATCCAGGCTCGGATTGATGAGATGGCCTAAGGCTTCGTCAATGTCCCATACAAAAACGCGCAACGGCACCCCTATTTGGGGCGCGGCCAATCCAGCGCCCGGCGCATCCAACATCGTCTCAGTGAGATCGGCCACCAGTGTCCGCAACTCTTTGTCAAAATCAACGACGTTAACAGATGGGGTGAGTAGTACTGGATCACCGAAGAGGCGGATGGGTTGAATAGGCACAGAGCAAGTCTAGCAACTAGGTAAGAGAATACGGATCGACTCGAATTGTGAAAGGAGTTTTACGTGATATTGATCGATGTCGCTGCAACTCGTGGACAAAATTGACCATTGACGAGGCGCTGACCACCGCAGCAGAAAGAATAATTCTCGACTTCTCATTTAATCTCTCATGAGGGCCACTGATCTGAACATGCACGTCCAAGCGCTTGTCTTGCTTAGCTTGGACTAAACCTTCGTGCAGTCTTGTTGCATCCTTCGTATCAACATCCAGACATATGAAGCGAAAATATGGTGGAAAATTCAGCTCTTCTCTTTCCCGGAGTTCTGCTCGGACCATCGGAGTAGCGTCCCAGCGAGTAAGGGCGGCGACGATAGGATGTGCCGAATTCAAGGATACAAACGTCGTGCCCAAAGAGGTTGCCATGCCTGCGCTCTGGAAGAAGACCTCACGTGAATTCTCGGTCGATCTCATTTCGCTGTGACTAAAAAATCGCAATGCTTCTAGAAGCGCAACGGCGGCATACCCTGCATAATTTTTTGGCTGCGCCCCAGGTGTCGCAATGACCAGACAAGGCGAAATCGGGACCGATTCCGCAATGTGTTCGCCGGACGAATTAATGATCGGTACATTCGGAAAGGATCGCCCGATTTCTTCAGCAAAGCGATCAATACCCCGTGAAGCAAGATATATGTCACTACTCTGGCACCATCTGCACTTCCATCCCAGGTGGGAAGTCCGACAGAGAACACATTGTGGACTTTCATTTGCTCCGCCTAGTTCGAGTCGTCCCCCACAGGTGCAGAGCGCGACATTTCGGCACTTATTGCACATAACACAATTGCCGTACCCCTTCCTCGGAACCAAAACTAAAACTGGACCCTCCTTCAGGGCTTTTCGAATAATGGGGAAAGCGTTGCTGGGGACAAGTTCGCCCATGCTCGGTGCCATCGCGACAACATTCTTTCTCGTCTTAGATGATATGTGAGTGAGCCATTTTGCTTCGATTAATCGTCCCACCTCGAGTGAAGGTGAGTACCCAACCAAAATTAAATTCACCTTCTTTTCACCGGACCGAAGGAGAGCCACATCTCGAGCGTTCCAGCCAGGAGCACGCGGTTCGTATAGCGACTGCGCGGACTCCCCCAACACGATGATAGTGACTCCATCAGTAAGTGGGGCAAAAATGGCCCCTCGTAAGCCAAGGATGACTTCTGCTTCGTCTCTGAGAACACGAAGGAAATTTCGGTATCGATCACTTCGCGAAAGGCCACCGTCAAGGCGGACAATAGATTGCGGTGGGAGAAAGGAAACCAACTCATCTTCAATCGCATCGAGTTCTCGCTCATCTGGAGCAATTACGAGTACTTGCCCCAAGGCGGATCTGGCTGCAATGAGTTCTGCTGCTAACCGTTGTCGGGGGATCTCAGGCGGTAAGGCCCAAAACGCGCGGATATTCCTCTGAAGTAAATTTTTGGAATGAAAGAATACGGATGGTGAGTTGACGCGGGATTTGATATGTGCGGCCACTGGCTCCTTATCCACGGAGGCGACTCGAGGTGGAATGGCGCTTCGAATAACATCATAAGGAGCGCCCGCCCATCGCTTGGCAACCAAGGCAAATAGTTCCAAAGTTTGCGCAGTTGCCACGGCCGTAGGTGATGGCACTTTGAGTATCTGCTTGAGATTGCCGGTGTTTGACGAAGATGGGGTTCGTTCGACAATGATGCCCTCGGCAGGAGAGCTCCCAAACTCGACCTGCACGCGCGTTCCAACAGTGGCGATCTGAGAAAACTCTTCGGGAACCCAGTAGTCATAGGGAGTGTCTAGATGAAACACTCCGGTATCAACCCAGACCCGCGCAATCGGCAATACTTTTGCAACGCTTCTTTTACCAAAGGAACCTGCCTGTGCCTTGAGTTTCAAAGGGCGTGGCGTAACCACCGAATTAAATTAGTGAATCGCGGCGCGAAGAGCTTCCACTCGATTCGTCGCCTCCCAAGTGAATTCTGGCAACTCTCTTCCGAAATGCCCATACGCGCTGGTGAGTGCGTAAATCGGACGTAGTAAATCTAGGTCGCGGATGATCGCAGCAGGCCTTAAATCAAAGGTGGCTTGCACGGCGTCTTGAATTCGGTCAACTGGCACGGTTTCGGTGGCAAAAGTTTCCACGAAAAGTCCAACGGGCTGTGCAGTACCTATCGCATAGGCAACTTGAACTTCACATCGCCTCGCTAGGCCCGCGGCAACAACATTTTTGGCCACCCATCGCATGGCGTATGCAGCAGAACGATCCACTTTTGAAGGATCTTTACCACTGAAAGCGCCTCCGCCGTGACGTGCCATGCCCCCATAAGTGTCAACAATGATCTTACGACCCGTGAGTCCGGCATCTCCCATTGGTCCTCCAATGACAAAGCGGCCCGTTGGATTAATCAGTACGCGCAGATCTTTGCGAGAGAGTTCAACTTCCTCCAACACTGGATCGATAACTTGGGAGATGATGTCTGGTGTGAGTCTGCCTACGACGTCAATATCTGGTGAGTGCTGACTCGAGATAACCACCGTATTTAATGCGACAGCCTTATCTCCGTCGTACTCGATAGTCACTTGAGTTTTGCCATCTGGGCGAAGGAAGTAGAGGTCTCCGCTTTTTCGAACCTGGGCAAGTCGTTGCGCAAGTTTATGGGCAAGCGCGATAGGCAACGGCATCAATTCTTTCGTGTCATCGCAGGCGTAACCAAACATCAGCCCCTGATCTCCCGCACCTTGCAGATCTAACGGATCAACTGATGAGGAAACCCGATTCTCATAGGCGTCATCCACGCCCTGGGCAATGTCTTGAGATTGCTGCCCGATGGAGATCGAAACCCCGCAGGTATTACCGTCGAAGCCTTTCTCGGATGAGTCATATCCAATTCCCAATACAGTATCTCGGACGATGCCCATGACGTCGGCGTATCCGTCGGTCGTGACCTCGCCTGCAACATGTACCTGCCCGGTGGTTATCAGGGTTTCAATCGCTACGCGGCTTTTGGGATCTTGACTGAGAAGAGAATCTAAAATGGAATCCGAGATTTGATCGGCGATCTTATCGGGGTGACCTTCGGTAACAGATTCAGAAGTAAATAGGCGCTTAGACATTGGCCAAACTTAACCGATAATTGACCTGATCAAGTAATACGTTGGCCAGGGTGTCCTTGGTTGCCTCTGAGACTATAATGGTTGCTCCGTCTCGCGTGATGATCGTCCCGCGCGTCATATCACTACCAAATATGGCCCCGCCAGAGACATCATTGACATAGATCAAATCTAAATTCTTGCCTAACAACTTTTTTGAAGCGTTTTCCAAATGAGATTGAGTTTCAGCGGCAAAACCGGCAAGCACCTGCGCAGGCTTCTTTTTAGCCGAAAGTTGGGCTAAAAGATCTGGGTTTGCTTCCAATTCGATGCTCTGCAATTCTGTTTTCTTAATTTTTTGGCGACTCTGGCGCACTGGCTTGGCATCTGCAACTGCTGCGCACATAATGAGAGCATCACAATCTGGAAACAACTTATCCAAAGCCAGTGCCATCTCGGCCGTTGTTTCTACCCGAGTGATCTCAACTCCTTCGATATCTGGAAGGTCACAATTGGCAGCGATCATTTGAACGTGCGCGCCTCTAATGATGGCCGCTTGGGCCATGGCGTAGCCTTGTTTACCCGATGATCGGTTTCCTATGAAGCGGATCGGGTCAATCGGCTCTCTTGTCCCGCCGGCCGTAACCAAAATATTGCGACCGAGTAGGTCGGCATTCCACCCCACGATCTCCTGGAATTGATCCAAGATTGTCGAAGTTTCCGGAAATCTCCCCTGCCCGATATCTGAACCTGTGAGTCGTCCGAACTCTGGCTCCATAACGATGAAACCGCGACTGCGCAGAATTTCAACGTTGGCCATCGTCGCCGGATTGAGCCACATTTTGGGGTGCATCGCTGGAACAACTAATTTTGGTGCCCCGCTTGCCAAAACGATATTGGTTAGTAAATCCTCAGCCCTCCCTTGGGCCATCCTGGCGATCAGATCTGCCGTGGCCGGCCCAATCAATATGTAGTCAGCGTTATTGGCCAAATTGATATGCGCCACAGAGGCCACGTCCTGCCAGACGTGCGTGAGCACGGCACGCCCAGAGAGAGCTTCCCAAGTTGTGGTTCCTACAAAATTAAGTGAGGCCGGAGTTGGAACCACGGTGATGAGAAAACCAAGGTCCTTAAGCCTGCGAAGAAGATCACAGGATTTATATGCTGCAATTCCGCCGCCAATGCCGAGAATGATCTCTCTGCCCGACGCTGACATCTGAGTTTCGCCAGATTTAAGCGGTTGGTTCGAGGTTTTCGATCGTCAACAGGCCCTCGTTAATTTCGCGAAGGGCAATCGAGAGCGGCTTCTCGTGAACATAGGTTTCAACGAGCGGGCCTACGTATTCCAAGAGGCCCTCACCCAATTGAGAGTAATAGGCGTTGATCTGTCGGGCTCGCTTGGCCGCATAAAGGACCAAGCTGTATTTTGATCCAGCTTTATCCAGTAATTCGTCAATCGGCGGATTGGTAATGCCGTCCATTAAAGCCCCTTAAAAAGTCGGTCTAGATTAATCCAATATGGCAATATTAGGAGGCTAAGGATACCAGTGCCTCGACCACCTTCTCGACCTGGTCATTTACTATGACGACATCGAATTCCTTAGCCGCGGCCATCTCAAGGGTTGCCAATTCAAGCCTATGGGAGCGTCGTTCTGGGGAGTCTGAGCCCCTTGCCTCCAATCGAGATACCAACTCCTCCCAACTTGGCGGTTCTAGGAAAACCAGTATGGCTTCGCGACTGTGGCTTCTCACTTGTCTGGCCCCTTCAATTTCAATTTCCAATAATACGTTTTTCCCACGAGCCAGTGCTTCCTCCACTCCCTCCTGTAAAGTTCCATATCTAGCCCCGGCAAATTGTGCCCATTCCAGGAATTCATCTTGCGCTATTTTGCGATCAAATTCCGCCTCACTAATAAAGAAATAATCGATCCCCTCTTTCTCCGATTCTCTCGGGTTTCGAGTTGTCGCTGAGATGCTGACCCAAAAATTATCGTGCACCTTTCGCAGATGCGATGCCACCGTGCTTTTGCCGACGCCACCGGGTCCAGATAGCACTAAAAGTCTGCCTCGGTGATCCAGTGGCTTAAATTGCGTAATCAGGTCGGTACGTTGGTGAATCCCTAAACCTTGAATTCTCCTAGGAGCAGAAATTGACATCCGTTCCATGATCGCGGCCGCTCGGATCTTTCCAACTCCCGGTAGAGATTCCAGTAATTCGCTGACCCGCATTTTTGCGATAGCCTCATCGGTCTTGGCCAGGATAAGTACATCGGATATTCCCAAGAGCCCGGCTTTAACTTTAGCCTTGACATCAGCACGGGCACGCCGTGAATGTGCCGCCTTAATAAGCGCATTCGCCCGCTGTTCGGGAGTGAGAGCGGGAGGCACGGGCATAGCGACAATCTACCTGTATCCGCGGATTTAATTAAGTTGCGCAGAAATTTCCGCGGCACGATCTCGCAATGCGGTTGGCCCATTCGCCCACGCACTCGTAATGGGGCGCCCAATTACCAAATATGAAGCCCCTGCCGCTATCGCGCTCTTTGGATCCATGGTTCGCTGCTGATCATCATGTTCGGCCGCCACGATGGGACGAATGCCAGGGGTAATTATAGAAAGTTCTGGGCCAACAGCCTCTCTCATTGCACCGATTTCTAACGGCGAACAAATGATCGCACGAGCTCCAGCGGCCTTCGCTAAAAGGGCCAATCTAACTGCGGTATCAATTGCACTCCTCTCAAAGCCAATTTCCGATAATTCCTTGGAACCAAGGGAAGTGAGTACGGTCACCGCAGCAATTTCGATATCTTGGCCCTCTTTTACTGCTGCGGAAACCATGGCTTGACCTCCACAAGCGTGAACCGTCAAGAATCTAGGCTTTAGCCAAACGACCTCTCGCGTCGCTCCCGCCACAGTATTTGGAATGTCGTGCAATTTCAGGTCAAGAAAAAGATCACCGTCCGTGGAATCGCCCAGTCGTCGAACACCTTCACTTCCAAAAGAACAAAAGAACTCTAGACCCAATTTATAACCGGTAACTAGATCTCGCGTTGCTTCCACCCACGTTTGCGCCACAGCCAAATCCGAAGTATCAACGGCCAGGAAAATTGGAGCTTTATCAGCCATGGGTTACAACCCTTTCTCGTCTATTCAGCGCGGTGAGCAAATCCCACCGCTTCCTTTAATGATGCGAAACCTTTCTGAACTAAAATTTCGCGTAGTTCGTTCTGCACATTGAGAACTGCCTTTGGATTGGCAAAAGTCGCGGTGCCAACAGATACCCCACTCGACCCTGCCAAAACCAACTCGAACGCATCTCGTCCGCAACGGACACCGCCCATACCAAGAATTGGAATCTTCGGAAATGCTTGGTGCACTTGATAAATCGCGCGGACCGCAACGGGACGGATGGCCGGTCCGGACAAGCCACCGGTCTTTCCAGCCAAGTGGGGTCGCATGGTGTCCGCATTTATCATCATTCCTAGGACAGTGTTAATCAGTGACAGAGCATCAGCACCTGCTTCAATCACACCTTTGGCAATCTCAACAATGTCAGTTACATCGGCGGAAAGCTTAACGATGATCGGGAGGTCACCTCCCAAGGTGCGTCGAACTCCATCGACTACTGCCCGCGACGCGTTCGGATCGCATGCGAAAACGAGACCACGGTTCTCGACGTTTGGACAGGAGATATTAACTTCAACGGCAGATATCCCCTGCACCGAGCGGAGTTTGCGTGCCAGAACGGAATACTCATCGACATTTTCTCCAGCTATCGAGACTATGACGCGTGCGTTCTGTTGTACCAACCAAGGAATATCATAGGAAAGGAACGCATCAATTCCCGGACCCTGCAATCCGATTGAATTGAGCATTCCGCTGGGAGTTTCGGCCATTCTTGGCGTCGGGCGGCCTGGGCGCGCCCTAAGCATGATCGACTTAGTAACTACTGCGCCGATATCACTCAACGAGAAGAATTGCGAAAGTTCTTTGCCCGAACTTGCGCAGCCACTCGCCGTAAACAATGGGGTAGGGAACCAAGCCGGTCCCAAAGTAGTCGAATAATCAAAGTCAACCATGGGCTATTTCGCCAGCCTTCCTACTTCATCCCAACGCACTCGTGCCCCATCCATAACTGGGCCATCAATGCAAGACCGCAGCATTGCAACCTCGCCCTCACCATTTTCGACAGGGAGTACACAAGTCATGCATACCCCGATTCCGCATGCCATGGATTCTTCTACTGCACATTGATGAACGATGTCAGCGTCGTTGGAGATCTTTGAAATCGCAGCTAGCATCCCCATCGGACCGCAGGAATATATGACATCAACAAGTCCATCTCGAATGAGTGCGCCAATTGGGTCAGTGACTTTTCCCAGAATTCCTGTGCTTCCATCCTCAGTGTAGATTTTCAGGGAGTTAACTGAGCGCTTTCCCTCAATCGGAGCGTAGATTTTCGACGCAGTACTTGCGCCCAAAATCATGTCGACGCGGCAACCACGAGATTTCAGCACTTCAGCCAATCCAAATAAGGGGGCCGAGCCGTATCCCCCGCCTATGAGGAGTGCTTGTGCTGGCTCGGTTGGTATTCCAAATGCTGTTCCCAATGGCACCACGAGATCAAGACTTGAACCTTCAATCTGGCCACACAACCACTTGCTTCCCGATCCATAGGGCGCAATGATCAACTCCATTGTCCCGTCGCCTTTATCACTGCGATGCGACACGCGCGAAATTGCGAAAGCTCTTCGCAAAATCAATCCGGAATTCGCTCCACCTACGCTAATCGCCACGAAATTTCCCGGACGACATTTCGCAACGACTTCTCCGATATTGAGGAGAATCTGGTGATATTGACCGATGCGCTTATTGCCTACAATCGTGGCAGTTACCTGCTCTGCATGCCGGTTTATCGTGTTCATTAGAGCGCTAACCAATCCTGTAGCGGGCAGACACTGAATTCGCCTTTTTGTAATGATTTAATGCCAGATACTGCTGCAATGAAACCGGCTGTCGTTGTAATGCAAGGAATCGATCGTTGAACTGCCGCCGTGCGGATGAGCCATCCATCTTGGCGCGTTCCGCGTCCCACTGGTGTGTTAATGACAAGATCAACACTTCCCGATGAAATGAGGTCAACGGCTGTGCGCTCTCCGAATAGGCCGGGCCCCTCCGAATTCTTACGCACCATGCCAGTGGTGATGCCATGTTCGGCCAAATATTTCGATGTCCCGGCAGTAGCAATCAGCCCAAAGCCCATTGCCACCAATGCCCTAGAAGGTTCGACGCCAGCCGCTTTGTCTTTACCAGCAAGGGATATGAAAACATGTCCCGACTTTGGAAGAGGACCAAAAGCTGCAATTTGTGACTTTGAATAACTTTCGCCGAAAGTTTCGGCAATGCCCATTACTTCACCCGTTGAACGCATCTCCGGGCCTAGCACTGCATCGACGCCACGACCATCGGTGCGCCTAAATCTATTCCAAGGCAGAACCGCTTCCTTTACCGAAACGCCTTTTGCCACCCCGTCACCATGTGATGGGAGAAGACCGTCTTGGCGCAATTGCGCTATAGAGGCCCCCAGGGCAAGACGTGCAGCGGCCTTTGCCAACGGCACACCCGTTGCCTTGCTCACGAAGGGCACAGTTCGAGAAGCGCGCGGGTTAGCTTCAAGTACATAGAGAACGCTCTCGGCCAAAGCGAATTGAATGTTTAACAATCCAATAACACCGACACCACGGGCGATCTTCTCCGTGGCCTCTCTTATCTCGCTAAGTTGGGTCGGAGTCAGTGTCATCGACGGAATTACGCAGGCACTATCACCAGAGTGCACTCCGGCCTCTTCAATGTGCTCCATTACCCCACCGAGAAATAACTCATCTCCATCGAAGAGGGCATCGACATCAATTTCAATTGCTGAATCCAAGAATCGGTCAACCAGAACAGGGTGATCGGGAGTTATATCGGTGGCGCGCGAAATAAATCCTCCAAGTGAGGCATCGTCATAGACAATCTCCATGCCACGTCCGCCCAAGACGAAGGATGGGCGAACCAGAACTGGATAACCGATGCGATGTGCGATTTCGCGTGCCTCTTGTTGGGATGAGGCCATCCCAAAGGACGGAGCCGTTAGCCCTATCTTTTCCAGAACCAGACCGAAAGCACCCCGATCCTCTGCCAAATTTATTGCCTCTGGGCTGGTTCCCAGAATTGTTACACCAGCGGCCTTTAGCGCGGCCGCTAGGCCCAAAGGTGTCTGACCGCCCAACTGGGTAATGACGCCAAGTACTGGGCCAGCCTGTATCTCTGCATGAACTATTTCCAGAACATCTTCGAGAGTGAGAGGTTCAAAATAAAGTCGATCACTCGTGTCATAGTCCGTGGAAACCGTCTCCGGATTGCAGTTGACCATGATTGTTTCGTAGTCTTGTTTGTGAAGTTCAAATGAGGCATGAACGCAGGAATAATCAAACTCAATTCCTTGACCAATTCGATTTGGCCCACTACCTAAAATGATCACAGCTGGCTTGGTACGAGGCCGCACTTCCGTTTCCTCCTCGTAACTCGAGTAGTGGTAGGGCGTGAAGGCTTCAAATTCTGCTGCGCAAGTATCCACAGTTTTGTAAACTGGGCGAATGTTGAGGTGGTGGCGTTGCCTTCTCACATCCTCTTCGGTGACTCCGCGTAAATCTGCAATCTGGAGATCAGAGAAGCCCAATTGCTTTGCCGACTTGAGTAAATCATCGCTCAACTCACCGGGAGCCGCAATCTCCTCCGCTTTTTGATTAATAATGCAAATCTGATTCAGGTACCAACGATCGATCTTGGTAGCGGAGTACACTTCCTCAACCGTGGCACCCAACCAGAGCGCCTGTTGAACTTCCTTGATGCGATATTCAGTTGGGATTTCCATTGAAGAAAGTAGTGCAGCTTTGACGCTCTCGGACCTTTCGTTTGGCCATGTGAACGGAGCCTCTTTGCGCTCGAGGGATCGTAACGCTTTCTGCAACGCCTCTGGAAAAGAACGTCCGATCGCCATGGCCTCACCGACACTTTTCATCGTCGTGGTGAGGCGGGGATCGGCGTCGGGAAACTTCTCGAAAGCAAAGCGAGGGATCTTCACAACGACATAGTCCAACGTCGGCTCAAACGATGCTGGTGTTACCTTGGTGATGTCGTTCTGTATTTCGTTGAGCGTGTAACCAATTGCCAACTTGGTAGCGATCTTCGCGATTGGAAAACCAGTTGCCTTTGATGCCAGTGCGCTGGATCGGGAGACCCGCGGATTCATTTCGATGACGATGATGCGGCCAGTTTCCGGGTTTATCGCAAACTGAATGTTGCAGCCTCCCGTATCGACGCCTACTTCACGAACAATTTTCAACGACAGATCACGCAGTTTCTGATATTCCACATCCGTTAAGGTCATTGCCGGCGCGACGGTGATTGAATCTCCCGTGTGCACACCCATGGGATCTACATTTTCGATTCCGCACACGATCACAACATTGTCACTGTGATCGCGCATTACCTCGAGTTCGAATTCTTTCCAACCTAGAATTGACTCTTCAATCAAAACTTCCGACGTCGGACTATGCCGAAGTCCAGCTCCCGCGATTTGATGAAGTTGCGCAGAGTCAAAGGCGATTCCCGAGCCAAGTCCACCCATCGTGAATGAAGGACGGACAATGACCGGGTAATTAAGAAGTTCTGCGGCCGCATAACAATCATCAAGGTTGTGGCAGATGAATGACTGCGCCGACTCCCCTCCCACTTTTTCTACAATGCCACGAAACAGCTCACGGTTCTCACCTCTTTGTATGGCCGCGACATCGGCACCGATGAGTTTTACACTATATTTTTCCAGAATCCCTTGTTCGTGAAGGGCCATTGCCGCATTGAGAGCAGTTTGACCTCCGAGGGTCGCAAGAAGTGCGTCTGGCCGCTCGATATCGATAATTTTCTCGAGATAATGCGTTGTTATTGGTTCGATATAGGTGGCATCAGCAAATTCGGGATCCGTCATGATAGTTGCCGGATTGGAATTTACGAGTACGACTCGAATTCCCTCCGCCCGTAAGACGCGGCAAGCCTGTGTTCCCGAATAGTCAAATTCGCAGGCCTGACCGATAACAATTGGGCCGCTACCAATAACTAGAACACTTTTTATAGAGGTATCCAATGGCATCAGGCATCGACTCGTTCCGTGGACATCATCTCGATGAATCGGTCAAATAAATATGCGGCATCATGTGGTCCGGCCGCTGCCTCAGGGTGGTATTGAACGCTAAAAGCAGGTATTTCCAGCATTCGAATTCCTTCAACCACCCCGTCATTCAAACTGATGTGACTTACTTCCCCTGGTCCATAAACCGTAGAAAATGTGTCATCGACGGGGGCTTGCAGGGCGAAACCGTGATTCTGAGCAGTAATTTCCACTTTGCCAGTGGTCTTATCCAGTACGGGTTGATTAATGCCGCGGTGTCCGAATTGGAGTTTGTAAGTAGTGAATCCGAGTGCTCGACCAAGGATTTGATGGCCAAAGCAAATCCCGAATATTGGTACTTCGGCTGTGAGGAGTGAACGCACGAGATCGACTACCGCATTCATCGTGGCGGGGTCTCCTGGACCATTGGAGAGGAAGACACCATCGGGTGCCATCTCCTGAATCGTTGCAAAAGTCGTGTCGTAGGGAAGTACATGAACCTCAACGCCTCTTTCTGCCAGAAGTCTGGGAGTTGAATATTTGATACCTAGGTCTAGAGCTGCGACCGTGAATCGCTTCTCACCTACCGCCGGCACCACATACGGTTTGAGAGTGGAGACAGCTGCTACTAAATGAGCCCCGGTCATGGACGGACTTTTCCGAACTTCTATGACCATCTCTTCGCGTGACATATTCAAATCCGAGAATATGCCTACCCTCATAGCACCGCGATCACGAAGATGGCGTGTCAAGGCACGCGTATCAATTCCTTGAATGCAGACGATACCTTGCGCGACGAGTTCTTCTTCAAGGCCGCCCGAACTTCTCCAGTTGCTGGTAATTGCGGAAGGATTTCGGACTGCAAAACCGGCTACCCATATTTTGTGAGACTCATTGTCTTCGAAGTTCACGCCGGTGTTACCGATATGGGGAGCTGTCATTGTGACTACTTGCTTGTGGTAAGAAGGATCGGTCAGTGTCTCTTGGTACCCCGTCATCCCAGTGGCAAAGACCGCCTCTCCGAATGTTTTGCCAGTAGCTCCCCAACTTCTACCTTCAAATATTCTTCCATCATCAAGAACGAGATACGCCTTAGGAACCATAGCTTGACCCCACCAACTTCGAATCAAGGACAGTCGGTACGCCCCTGAAAAAAGTCGATACCACCGAACCGGGAAATTCCATCCCATGGTAGGGAGTATTTCTACTACGAGAAGCCATCAAATCACGGTCTACCCGCCAGGTTTTTTCTGGGTTAACAATGGCAAGATGCGCCCTTGATCCGACCTTGAGCATTTGTCCGTGTTCGGAGTAACCAGCAATTTTTGCCGGACGCGTTGACATTCGATCCGCTAAATCGTTCCACGACATCATTTCGGTGGCAATCATCGTGGCCTGAACGATTGAGAAGGCAGTCTCTAGACCGAGCATTCCGAATGCAGCTGCCTGCCATTCGCATTCTTTATCCTCTGCTGGATGAGGAGCATGGTCAGTAGCCACGATATCTATCGTGCCATCTGCCAATCCTTCACGAAGTGCCATTACATCCTTTTGCGTGCGAAGTGGCGGGTTCACTTTGTATATCGGATCAAAGGATGAAGCCAATTCATCAGTAAGCAACAAATGGTGTGGGGTGACCTCGGCCGTTACTTGAATTCCTCTGGCCTTTGCCCACCGAATAATGTCGACACCACCCGACGTTGTGACATGACAGATGTGAATACGAGACTGCACATGATCGGCAAGTAGGACGTCCCGGGCAATAATGGATTCCTCGGCCACCGACGGCCAACCTTTAAAACCTAATTGAGAGGAAATCAGCCCTTCATTCATTTGAGCGTCCTTGGTGAGCCGGGGATCTTGAGCATGCTGGGCAACCACACCATTAAATTTCTTGACGTACTCCAATGCACGACGCATGACAATGGGATCGAAGACGCAGTTACCATCATCGCTAAATACTCTGACCCGCGCCTTTGAATCCGCCATCGCACCCAATTCGGCAAGTGCCGCACCGGCCAGACCCTGTGTTACCGCTCCAATCGGAAAGACATCACATAATCCCGTGGCTTGCCCTAATGCATATACCTGTTCCACTACACCTGCCGTATCAGCAACAGGGAAGGTATTGGCCATGGCCGAAACGGCCGTATAACCACCTTTTGCGGCAGCGCGCGAACCAGATTCTACGGTTTCAGAATCTTCTCGGCCGGGCTCACGTAGATGCGTGTGCAAGTCCACAAAGCCGGGCAAGACTATGCAGCCCTTAACATCAATTTTCTGGGCATTGTTGGCGGCTGCACTCATCACGACGGCATCTATTTCAGAAATAAAACCATCACTGATTAAAATTTGTGCACTCTTGCCGTCAGCAAGCGTTCCGCCATCAAGTAGATAGTCTCTCATGCGCGTAGCCCTTCATCCTCATTTGGCGTACCCGCTAGAAGTAAATACAGAACTGCCATTCTGACACTCACGCCGTTGGTGACTTGCTCGAGAATTACGGACCGAGCGCTGTCGGCACATTCGGCGGTGATTTCGAGCCCACGGTTCATTGGCCCTGGATGCATGATGATTGCGCTGGGTTTCATCAATTTCAGTCTGTCGGAATTGAGACCAAAGTAATGTGAGTACTCGCGAATAGTAGGGAAAAAGAAATCGTTCATGCGTTCTTGTTGCACCCGTAACATCATTACGGCGTCGACTAAGGGCAATATAGGATCGAAGTCATATGAAATTTGGACTGGCCAAGTGTTAGCACCCAGTGGTAGGAGGGTCGGTGGCGCAACCAGGATTACTTGCGCACCAAGCTTGGATAGCAAATGCACATTAGAACGGGCAACTCGCGAGTGCAAAATGTCACCAACTATTGCAATGGTTAATCCTCGCAGGTCGCCAACTCCACTTCGAAGATGCTTACGGATCGTGAATGCATCCAAGAGCGCTTGAGTCGGATGCTCATGTGTTCCATCACCAGCGTTGATAACGCTGCCACTGGTCCAGTGAGAATTCGCTAAACGTTGGGCAGCCCCAGACGCCGAATGCCGCAGAATGACCGCGTCCGCACCCATCGCCTGGAGCGTCTGCGCCGTGTCTTTTAACGACTCCCCTTTGCTGGCACTTGAGCCCTTTGCAGAGAAATTGATGACATCGGCGGATAAGCGTTTGGCGGCGGCTTCAAAGGAGATACGAGTTCGCGTTGAATCTTCAAAGAACAAATTTACAATTGTTCGTCCGCGAAGCGTCGGCAGTTTCTTAACTGGGCCCTCAGAGACTTTAGCCATCTCCTGGGCAGTATCGAGAATGGAAATGGCCTGCGCATACGACAAGTCTTTGGTTGAGAGTAAGTGGCGCATGATTTAACTCTCTCCAGATTCGATAAGGACTTCATCTACGCCGTCGATCTCCATCAAGTGTACTTTCACCGACTGCGCTTTGGACGTTGGCAAATTCTTCCCCACGTAATCGGCGCGAATGGGAAGTTCGCGGTGGCCCCGATCAACCAGAGCAGCGAGTTGAACTGTTTTAGGCCGTCCAATCTCACCTAGCGCATCCAACGCCGCTCGAATAGTTCTGCCAGAGAATAGAACATCATCCACCAAGACCACATTACGAGCTTCGACCCCGCCTAGCGGGGTCATCGTCGGCACTAAGGCCCGCAACGGCCGCAGTCGCAGATCATCTCGATGGAGCGTGATATCTAAGGTACCCACCGGTACTTCACGCCCCTCAATAGCGGCTATGGAATGAGCCAGGCGGGAGGCTAAAAATGCGCCACGGGTAGGTATTCCCATGAGGACAACCGAATCGGGACCACCGTTGCGTTCTAGGATTTCATGGGCAATGCGGGTAAGAGCGCGGGAGATATCAACCGCGGATAGTGCAACATTCATAAACGCTCCTTCCCCGCCTCGCAGGACGGGTCTTAAAGGATCTTCGCACAGAGTCTAGCACGGTGGTAGAAAATTTAGCTGACGGACGTAAGTGGAAAACTCCGAGGGTCTTTCATTTTCTTTGCTTAGGCTCGGCACTATGGAGCCCACTACAAAAACGATCGCGCAACGATTACGGAGTGTGCGCCAAGCGCGCGGATGGAGTCTGGACGAGGTAGAAATTAGGTCAGGCGGAAAAGTTAAGGTCGCGGCTCTGGGATCCTATGAACGCTGCGACCGAGCTCTGAGCCTAGAGCGCACGATCGTGCTCGCCGATATTTACGGGGTCCCACTGGACTATCTCATATGTGCGCCGGAGAGAGCTTCTTCTAGTAAATCCAGCGTATCCGTAATGATCAACTTGCGACGCGCTCGATTGCTATCGGAAAATTCAAGTGCAGAAAAACCCGAGCGCATCCAGAGCGTCTATACATTTCTCATGTGGTTGGCAGGTCGAAGAAATGATTGGAACGGCGAAGTCATGAGCCTGCGGCAGAGCGATTTCGATACTCTCGCTCTCATGACTTTCACAACACAAAGCGAACTAGTCGAATGGCTCACGGTGAACAAACTTCTAATTACAGGGCTAGATCGCCCTTAATCGAGGCAATGCGACCCAGAACTCCATGAATATAGGAGGCCGAGTCCTCAGTCGAAAGCATCGCCGCCATCGTGAGTGCTTCATCTATCGCGACAGCATCTGGCACGTCCTTTCCCCAGAGAATTTCAAAGATCGCAATGCGCAGAAGATTTCGATCCACGATGGGAAGGCGATCCATATCCCATCCCTGTGCATAAATCGAAATGAGCTCGTCGATTTTTCTGCGGTGTTCACTAACGCCAAGAACTATAAGCCGGGCAAACTCACGAATCGGGCGGGCATCTGGTCCCTCCACCACGATCAACGGGGATTCAAGCAGGTCAATCGCCGAGGATTGGCGGATGTCGGATTCAAAGAGAATATCCAATGCCTGCTTACGCGCTTTACTGCGTGCAGTCACTAGTTTGCGCGACCCAAATACGAACCATCTCTGGTATCAACTAAAACTTTCTCATCTTGCTTAATGAAAAGCGGCACTTGGATCTCAAGACCAGTCTCGAGTGTGGCTGGTTTGGTTCCACCCGAGGAACGATCTCCTTGCAGGCCGGGTTCGGTATAGGTAATTGTGAGTGGGACGGATGCAGCCAATTCGATATAGAGCGGAGTTCCTTCATGGACTGCCACGATCGCGTCGGTATTCTCAAGCATGTACTTTGAAGCATCACCTACAACCGAGGCAGGAATCGCAGTCTGGTCGTAGGTCTTGGTATCCATAAAAACATAGTCAGATCCATCGTGATAGAGATACTGCATTTCGCGCTTTTCCAATATCGCAATTTCAATCTTCACTCCGGCGTTGAGAGTCCTATCGATTACTTTGCCTGTCATAACAGACTTGAGTTTGGTTCGCACGAATGCCGGACCTTTACCTGGCTTCACATGTTGAAACTCGACGACATTCCAGAGCTGACCATCGATATCGAGAGTCATGCCATTTTTTAGGTCGTTAGTTGATGCCACAGTTAATCCAATCCATGCAACCAATCCCTGACCGCGTATTTCACGTCAAGAGAAGAAGGATACCTGTTAAACACCGTTACTTTTGCAGGAGTGTTTGCATGGCATCTAACGCCAAAAGATAAGAATTGGGGCCAAATCCCGCAATAGTGCCACTAGCCACCCCCGATATGACAGAGGTATGTCGAAATTCTTCCCGAGAAAGTGGATTTGAAAGATGCACTTCGATCAGAGGTCCTTTCACTAATTCCGCGGCATCGCGAATTGCGTAGGAATAATGGGTGAATGCGGCCGGATTGATGATGACGGGTGATTCGGAGTCGGTGGCCTCGTGGAGCCATGCAATGATCTGTGCCTCATCATCACTTTGTCGAATATCAACTGTGAGTCCTAGTTTGGATGCATACGTGTTTATCAACGCGACTAATTCAGGGTAATTCAAATCACCATAAATTGTGGAATCACGGATATCTAGGCGAGACAGATTCGGGCCATTTATGACCATGATTTTCATGAACTAAGCCTCTCATATGCGTTCAACAGATCGCTCTGCGCGACATTTTCTAGGCGAATCGTCGAACCTATCTCCGTGATCGCCACAAAGCGTAAGGAGTTTCCACGCGATTTTTTATCTAAGGAAAGGATTGGCAGCAATTCTTCCCAAGCTTTTGCCGGATAAGTCGTCGGTAGACCGAGCTCGGACAGTAAAGAGCGATGAAGGGTGACTAGCTCTTCGGAGAGGATTCCCTTGAGATAGGCGAGTTCGGCGATGAAAACGAGTCCAACGGCGACCGCCTCACCATGACGAAGTGCGTATTTGCTGTGTAATTCAACGGCGTGCCCCATTGTGTGGCCATAGTTCAACACCTCTCGGGCAAAACCTTCACGGAAATCCTCTCCAACGACCTCGGCCTTGATTCTCACCGACCTAAGTATCAATTCTTCCGTCAGCCTCTTTGAAGAACGCACTTCCGTAAGATTCTTCTTGATGAGCAATTTCAGAATCTCGCCATCAGCGATGAAGCCGCATTTGATTACTTCAGCCAGGCCAGCGGCAAAATCTCGATCACTTAATGTTTCAAGCCATGTGGTATCAGAGAGCACTTCCATCGGAGAATGGAATGCACCTACCAGATTCTTGCCATGGGCGGTATTCAATCCAGTCTTGCCACCAATTGCCGCGTCGACCATACCCGCCAGAGTTGTCGGGATTGCCACCCAATCAATTCCTCGCAACCAAGTTGCCGCTGCAAAGCCTGCAACATCGGTCGTGGCGCCTCCGCCAATGGCAACCAGGAGATCACTGCGAGTAAATCCTGCAACTGCCAATTGATCCCAGAGCGATTCCAAAATCTTGACTTTCTTGCCAGCCTCCCCATCTGGAATTTCGAAAAGATGGAGTTCAGTGCCCGATACCTCGATACGTCCTATGAGAGATCGCAAGGCGGAGGGGAAAACTACGGCTACCCGCGCTCGTTCCCGCATTAGTCGGGTTATCTCTTCTCGCCATTTGCACCCGATGAGGATTGAATAACCGTGTT
>JBBRSY010000018.1:0-26388 GCA_038244965.1 Candidatus Nanopelagicales bacterium | reverse complement strand
GAATGCAATGAGTGCAACTTGTCCAACGAGGACGCCGTGGGCTACGCGCGCCGCGAAGCTCGCACCTTCTTGAATGTAGATGATGAAGATGAACGGTCCGGTGGTAAGTGGCAGGCCAATGAGTCGCCCACCAATTCCATCACCCCATCGACGCTGGATGTAGCTGAGCAGTGCGACAAAGGACGGTGCGAGAAACAGTTTGAGCAGAAGGAGCGAATTCACTCTATGGCGCCAGAATTAATTTTCTCGAGGTGGTAATTTCGTCGATAAAATCGCGATCTATTTCGATTCCGATTCCCGGACCGGTAGGAACTCTCAGTTGTCCATCCTCCATTGTGAAAGGCGTTGTTATATCGCGGTGGTAATAGCGCGATGAAGCGCTGGTATCACCCGGTAATGTGAATCCGGCAAGGGAGGCAAGGGCGATATTTGCCGCTCGACCGATTCCGGTTTCGAGCATTCCGCCGCACCATACTGGAATACCGTTTTCGACACAGAGGTCGTGGATTTTCACCGATTCGAAATAACCGCCAACCCGACCGGGTTTTATGTTGATGATCGATGTGGCTTTCAAGGCCAATGCATCCCGTGCTGCTTCCAGGGAGGTAATCGATTCATCCAAGCAGATCGGGGTTGCCACGACTTTTGCCAATGCGGCATGTCCCACAATGTCGTGCTCGTCCAAAGGTTGCTCTATGAGAAGCAGGTTGAAAGGATCAAGTTCCTTCAAATGATCGGCATCATTGCGTGAATAGGCCTGATTCGCATCAACTTGCAATGGAATATCGGGGAAGAGTTCGCGGATTACTCTCACGGGCTCAATATCCCAACCGGGCTCTATTTTTAGTTTGATTCTCCGGTAGCCCTCATTAACATACTCAGAGACCTCTTGGGCGAGCGCATCGATTGACGAAGCAATTCCCACTGATACTCCGCAGTCAATCATTTCTTTGGATGCGCCTAAAAATGATCCGAACGATATTCCTTCGTGTTTCAACTGCGCATCTAATAGCGCCGTCTCCACACAGGCTTTTGACATCTGATGTCCAAGGAATGGCCGTAGCAAATCGGCGATTTCCTCCGCGCGAACATCCCCGAGTTCAAATACTTTTGGGAGAAGAAAACGCTCGATCACATCTTGTGAAGCCAACGTGTACTCGGGTGAGTAGAGCGGCTCTGACATTGCAACGCATTCGGCCCAACCTTCGGCCCCTTCGTTGGTGCCGATTTTCATCAATAGAAGTTCACGTTCGTACTGAGTTCCAAAAGAAGTGCGGAAAGGTCTAACGAGCGGCAATTTGATGATGCGAAGTTCTACCTCTTTAATCCGCATTTACCGATCCTCGTTCACTTCTGCTGAGTTAGAACGTAAGCACCATCTGATGTAAATCCTTTGATATACCAACCTGCGTTCAAACGTGGCTGCAGTTGCTCGCGCAGCGCCAGCCTCCACTCCCATGCTCTAGCGCCGTTATCGGTACGCATTTGAACGATGTCGGTGGGTAAATAAATGGCAACTGTCTCTGCACTTGCCGGGACCTTTCCCGCCTCTGGCTTTTCATTGGCGTTGAACAGTGCCACCGCAATTCCCTGCGGTGAGATTTCTAGGTTGAGATTGCGCGCTGCCTCCATGACCGGCGCAGAGAGCAAATCCCAACGCGCGATTACTCGATCCGTCGGATCACCGGCATTGAGCGCATCCGGGAGATCGCCGTAGAAATCCGCGAAATATTCAAAGACTTGCACGCCGAGTTTGACCAGATTCAATCTCGCATTGCGCCGAACCAATGGATCAAATGTCCAGGTAATGGTCTCGTATCCATTTTCCAGAGCCCATGCCCTTTGATGCCACTTAAGTGCACTGCCGATATTGCGATTGCGGTACTTCTCTTTTACGGCAGCCATGTGGGAGTGAAGATGAAGATGGGTTTGTGAGTCAATCCCTGGGAACGCAAATGCCGCGGCAATGACATCGGCGTCGTAAAAAACACCGCTTACGTACGCGCCATTATGAACCATCGCCTGCATGAGATTTGCGGTGATCTGAGTACCTTCATCAGTTGGCCACACCTCATCGAAGATCGCTCGTGCATAGTCCTGTTCGGTAACGCCTTGCAGATTTCGAATCGATACTTGAGCGTTATCGCTGCTGCGCTTGGCATCCTTGTGCGCTTGCGCGATTACTTCGGGAGTGATCATGGTGACAGCGTAGAACAGAGCGAGACATTCTGTCCTAATTCCCTTAGGCTAATTGGCATGAAGGCAATCCAAGTCAATCAATTCGGTGGACCAGAAGTCATGGAGTATCTGGATGTGGCAGATCCAACTCCAAAGGCAAACGAAGAACTCATCACGGTGACTTCTATCGGAATCAACTACGCCGACACCCATCAAATTGGGAACGGCTACCTCTCACCGCAGACCTTGCCTCTTATTCCCGGGCTAGAAGTCGTGGGGAATACGAATTCGGGCCGGCGCGTGCTGGCCGCCGTCGATAAAGGCGGATACGCGCAGAAAGCGATTGCCAATAAGGCAATGGTCATTGATATTCCGATCGGAATTAGCGACGCCCAAGCACTGTGCATGTTGGTCCAAGGATCCACGGCCTGGCACATCTTGAAAACCGTAGGTCACTTACGCCCCGATGAAAGCGTTGTTATTCATGCGGCGGCGGGTGGAGTCGGAACCATTGCCATCCAACTTGCCAAGTTATGGGGTGCCAAAGTCATTGCGGTTACTTCCTCGCCCAACAAGGCTGAGTTGGCAAAATCCCTCGGTGCCGATGTGACGATCGATGCCAATGCTGAGAATTTGGCGGAGGCGATGTTGGCTGCGAACAACGGCAAACGCATCGATCTCGTTTTGGAAATGGTTGGTGGCAAGACTTTTGATGCCAGCCTAGAAGTTCTCGCACCTTTTGGTCGTGTTGTTACCTATGGAAATGCATCGCGCAAGCCCCCCCGAGCAGTTCATCCCGGTTCACTGATAACTGGGACAAAAACTATTACCGGCTTCTGGTTGGCTCACTGCTTTGGACATAAGGAACTCTTTGGCGATGTTATTGCCGAACTCTTCTCGCTGATTCTGGCTGGCAAAATCACCCCGGTGATCGGGGCCACCTACCCACTCTCCCTGGCTGTTCAGGCTCATGAGGAGATGCTTGCTCGGAAGACTTCAGGGAAAGTAATACTTGATCCAGCCAAATAACGGCCGAGATTTTTCCATTACAGGCGTGAGCAGGTACGCTTCTCAAGCATTGCGCCCCCCTAGCTCAGTTGGTAGAGCGTTTCCATGGTAAGGAAAAGGTCAACGGTTCGATTCCGTTGGGGGGCTCGGCGGGGTAGCTCAGCTTGGTAGAGCAAGCGGCTCATAATCGCTGTGTCGCCGGTTCAAATCCGGCCTCCGCTACTAGTTTGGCACGCGCAATTTCGCACCAAGCATGGACGTCGGGTACCCTGACGCCCTAACGATCCAGATATACAAGGGAGCAAGACCATGGCAAGCAAGAGCGCGGACGTTCGTCCCAAGATCACCATGGCCTGCGTAGATTGCAAAGAGCGCAACTACATTACCAAGAAGAACCGTCGTAACGACCCAGACCGGCTTGAGCTCAAGAAGTTCTGCCCCCGTTGCAAGGCTGCCACCCTTCACCGCGAAACTCGTTAATGCTCAATCCCGATTCCGTCGGGCGCACATTTCACAGTGCGAAGTCATTTCCTGTAACAGCCGCTGACATAGTCGACTTTGCTGGCGTTCTCGGCGAGACTGACCTATCCGTAGCACCCCCAACATTTTCGATTCGGATTTCGCTTGATCAATTTCATGAGGTCTTAACTGATCCGCAGGTAGGGCTGGACTGGTCACGCTTAGTTCATGGGGATCAGAAATTTGAAATCTTTAGACCTCTGGTCGCAGGGGACTTGATTGCCTGCTCGTCAACGATTGAAAATTACAAAGTCGTGGCAGGCAACGAGATTCTCACAGTTCGATCAGATCTTCGCGCGGGCGACGAATTGGTTGCTTCGTCGTGGTCCACTTTGGTGGTGCGCGCATGATCAATGTAGGGGATGTGATTGCCGAACGAATCTTCTGGATCGATCGCGACCTTCTAAAAAGTTATGCCGATGCCAGCGGAGACCAGAACCCGATTCATCAAGACGAGGCTTTCGCGAAATCGGTTGGGTTACCCGATGTTATCGCGCACGGAATGTTGACCATGGCCCTGGCAGGCAAGTTCGTTTCTGATTGGGCTGGGGGACCGGCGGCGGTCAAAGAATTTTCGGCTCGGTTCGTAAAGCCAGTGATTGTCCCTGCCAACGCGAAAGTTGATCTCACAATCGCGGCGACAGTAGCAGAGGTTGATGGCGCCAACATTAGGTTGAACCTCACGGCAACATCTGCAGGAGTAAAAGTTTTAGGGATGACAAAGGCGCTGGTCGTAAAGTCATGACCGCCCCAGATGCAATCTGGAAATTGGGGAAAGAGCGAGCAGCTGCAAGGGCAACTAAAGATTTTGCGCTCGCTGATCGGTTGCGAGATGAAATCGCCGATGCCGGTTGGGATGTAATCGATATTGGCGGCGAATTCGAACTTCACAAACGTATTCGCTATTTGATCGTTGAAAACGTCAAGCAGATCAAGCCCATATTCGAAGGTGGCGAAATCGCGATAGCGATGATCGTCTCGGGCTTTCACGACGATGCCATCGAGACCGTGAGATCCATTCGGGCTCACTGCAATACGCCGATAGTGATTATAACTTTCGATGCGGTCGAGTTGCTCGAAGAGACAATCGATGAAGCAACGCAGGTCATAAAAGTGGTTGAAGAGGCTGGCTGGGGTCAGGCGGCGAATGCACTTCTGCACAATGTCCAATCTGAGTATCTGGTGATCATGGATCCTTCGACGCTCTTCACGGGCGATGCAATTACGCCAGTGCTCGCTGAGTTGAAAAAGGGGACTTATTCCGCGGTTGGTTGGCGCGGCGGTCAGATCAATCTGGAGGACGACTGGCGGACCGTTGACGATAAGGGCGCCGGGGAAGTTGATGTCCTCTTTAGTTATTTTCTGGCCCTCAATCGGCAGGCGGCGCTGGAAGTTGGCGGCTTCAACTCACGCGCAATTTATTACCGCAACGCTGATATCGAGTTCTCACTAAAACTTCGCCATGCTAGCGGTCACCTGTTGCAGATGGACCTGCCACTTACACAAGGGCGCCACCATGGCTACCACGATGTGGATCCGGCCTTTCGTGAATTGCAATCAAAGAAGAACTACGACCGCATTCTCGAGCGTTTCCGGGGTAAAAATGCAATCTTGAGCCCGCGTCGCTAACCTTCCAACTATGAGCCAGCTTTCGGACTACACAAGTTTACGCGTCGGAGGCCCGGCCAAAGAGATAGTGGACGCCTCCAACGAAGCCGAGATCATTGCCGCAGTGCAAGCCGCGGATGAAGCGGGCAAACCGATTTTGATTCTGGGTAGCGGAACCAATGTTCTCGTTAGCGATGATGGTTTCAAGGGCATCGTAATTCATGTGGCAAGTTCGGAAGTTGAGGCAGAGGTCGATGCCTGTAGCGGTGCCACATTGAGAATTGGTGCTGGCGAAGTCTGGGACTCATTCGTGGACACAACGATTTCACGCGGCTACGCCGGACTTGAAACCCTCAGTGGAATTCCGGGGACCGTGGGTGCAGCTCCGATCCAGAACATTGGCGCTTATGGGCACGAAGTATCAGAGTTCATTACGCGGGTTCGCACATATGATCGCAAAGAGAAGCAGATAAAAACTTTCACAAATAGCGAATGTGATTTCACCTACCGAAACTCTCGGTTCAAATCTGAAAAAGATAGGTATGTGATCTTGGATGTCGGTTTCCAGTTGCGGATCGGTGAGATGTCTTCGCCAATAAGTTACGCGGAATTGGCCTACACCCTCGGGATTGAAGTTGGAGGCAAAGCCACGGTTGTGGCAACTCGGGCGGCGACTTTGGAATTGCGCAGCAGGAAAGGGATGTTGTTAGACCCAAAGGATCACGATTCGTGGTCGGCAGGGTCTTTCTTCACCAACCCAATTGTGAGCCCCGAGATTGCAGATGGACTTCCAGATAATGCTCCGCGTTGGGTTCAACCAGACGGTCGAGTAAAGACGTCCGCTGCTTGGTTGATGGAGCACGCAGGAGTTCACCGAGGCGATGTCCACTCTGGCGCACGAATCTCCAGCAAGCATGTTCTCGCATTGACGAATTCAGGCAACGCAACCGCGGCAGATATCGCCGCCCTTGCCAGAGAAGCTCAGGAAAAGGTGGAGAAAGTATTCGGTATATTTTTAGAGCCAGAAGTAAATCTTGTAGGACTTACGCTCAATTAAGAGTTCGCGGACAGCAACGCCCGTTTCTCAATTGCTTCCGCAAATCTATGTGAGTCCCTAAGCTCAGAACATGTGGACCTTAGAGGAAGAGCGAGCTCTTCGTGAGGACTTGATCGATAAGATAATTAGTAAGGCAAATGAGGGCGATGGCATGCTTTCTCGTGCCGAACTCGGTAGCTTCGAATATGCTGGGCAAACTATTCGAGTTATTGATTCGCAAGGCGGAATTTGGAATCCAGGTGCATCCTGGACTATGGGTGAACCACTCAGGGCAACTCTTTCTATAAATACAACAAGGTCAGGAAAGTATGAGGACCAAGAAGTCCTAGGCGGTCTTTGGCGATATGACTATCAATCCGGTAGTACCGCAGGAAAGAACAGCAAAATGCGAAGGGCGATGGAGCTAGAACTTCCTCTTATTTGGTTTCGTCAGCAAGATTCAGGACGCTACCTGCCAGGGAAAGTTTATATAATGAACGATTATCCCGATCAGGGCTTTTGTCTTATAGCGCCGGAACCCTCGCTTGCAATCGCATTGCGGTCCGAATCCATCATTGAACGCAGATACGCAGAAAGAATGATGAAGCAGCGTCTTCACCAACCAGCATTTCGCGCTCGAGTCATTAGCGCATATGAAATTAAGTGTGCAATCTGCAGATTAGGGCATGGGCGATTATTGGATGCGGCGCATATCACGCCAGACAGCGATGAAACTTCATCAACATCGATAACCAATGGACTAAGTCTTTGCAAAATCCACCACGCGGCTTATGACATAAATATTGTTGGCATCGATGCCGATTACACCGTCCATGTTCGAAAAGACATTCTTGCCGAAAAGGATGGGCCCATGCTCGAACATGGCATTAAGGAGATGGATAATGGCAAACTCTGGGTGCCTCCCGTGCTAAGAGAGCGTCCCGATAGGGAGCGCCTAAAGGAAAGATTCTTGACTTTTATTGACCAGTAGTAATCCATCCTGTTGAACTTCCCTAAGCTATAAATTTGGAACTTGTATTGGAGCGATTTTTTATTCCGTGAAAGGAAGTCAGTATTTTATGTCTCTACCGCTATTGCCAGTTCGTTGATACTTTTCTTCCATGCCAATTCAGCAGTCGATGTGGATAGTAGGAGAAAAACCAATTGCCCTTTCATCAAGTTCTCTGAAAGATGAGAAAACGCTTGAAAATATGATTGAGGCAGACCCAAGTATATTGGCGGAAGAATGGTTGATCCTTGGTCGCCAAATTCGTACTGGTCACAATGGATACATAGATTTATTGGCAATCGCTCCAGATGGTTCGCTGGTAGTTATCGAATTGAAGCGCGATAGGACTCCGAGGGACGTGGTTTCCCAGGCCATTGATTATGCCTCTTGGGTGGAAACATTGGATGTAGAGCAAATTAAGATAATTTATTCAAACTACAGGCCACAAGATGATTTGGCCTCTGCATTTGAACGACGCTTCAAGCAACAATTGCTAGAAGAGAATTTGAATCAAAGCCATCAGATCGTCGTCGTAGCCGCGGAGTTGGATTCGAGTACTGAGCGAATAATCATTTACTTGAATGAGCGAAATCTTGCAATTAACGCATTGTTCTTTGAGGTTTTTGCGAGTGACACCGAGCAATTTCTTTTGCGGAGATGGTTTGTTGATCCTGCGGTCGCCCAGATTAATACGGCGGGGGCCACTAAAGACAAAGAACCTTGGAACGGAGAGTATTTTGTTTCCTTTGGAGAGGGTGAAACGAGATCTTGGGAAGATGCTCGCAAGTTTGGATTTATTTCGGCAGGAGGGGGGGCTTGGTACAGTCGAACATTGAATATGTTGGCTCCCGGAAATCGGATATGGGTTCGGATTCCAAAGTTAGGATATGTAGGAGTTGGAATAGTCAGTGCATGCGCTTTACCAGCAAGTGAATTCAGTGTTTTAGTAGATGGAGAGCAAATGAATATTGGTCAGGTGGCTACGGATGGAAAGTATGGAAGTGGAAAAACTGGAGAGGATGAGGAATATTTCGTAAAGGTGGACTGGCTTGAGACATTGTCCAGCAAAGACGCTTACGATGAGTTGGGCTTCTTCGGAAATCAAAATTCTGTTTGCAGACCGACGGCTCTCAAATGGAGGACGACCGTTGATAGGCTCAAACGACATTTCCGAATCCCATAATAGTATTCAGAGGATCTGACTGGGTTGTCTAAAGACGTATTTGAAAGGGATTGGGAATCAGGGAGTCACACAATTTGTAAATTAATGGCTAATTGGTCTCCGCCATGAGTTTCTTGATGCGCCCGATTCCCTCAACAATGTCTTCATCGCCGAGAGCGTACGAGAAACGTAGATAACCAGATGGACCAAATGCTTCTCCAGGTACAACTGCAACTTCGACCTCGTCCAGAATTAGCGTTGCTAATTCAGCCGACGTTTGTGGAGTTTTTCCACGGATGGTTTTCCCCAAGACGCCTTTTACGGACGGATATACATAGAAGGCGCCTTGGGGCATTGGGCAGACAAAACCTGGAATTTCATTTAGGAGGTTAACGATAAGTTTTCGGCGGCGGTCGAACGCTTCGCCCATTTTGTGAACTGCAGAAAGATCACCAGTCAGCGCTGCTATGGCCGCACGCTGTGACACATTTGAGACGTTGCTCGTAAGGTGGGATTGCAGGTTTGTGGCGGCCTTGATGACATCTTTTGGCCCGATCATCCACCCCACCCGCCAGCCGGTCATGGCAAAAGTCTTGGCGACTCCGTTAAGAATGATTGTGTGGTCGGCCATTTCTGGAGATACCACAGGAATGCTCGGTGCAACTGCTCCGTCGTAGAGCAGGTGCTCGTAAATCTCATCGGAAATTATCCAGATGTCATTCTTATGTGCCCACTCTGCAATCGCTTTGACCTGTGTCGGCGAATAAACCGAACCCGTTGGGTTGCTAGGGGAGCAGAAGAGCAACGCTTTCGTTTTCGGTGTGCGGGCTGCTTCAAGTTGCTCGATACTCACTAAATAGTTCTGCGTTTCATCCGCAAAAACTTCTACGGATATTCCTCCAGCCAGCTTGATGCACTCAGGGTAGGTAGTCCAATACGGAGCGGGCAATAGAACTTCATCCCCCTCATCGATAATGGTTGCGAAAGCTTGATAGACCGCTTGCTTGCCTCCGTTGGTAACGAGAACCTGATCGACGGTTATTTCGTAGTTGGAATCTCGTTTAGTTTTAGCGACGATGGCATCGCGGAGTTCAGGCAAGCCAGAAGTCGGCGAGTACCGATGGTTTGCTGGCACACTGGCCGAAGCGATGGCCGCGGCGACTATGTAATCCGGGGTTGGAAAGTCAGGCTCGCCTGCACCAAATCCAATGACCGGTCGTCCTGCCGCCTTTAACGCTTTGGCTTTGCCATCAACGGCCAGGGTGGCCGATTCTGCGATGGCCGCGATTCGAGAGGAGATTCGTTGGGCGCCCATGGGGTCAGTCTGCCGTATTGGGGCAAAGGCTTGAGCCCGCTCAAAATGGGGCTGCCACGCCCGAGTTAGACCCCACCCACTCTCACGCTCTACACTCTGCCCCTGACGATTATGGTCTTTTGCCATGCCGTCTGAAGGGCAGTAGCTCAACTGGCCAGAGTTCCGGTCTCCAAAACCGGCGGTTGGGGGTTCAAGTCCCTCCTGCCCTGCCATGCACGACCCGGATCGAATTAGCGAAAGGACAAGGCCCACGATGACAGATGTGGTTGCCCCACGTGAAGAGAAGAAACTTGGTCTCTTCGCGCGCATTGGCCTTTTCTACCGCCAAGTAATTTCCGAACTCCGCAAAGTCGTTTGGCCGACTCGCAAGCAGTTAACGACATACACCGCCGTGGTTCTAGTCTTCGTGACCTTCATTATCGCCGTTGTTTCCCTTCTCGATCTGGTTTTGACCAAGGTCGTCTTCTTGGTTTTTGGATAAGGACGCAATATGTCTGAAGAGAAGAACGACGCCTTCGAGGCTGCCCTTGCCGCTGGTGCTGTTGAACCGGTTTCTGCAGAAGTGGCAATTGAGATCGCCGAGGAATCCCTCCAGCCACAGAGTGCGGATGAGCTGGCCGCAACTGGTGAATCTGATGGTGATTCAGAAGATGAAGAGAACGATCCCAATGCTGAGTTCCGTCGTGCCCTGCGCACTGCGGCCGGTGATTGGTATGTAGTTCATTCATACGCTGGTTATGAGAAGAAGGTCAAGGGAAATCTTGCCAACCGTATTCAATCTTTGAACATGGAAGATTACATTTATCAGATTGAAGTACCGGAAGAAGAAGTGATGGAAATCAAGAATGGCGTGCGCAAGCAGGTCAAACGGAATATTTATCCAGGCTATGTGCTTGTTCGCCTCGAACTCACCGACGAATCATGGTCGGCCGTGCGTAACACACCAGGTGTTACTGGCTTCGTTGGAAATGCACATCACCCAAGTCCATTGTCGTTAGAGGAAGTCGAAAAGATTCTTGCGCCGCGTCCAGTGAAGAAGTCCGATAAACCAGAAATTCGCGTTATTGACTTCCAGGTTGGCGAATCGGTCACCGTTATGGATGGTCCGTTCGCAACTCTTCCTGCCTCCATTAGCGAAATCATGCCTGAGCAAGCAAAGCTCAAGGTTCTGGTTTCCATCTTCGGTCGTGAAACACCGGTGGAGTTGGCATTCCACCAGGTACAAAAGATTTAATCCCGCAAAACGAGATAGAGAAGAGAAAGAACTATGGCCCCGAAGAAGAAGATCACCGCAATGATCAAGTTGCAGATCCAAGCTGGCGCTGCAACACCCGCGCCTCCAGTTGGTCCTGCGCTAGGTCAGCACGGCGTGAACATCATGGAATTCGTTAAGCAGTACAACGCTGCTACCGAATCACAGAAGGGACAGATCATCCCGGTTGAGATTTCCGTGTATGAAGATCGCACATTCACTTTTGTCACAAAGACACCTCCTGCCTCTCGGTTGATCTTGAAAGCAGCTGGGGTCGAAAAGGGATCTGCGGTTCCTCACAAGACCAAGGTCGCCTCAATCACCAAGGCCCAGGTTCAAGATATTGCTAAAACCAAGATGGAGGACCTCAATGCTAATGACATTGATGCTGCTAGCTTGATCATCGCAGGCACCGCCCGTTCGATGGGCATCACCGTCACCGACTAATGAATTTTTCATTCCAAATCGGAATGAAGATGTGGGAGAACCGCGCTGGTTCGTATCACCACAACCGAAAGAGAACTGCAGGGCAGTTCTTGAAAGAGGAGCGAAATGAAGCGAAGTAAGAAATACACCGCGGCGGCGGAAAAAGTTAAGAAGGATCACCTATACACGCCCCTTGAGGCCGTGACACTTGCACGCGAGACTTCAACCACAAAATACGATGCAACGGTAGAAGTTGCTATTTTGCTAGGTGTCGATCCTAAGAAAGCAGACCAAGCAGTCCGAAGCACCGTTAACTTGCCGCACGGAACTGGTAAGACAGTTCGCGTTCTTGTGTTCGCAGGCGGAGCCCGTGCTGATGAAGCGCGCGCAGCTGGCGCAGACATCGTTGGGTCAGACGAATTAATCGACGAGGTTGCAAAGGGTCGTCTTGATTACGACGCAGTTGTTGCAACACCAGATTTAATGGGAAAGGTTGGTCGCCTCGGAAAGGTTCTTGGACCTCGAGGACTTATGCCAAACCCCAAGACCGGTACTGTGACAACTGACGTCGCCAAGGCCGTTACTGATATCAAGGGCGGAAAGATCGAGTTCCGCGTTGATAAGAACTCAAACCTTCACTTCATTATTGGCAAGACATCATTCACGGCACTGCAGTTGGCAGACAACTATGCAGCTGCGTTGGATGAAATAAATCGAGCAAAGCCATCTGCGTCAAAAGGTCGCTACATTCGCAAGGCTGTCATTTCTACAACGATGGGACCCGGCATTACTGTCGATCCCAACCTCACACGCGAGCCAAACGCCGCCGAATAGTTTTTGCTATGAAAGTACTTATGATTATTAATGGATCTGCCTACGGGTTGGATTCGACATACAACGCAGTGCGTCTGGCCAGTTCACTTGCCAAACGCGAGGACGTTGAAGTCACCGTCTTCTTAATGGGCGATGGTGTTACCGCTGCAATGGCCAATCAGAAAAGTCCAGATGGCTACTACAAGTTGGACCGGATGCTTTCTATCGTAACCCGAAACGGCGGCGCAATTGAATGCTGTGGGACTTGCATGGATGCTCGTGGCATAACGGAGGAGATGCTGATCGAAGGCTCAAAGCGTTCAACAATGGACGCCCTTACCGATGCCACCTTGGCTTCTGACAAGGTACTGGTCTTTTAAGGAGAAAAATTGAACTATGGAATGAGCCGAACAATCAATCGCCCGTTCGATGAGGTAAACGCTGAGGTCCGGGCTGCCCTCGCCGAGCAGAGTTTTGGCATAGTCAGTGAAATTGATATGCAGGCAACCTTTCACAACAAGATCAATGTCGATATTGAACCAATGATCATTCTCGGCGCGTGCAACCCGAAATTCGCCTACCGCTCGCTTCAGGCAGAGCCCTCAATCGGTCTACTTCTGCCGTGCAATGTGGTCATCCGCAAAACCGATGCTGGGGTTGTTGTTGAAATGCTGAATCCGCAGATGATGGCCGAAATTACGCAGGTGCCAGAGATGGCACAGATAGCCGATGAGGTAACCGGGCTCCTAGCCGCGGCGTTGGCTAGCCTGAGGTAAGCCCTATTTTGACGCGGGCGGGCCTCACGGCCTACCCTTACCTTCTCACCAAAGACCGCTGGTGCGAGCGCTAAGAAATTAGTGCTCGCTTAAGTGTCAATAGACAGCCCGCGTAGGTTCTCACGCTAAACCCGTGCGCATCTATGCGTTCGGGTTTATTGCTTTTTATGGGCCTTTGATTGAAATTGCGCTACACGAGTGGCGTGAGACCTGATCTATGACAGAAAGGTGATCCGAATGGCTCGCCCAGATAAAGCAGCAGCAGTTGCTGAACTGACGGAAGATTTCCGTACAGCCACCGCAACTGTCCTCACCGAGTATCGCGGACTTTCCGTGACCTTGATGAAGAAACTTCGCCGAAATCTTGGTACTGATACCAAGTACTCCGTAGTGAAGAACACCCTGACAAAGATTGCCGCAAAAGAGGCGGGCTTTGATGTTCCAGCCGAACTCCTCACCGGACCTTCAGCCCTTGCCTTCATCAAAGGCGACGCGATCGTTGCGGCAAAGAGTTTGCGTGATTTTGCAAAAGAAAACCCGCTTCTTGTTATTAAGGGCGGAATTTACGAAGGCAAAAATGTCACTGCAGCCGAAATTTTTATGTTAGCCGATCTGGAATCACGCGAAGTCCTCTTGGCCAAGTTAGCAGGCGCAATGAAGGCATCTATGGCGAATGCAATTCGTACAATCGATGCACTTCGCGCAAAGTTGGAAGCAGCACACGGTCCAGTTGTTGTGGAAGCGCCAGCGGTGGAAGTTGTTGCCGAAATTGCAACCCCAGAAGTTACCGAAGAAGTCCAAACCCCAGTAGATGCAACAGTAGAAGAGAAGGAATAAATCATGGCAAAACTCACAACCGACGACCTATTGGGTCAGTTTAAGGAAATGACTTTGGTCGAACTCTCTGATTTCGTCAAAGCATTTGAAGTGGAATTTGATGTCAAGGCCTCGGCACCAGTTGCAGTAGCTGCAGCAGGTGGCGGAGCTTCTGAAGAAGCAGCCGTTCAAGACGAGTTCACACTCACCTTGGAGAGCGCTGGATCTCAGAAGATCGCCGTTATCAAGGAAGTTCGTGGCATCAACTCGAGCCTTGGCCTGAAAGAAGCCAAGGACATTGTCGATGCCGCTCCAGCAGTATTGATCGAAAAGGGCACCAAGGAGGCAGTAGAGAAGGCAAAGGCAGCTCTCGAAGCAGCCGGAGCTACAGTTTCCGTCAAGTAATTTCCCTCGATTCACGGACGCCTCGGCCCATTGGGCGGGGGCGTTCGTTATTCCAGAGAGGTGTTAGCCCCTGAATAGTGCTATGAAACTTATCTAATAGATATGTTTCGTAGTACTATTTGGTCATGAGACCGACAGTAGCTTCCCTAAGGCGGGGAGTCTTGCGGCCACGCGATGCTGCAGTTCTATATACCCAGCCTGCGTTGCAGTTTCGTCGCCTGGCGCAGGAGGGAGTTCTGCTAAAAGTAGCTCACGGCTATTACGCCCACGTCCCAGAGGCGTCTAGAGGAAGCAATTGGCGGCCAGAGATTGAAGCGCTCGCGTTAGGAATTGGGCAGGCAGATTACGGAAAAAACGAAGTTGCTTTAATGCATTTATCTGCAGCAAGAATGCAGGGTGCAATTCCACGAGCTCTCGCGATCGCCGTACTTGCGGTTCCCAAAAGACGTCCCGATTTGCAGACAACGTGTGGCCGCATCCTTTTTGTCCAACGGGACTTCAGTTCTCTGAAGACATTTCGCGTAGAAACCGAACTTGCAACCGGGTGGTGCACGAGTATCGAACAAACCGCACTCGATCTTGCTAGCCGCCCACATCTTGTGAATGGCTTAGACCAGTTGGCTCAAGAGGCTGCAATAGCATTGTTTGAGCGGATGAACGAGAAGAAATTGGAGGCAGTGATTAGCCATCAGCGAATGGAATCGGCATTAGTTCGACTCAGGGCATGGAAAAAGAATGCTTGAATCCAATGGCCTCCATCAAATTCAAAGACTTTTTGACTCTAGTGAATTGCAGGTACGCCGTGATCATGCGATTAGTCATGTGCTTGCAGCAATACAACATGCAGAAGCTGATTTTGTCTTCTTCGGCGGCACGGCGCTTTCGCGAACATTCTTAACAAATGGGCGTTTGTCAGAAGATATTGATCTGTTTTCAAATAATAGAGAATTTCTATCTCACGAACTCGATCAGCTCCCCGCGATGATCGAAAAGGAGTTCCCTGGGGCAAACTGGGAGTTTTTGCCATCACAGGTATCTGACCCGAGAAGCGCTCTCTTGAATTGCGACTCGTCTATCAAGATAAAAGTCCAGGTAGTTGATTCTCGATCCCGGCAGTGGCAAAGAATTCCGATCCAATTGACTGACATACACCAACGTTATTCGGATGTGCAGCCGACCAAGCTATTCGTGCCAAATTTGGATGGATTTGTGGCGATGAAGGCCTCGGCTTGGATCGATCGTCGTGCTGCCCGTGACTTATTTGACCTTCATGCCCTTTCGCGATTGGGCGCGGTGAGTGATAACGCAAGGGAGTTGCTATCGGCCTTGTATGGGTTTCCAATATCAAGGGAAATGATGGATAGAAAGGTTTCTGGCAATTGGCAATTGGAATTAGCTCACCAAACTCGCCTAGATAGGTCAGAAGAAGAATGCAGGGCTCAGGTTCTTGACTGGTGGTCCGGTGTGTCAAACTCCCCGAGCTGGCTCTGATTCACCCACGTTCAGCCCATCGCGCGCCAGACTTCAGGCCAGGACGCCTGGTGGAGGAGATATGCAAGGTTGGATGCCTAGGCAATAGGAGAGAAAACGCCCCTTTTGTGGATAAGCCGCTGACAAGGGGGGTCGGGGTGTGGTAAAAGCCACGGTTGGACAGGCGAGGCCCCGCCCCGATATCCTTGGCGCTCGCACAAATCCTTTGAGGTCAATGCATATAGCGGCTGAGACCTTTGTCCGTGCGTCACCAAATTCTGTTCGGAAGGACACCTCTTGGCCGCGTCAAAAAAATCATCTGTTGCTCCACGCCGTATTTCATTTGCGAAGATCCGCGAACCTCTCGAAGTCCCAAACCTACTCGCCCTCCAAATTGAGAGTGTTGACTGGTTGCTGGGCAATGATGTCTGGCGTCAACGTCTCGCAGTAGCCGAAACCACCCACCGTGGTGAGCTCCCTCAGCAATCTGGATTGGAAGAAATCTTTGAAGAGATTTCACCGATCGAAGATTTCCAGGGATCGATGTCTCTTACATTCAGAGATCATCGTTTCGAGCCACCTAAGTACTCGATTGAAGATTGCAAAGAGCGCGATATGACTTACTCGCGGCCACTCTTCGTGACTGCTGAATTCACCAACAACATTACTGGTGAAATTAAATCGCAGACCGTCTTCATGGGTGACTTCCCCGTGATGACACTGCGCGGGACTTTTATCATTAACGGAACAGAGCGAGTTGTTGTTTCACAACTCGTCCGATCACCGGGCGTCTACTTTGAACGAACAATTGAGAAGACCTCTGACAAAGATGTCTTCACTTCAAAGATCATTCCTGGCCGTGGTGCCTGGCTGGAATTTGAAGTCGACAAGAAGGACATGGTCGGCGTTCGTATCGATCGCAAGCGTAAGCAATCAGTCACCGTATTTCTTAAGGCACTGGGATGGACCGAGGAGCAGATTCTTACCGAGTTCGGCGAGTACGACTCCATGCGTGCAACTCTTGAAAAAGACAATGTCAAGACTCAGGATGAGGCGCTACTAGATATCTACCGTAAATTGCGTCCAGGCGAGCCTCCAACAAAGGAAGCCGCGCAGAATTTGATCGAAAACCTTTACTTCAACCCGAAGCGTTACGACCTAGCAAAGGTTGGCCGCTTCAAGGTGAATAAGAAGCTCGGTCTTGATCTCGAACTCAAGCAGGGCTTGCTCACAATTCAGGACATCGTCGCCACTATCCGCTATCTCGTAGCGCTCCATAAGGGTGAATTACTTATGGAATACGGCCGTGAAGTCCGCGTTGAAAAGGACGATATCGATCACTTCGGTAATCGCCGTCTTCGCACTGTCGGTGAATTGATTCAGAATCAGGTCCGTACTGGTCTTTCTCGGATGGAGCGCGTTGTTCGCGAGCGTATGACGACGCAAGATGTTGAGGCGATTACTCCTCAGACCTTGATTAACATTCGTCCAGTTGTTGCTTCCATCAAAGAGTTTTTCGGAACTTCGCAGTTGTCGCAGTTCATGGATCAGACCAACCCACTCTCGGGTCTTACTCACAAGCGCCGTCTTTCCGCCCTTGGACCTGGTGGTCTCTCTCGTGATCGCGCAGGTTTTGAAGTTCGAGATGTACACCCGTCGCACTACGGTCGTATGTGTCCGATCGAAACTCCGGAAGGTCCAAACATTGGTCTTATCGGTTCACTGGCAACCTATGGCCGCGTAACGGCCTTTGGATTCATTGAGACTCCTTACCGCAAAGTTTCTAAGGGTCGCGTTTCTGATTCGGTGGACTACTTAACAGCTGATGAAGAAGATGAACACATTATCGCTCAGGCGAATGCGCCGTTGACTGATGACAATCACTTCTCTGAAACTCGCGTACTCGTGCGTCGTCGAG
Source organism: Candidatus Nanopelagicales bacterium (assembly GCA_038244965.1). GTDB lineage: Bacteria > Actinomycetota > Actinomycetes > Nanopelagicales > Nanopelagicaceae > QYPT01. Next base: position 8,677 of record JBBRSY010000018.1, on the reverse strand, counting down.
GTGGAGAAGTTGAATACATCCCGGCCGAAGAAGTTGATTACATGGACGTTTCACCACGCCAGATGGTTTCTGTTGCTACAGCAATGATCCCTTTCTTGGAGCACGATGATGCCAACCGTGCATTGATGGGCTCGAACATGATGCGTCAGTCTGTTCCGTTGATGCGGGCTGAGGCACCATTGATCGGCACCGGAATGGAATTCCGCGCGGCAGTTGATGCAGGCGATGTAGTCGTCGCGGCAAAGGCCGGCGTTGTTACCGAAGTGGCTGCCGATGAGGTCAAGGTGATGGCCGATGACGGCACATATCAGGACTACTCACTTTCCAAGTTCCGCCGTTCTAACCAGGGCACTTCGTACAACCAGAAGGTCATTGTCAATCCAGGTCAGCGTCTTGAAGTCGGCTCAGTTATTGCCGATGGTCCTTGCACTGAAAATGGCGAAATGGCCCTTGGTAAGAACCTCCTGGTGGCATTTATGTCCTGGGAAGGTCACAATTACGAGGACGCGATCATCTTGTCGCAGCGTTTGGTCCAAGACGATGTCTTAACTTCGATCCACATTGAGGAATACGAAGTTGATGCGCGCGATACCAAGCTGGGCGGAGAAGAAATCACCCGCGACATCCCTAACGTATCAGAGGAAGTTCTGGCCGATCTTGATGATCGCGGAATCATTCGCGTTGGTGCCGATGTTGTCCCAGGTGACATTCTGGTTGGAAAGGTAACGCCAAAGGGCGAGACCGAACTGACACCGGAAGAGCGTCTCCTCCGAGCGATCTTTGGTGAGAAGGCTCGTGAAGTTCGCGATACCTCACTTAAGGTTCCACACGGTGAGTCCGGAAAAGTTATCGGAGTCAAAATCTTCGAAAGCGAAGAGGGCTTCGAATTACCAGCGGGCGTAAACCAACTTGTTCGCGTTTATGTTGCACAAAAGCGCAAGATTCAAGATGGTGACAAGCTCGCTGGTCGCCATGGAAACAAAGGCGTCATTTCCAAAATTCTTCCGCAAGAAGATATGCCATTCCTTGAAGACGGCACTCCAGTAGATGTCATTCTTAACCCGCTCGGTGTTCCAGGTCGTATGAACGTCGGACAGGTTCTGGAAATGCACCTTGGTTGGGTTGCCAAAACTGGCTGGGATCTTTCGGGCGTCGATGAGGCATGGACGAAGCACCTCAAAGATATCGGTGCTGAAAAAGGTGCACCGGGAACAAATCTTGCGACACCCGTATTCGATGGTGCACGCGAAGAGGAAATTTCGGGCCTCCTTGGAAGCACACTCTCAAACCGAGATGGCGTTCAGCTGGTTGGTACCAGTGGCAAGGCACGACTCTTCGATGGTCGAAGTGGCGAGCCTTACCCAACTCCAATATCTGTTGGATACATGTACATCTTGAAGTTGCACCACTTGGTCGATGACAAGATTCACGCACGCTCAACAGGTCCATACTCCATGATCACTCAGCAGCCATTGGGTGGTAAGGCGCAGTTCGGTGGTCAGAGATTTGGTGAGATGGAAGTGTGGGCGCTGGAGGCATATGGCGCTGCATACACGCTCCAAGAATTGCTCACCATTAAGTCCGATGACGTGCTGGGCCGAGTCAAGGTTTACGAAGCAATCGTTAAGGGTGAAAACATTCCTGAGCCAGGCATCCCTGAGTCATTCAAGGTTCTGATTAAGGAAATGCAGTCACTTTGTCTCAATGTTGAGGTGCTCTCATCTGAGGGTGTCGCAATCGAACTACGCGATACCGATGAAGAGGTATTCCGTGCCGCCGAAGAGCTGGGTATCAACTTGTCACGAGTTGAACCAAGCAGCGTTGAAGAGATCTGAGGGGAGAGGGAATAACTATGTTAGATGTTAACTTTTTTGATGAACTTCGAATCGGTCTGGCCTCGGCCAACAATATTCGTGAGTGGTCCTTTGGAGAAGTAAAGAAGCCAGAGACGATCAACTACAGAACTCTAAAGCCTGAAAAAGATGGCCTCTTTGACGAGAAGATCTTCGGACCTACTCGCGACTGGGAGTGCTACTGCGGTAAGTACAAGCGCGTTCGATTCAAGGGCATCATCTGCGAGCGTTGCGGAGTAGAAGTTACCCGCGCCAAGGTTCGGCGTGAGCGTATGGGTCACATTGAACTTGCCGCCCCCGTCACTCACATCTGGTACTTCAAGGGTGTGCCAAGTCGACTTGGATATCTGCTAGATCTTGCACCAAAGGATCTTGAAAAGGTCATCTATTTTGCTGCTTACATGATTACCGAAGTTGATAAAGATGCGCGCGAAGAAGATATGCCACAACTTGAAAAGAAGTTGGCAAATGACATTCGCAAGTTCGAGACAAAGCGCGACAACGAACTAGATGCACGTACCAAGAAGTTGGAAGCAGACTTAACTGAGCTCGAAGCAGAAGATGCCAAGGCTGATGTGCGCCGCAAAGTTCGTGAGGCTGCAGAGCGCGAGCTCAAGCAGATCCGTGATCGTTCCCAGCGCGATCTTGATCGAATCGAGCAGGTATGGGCACGTTTCAAAAACCTCAAGGTCCAAGACCTCGAAGGTGATGAGAGTCTTTACCGTGAAATGAAGGATCGCTACGGCATGTACTTCAAGGGTGACATGGGAGCCGCTGCAATCAAGCGTCGCCTGGAAACCTTTGACCTGGAAGCCGAATACAAGATCCTCAACGACCTGAGCGAAAACGGTAAGGGTCAGAAGAAGACTCGCGCCATCAAGCGCCTCAAGGTCGTCAACGCATTTTTGACCACCAGCAATCACCCAGCATCCATGGTGCTAGATGTTGTCCCAGTCATTCCGCCAGATCTGCGTCCAATGGTTCAGTTGGATGGCGGCCGCTTTGCGACTTCAGATCTCAACGATCTCTATCGCCGCGTCATCAACCGTAATAACCGTTTGAAGCGTCTGGCCGATCTTGGGGCGCCGGAGATTATCGTCAACAACGAAAAGCGCATGCTGCAAGAAGCAGTCGATGCGTTGTTCGACAACGGTCGTCGTGGTCGCCCCGTTACCGGTCCTGGTAACCGTGCACTTAAATCACTCTCTGACATGCTCAAGGGTAAGCAAGGACGTTTCCGACAGAACTTGCTGGGAAAGCGTGTTGACTACTCTGGCCGTTCGGTAATCGTGGTCGGTCCACAGTTGAAGTTGCACCAGTGCGGTCTTCCCAAGCAGATGGCGCTGGAACTCTTCAAGCCATTTGTAATGAAGCGGCTGGTCGATCTCAATCACGCACAGAACATTAAATCTGCCAAGCGCATGGTCGAGCGTGCTCGTCCAGTTGTATGGGATGTTCTCGAAGAAGTTATCGCCGAGCATCCAGTGCTTCTTAACCGCGCACCAACCCTGCACCGACTAGGTATTCAGGCATTCGAACCACAGTTGGTTGAAGGTAAAGCTATTCAGATTCACCCACTTGTTTGTACTGCCTTTAACGCAGACTTCGACGGTGACCAGATGGCTGTCCACCTGCCCCTTTCTGCTGAGGCGCAGGCCGAAGCACGCATCTTGATGCTGTCTTCCAACAACATTTTGTCTCCTGCCAACGGACGCCCAATCACCACGCCAACTCAGGACATGGTCCTTGGTCTGTACTACTTGACTAGCGCGCGTGACGGAGAAAATGGTGAAGGACGCGCCTTCGGTTCGATCGCAGAGGCCATCATGGCCTTTGATCGTGGCACTGTTTCATTGCAGGCCAAGATCAAGATCCGTCTTGATGCTTCCAATGGTCTGGGTGGCACAGTGGCAACCACGCTGTCAACCACAATTGGTCGTGCTCTGTTCAATGAGGCACTTCCCGCGGACTACCCATTTGTTGATATTGATGTCACGAAGAAGGAACTCGGACGCATCGTTGACAAGTTGGCTGAGTTCTATCCAAAGGTCACCGTTGCTCACACGTTGGATGCGTTGAAGGAACTCGGCTTCCATTGGGCATCACGCGCCGGTGCAACTATCGGTATCGAAGATGTTGTCACACCACCTCGTAAGCGAGAGATCCTCGAAGGCTACGAAACCAAAGCTGACAAGGTTCAATCTCAGTACGAAAAGGGTCTAATAACTGATGACGAGCGTCGTCAGGAATTGATCGAGATCTGGACCCAGGCCACTAAGGAAGTTGGCGAAGAGATGGAAGAACATTTCCCTCGCACCAACCCAGTGTGGATGATGGTCTACTCAGGTGCTCGTGGAAACATGATGCAGATCCGTCAGATCGCAGGTATGCGTGGACTGGTAGCTAACCCAAAGGGCGAAATTATTCCTCGTCCGATCAAATCCAACTTCCGCGAAGGCCTCTCTGTACTTGAGTACTTCATCTCTACGCACGGTGCCCGTAAGGGATTGGCTGACACTGCCCTTCGTACCGCTGACTCGGGTTACCTGACCCGTCGTCTTTGCGATGTGGCACAAGATGTCATCATCCGTGAAGAAGATTGCGGTACTGATCGTGGGCTAGTTCTTCCGATCGCTGTTAGGAACGCCCAAGGCGTACTTATTAAGCATGACGATGTCGAAACTTCTGTTTATGGCCGCTCTTTGGCTGACGCAGTAGTTGTTGACGGCAAAGTCATTGCCGAAGCCGGACGCGACATGGGCGATCTCATCATCGACGAAATCATTGCTGCTGGCGTACACGAAGTGAAGGTCCGCTCGGTTCTAACGTGCGATAGCAAACTCGGACAGTGCTCGCTCTGCTACGGCCGCTCTTTGGCCGCAGGCAAGATCGTTGATGTCGGCGAAGCCGTCGGAATCATCGCTGCACAATCAATCGGTGAGCCAGGAACGCAGTTAACCATGCGTACCTTCCACACTGGTGGTGTTGCAGGAGATGACATCACCCATGGTTTGCCTCGTGTCGTTGAACTCTTCGAAGCACGTACCCCTAAGGGTGTTGCACCAATTGCTGAAGCAGCAGGCGTCGTCTCATTCCGAGAAGATGCAAAGGGCAGGAAGATTGTCGTCACTCCAGAGGATGGCAGTGAGTCCGTTGAATACCCAATCATCCGCCGTCAGAAGTTGCTAGTGGAGGATGGACAGCGCGTCAGTGTTGGCCAGAAGATGGTCGTCGGTGCGATTGATCCAAAGCAGGTGCTTCGTATTCTCGGACCTCGTGCAACCCAAGTTCACTTGGTGAACGAGATCCAAGAGGTCTACCGCTCACAGGGCGTAGGCATTCACGATAAGCACATTGAGGTCATCGTTCGCCAGATGCTAAAGCGCATCACTGTTCTTGAAGCGGGCGATGCTGACCTTCTTCCAGGCGAACTTGTTGAGCGTGGTCGCTTTGAGACTGAAAACCGTCGCGTTGTTTCAACTGGCGGAAAAGCAGCCTCAGGTCGTCCAGAACTTATGGGTATCACAAAGGCATCCCTTGCTACCGAATCGTGGCTATCGGCCGCATCCTTCCAGGAGACAACTCGCGTTCTAACGGACGCAGCACTTTCCGAGAAGAGCGACCCATTGCTCGGCCTCAAGGAGAACGTCATCATCGGCAAGCTCATCCCAGCCGGTACTGGTCTTGCCAGATACCGCAACATTCGGGTTGAGCCCACTGAAGAGGCAAAAGCCGCCGTTTACGCGGCCTATGACGAGTACGACTTCACTCCATTTGAATCACAAGGTTCAGGTGAGGCAGTCCGTCTGGATGAATTCGAAGTACCTCGCTAATAGATGATCTAATCTCACGGTGAGTTAAACAGCCCCTTTGCTCTTCACGGAGCGGAGGGGCTGTTTTGATTCTCGGATTTCCTGGGTTGATCTGGTTCACACGTAATTTCACAGGTATTCCGTTTATTATATGTTTCCGCTGTCGTAGGAATAGTGATATTATGACCATATGAGTGAGGTGACCGACCGGATGCAAGTCTCGGAGCCTAAAACCGACGCGGAGATTATTTACTTAGCCACTGTTTACATAGAGCGAATCCTTGCCCCCGCAGGCGCGTTCCAATTGGAATTCGAAAAATCATTGGCCCCCGTTCGCCGAGTCTTGGATGGTGTACTCCAAATTCAGAACTTGGCAAAGGAGAGAACTCGCTTTGCCGTAGAGGTCAAACGCTCTTTGGAGGTGCGGGATCTTTCGCAGATAGTCAAGCAGATAGAAGAAGCTAAAAGTAAGTTAGATGAATCTCTTGAACCCATGATCATTGCGCGTTACATGTCAAAATCCGCGCAGGAGTGGTTACGCAGAAACCGAATTTCGTACGCCGATGCTACGGGGAATTTTATGCTGATGGCGCCGTCTACGAGCATGTTCTTGATAAGTGAAAGCGGAGCCAAGACCGATCCTTGGCGCGGGCCAGGTCGTCCACGAACTACCCTCATCGGTAACTCTGCCGCACAAGTCGTACGTGCCATATTGGAAAGCAGGCCCCCCTTCTCAATTCCGCAAATGATGTCTTTGGCCGAGACTTCGAGTGGGGTGACTTATCGAGTCGTTGACTTTTTGGAACGAGAGAATTTGCTTTTTATAGAGAGAGTAAAGTCCAATGGAAAGGTTGGGCGCGTTGTTACGAAAGTTGATTGGCGTAAAATTTTGACTGCATGGAGCAAAGATTATTCCTACCAACGAGACAATTCCATACAAAATTATCTTGAACCGAGAGGCATTGATGAGGTACTCAAGAAATTGAAGAAAATCGATCCGGAGGAATATGTGATCTCAGGATCAGTGGCTGCAAATCGCTTGGCGCCATACGCCACTAGCAAGCAATTGAATCTGTATGCGAGGTATCCAGCAGACTTAGCCAAGGCGTTAGAATTGCGCCCAGTTCAAATGGGCGCAAATGTGCAGATAGCTTCGACGAAAATGGATGTTGTATTTACGCGAACAACCAAATCTGATGGATTGAATTATGCATCTCCCACTCAAATAGCGGTCGATTTATTGTCTGGATCCGGGAGAAATCCATCGGAAGGGGAGGTGCTGATGGATTGGATGGAAAAAAATAGACCTGTGTGGCAGAAATGACAATAATCAAGGCGAGGACGGGCTTGCTTGATGTCCTGGAAGCACTTGGTTCACAGCGAAATGCCGTGGTCTTGGTAGGCGCACAGGCGCTCTATTCCTACACGAGTCATTTCAAGTCTAATATCGCTGAATTTACCCAGGACGCTGATCTTGCTTTCCGACCGGAGTTGTTAGCCTCTTCACCACTGCTTGAAGTGGCTTTGGCTGATGCCGGATTCACGCCTGACATCAAAGGTCAACCAGGGCGTTGGATATCGCCAGGGAATATTCCTATTGATTTCATGGTTCCCCAACGGCTAGCGGGGACGAAAAACCGATCTGCCGGAGTGAGTCCACACGCCAAAAATACCGCTAGAAACACTCGCGGAATCGAAGGATGTATGGTTGAGAACGAAATTCAGATTATTCGATCTCTTGCTTCCTCGGATACCCGTGCGTATGAGATTTCAGTCGCCGGGCCGTCTTCTCTCTTGATTGCAAAAACAATCAAGATCTCTGAACGAATTGAGGAAGGACGTATCTTAGAAGACAAGGATGCACACGATATCTATCGCCTACTATCGGCGGTTCCGATCGCTACTCTCACTTTCGGCTTTTCCAAACTTAGATCAAACGAGTTGTCAAGAGACATAACAGAAATTGGACTAAAGCATTTTGAAGAATTCTTCGCAAGAGGTCCAGAGGCTGAAGGTTCTTTGCGAGCAGGACAAGCAGAATTTGGATTCGGAGATCCGACAATCATTTCTCAATCCGTAGCCTTCTTGGCGCGAGACTTGCTAGAGGCATTGTAGAAATCAGCCAACGGAAGAGGCAAAGGCCGCAGTTTACGCGGCCTATGACGAGTACGACTTCACTCCATTTGAATCACAAGGTTCAGGTGAGACAGTGCGTCTGGATGAATTCGAAGTACCTCGCTAATGAAGAATTAATCTCACGGTGAGTTAAACAGCCCCTTTGCTCTTCACGGAGCGGAGGGGCTGCTTTGATTTGAAAAGTGATTCTTCTATTTCTAGACTGAAACGGGGTATCATGCATTGTAAGTATGATACATTGCATGTACCATACTTATCGAATACTATACATCGCATGTTTGTAAACAGGGTAGATGAGATTGCCGCACTGGATGCGTGGTCGGGCAAAAGTGGTTCAGCAATGGCCGTTGTCTGGGGAAGGCGCCGTGTCGGCAAAAGTCAGCTTCTGCGACACTGGTCAAAAGATAAACGCGCAATCGTGCACGTCGCCAGAAACAGTGCACTGGCTGACGAATTAGTTGAATTCTCAAGATCCGTCCAGGCTGTTGTTCAAGGAACAAGGAGGGATCTAAACGCTCGTCCATTTACTGATTGGGATGACTTGTTTGATTTCCTCGCCGATGCATCCGTGCGCGAGCCACTAATTATTATCATTGACGAATTTCCTGAGTTACTCAAGTCGAGCCCTAGTTTAGAAAGTACCCTTCGCTCCATCTGGGACCGAATAGAGGGTATTTGTAAATTGCGGCTAATTCTCTGTGGGTCGGCAGTGAGGGCAATGGAGGCATTACAGGCTCAGGACGCGGCACTATTTAACAGGATGACACTACGCTTGCAAGTTCACCCGTTCCATCCAAGCGAGGTGGCACAAATGCTGCCTCGGACATCCGCTCTTGAACGTGCCGCTGCCTGGGGCGTTTGTGGAGGAATGCCTTT
>JBBRSY010000017.1:0-27220 GCA_038244965.1 Candidatus Nanopelagicales bacterium | reverse complement strand
TCGGTCCTATTGGGGTGGAGATTATTGCTGGAAGCGGGAGTGATCGACAGGAGATTATCGATCAGGCCGGTCACGCTGATGTAATTCTTGCCGGATCAGCACCGAAATTTGATGCCGGGACTCTAGCCGAAATCTCGTGCATAGGGATTGTTCGATATGGAGTCGGTACTGAATCAATTGACTTACAAGCCGCCCGCGATTTGGGTATTTGGGTTCTCCGGGTCGCTGATTACGGAACCGAAGCCGTGGCAACACATGCAGTTGCACTCGCACTTTCGGCGATACGTCGAATTCGACAAGCCGATCTTAGAGTTCGCGCGGGAGAATGGGGTTTTGCTCCACTTCGTCCGTTACACCTACCGTCGGCATTGACGGTCGGCGTAGTTGGAACAGGTCGGATTGGAAGGCACGCTGCGGGGCAATTTGTTGGACTGGGTTTTCGAGTTCTTGCCTACGACATTGTGCGGCCATCGGATGCGATGCCTGGGGTTGCGTTCCTTGAGAGTTTGCATGAATTAGTTGAGCAAAGCGATGTGCTGAGCTTGCATGTGCCGGGAGCCCCAGATGGATCTGCGCTATTTAATGAAAATTTACTTGGACGCATGAAAAATGGGAGCATTATCGTTAACACTTCGCGCGGCAGCCTGATCGATCCGCAGGCACTTGCCCAAGGCCTTTCCAAAGGTAAACCTGGTTTTGCTGCCCTGGATGTATTCTTCAACGAACCTCCTGATCTCAATGTCTTTTCCGGGGTTGATGAGCATCTTCTCCTGACCCCGCATATGGCTTGGTACACGGAAGAGTCAGAAGCTGATTTGCGATTTAAGGCGGCCCACGAAGTGCGTCGACTGTTACTTGGAGAACGACCAAAGGAAATCGTCGTAGAGGCGAAATCCAAGAGGGTGAGGCAATGACCATGAATAGCCACTCAATTATGGATTTGGCTAGTCCAGATGTTCGCGATCTGATCGCGCGCTCGCCCATTGCGGTGATACCCCTTGGAAGTACCGAACAGCACGGGCCACATCTTCCCAACGGCACCGATACTTTCGTAGCCGAACTTGTCGCAATTGAAGTTGCGCAACAATTGGATGCCCTTTATGTTCCCTTCGGACCCTTTGGAGTCACGCCAATCCACGCGGGACACCCAGGGACAATTTCGCTTCGACGATCCACCTTCGAAGCTCTTTTGATGGACATTCTTGAAGAATTGACTGACATGGGAGTAAAGACATTCGTGCTCGTTAATTGGCACGAAGGAAATATCCCCTCGATGGATGCCGTCGCTTATTCAGTGCAGAAGCGTCTGGATGTAAATATCGTGACTGCGCAGGCTTGTTACACAGCGCAGAGAATCTATCGCGAACTTGGCGGCGAACTCACCCATGGTGGTGGCATCGAAACTCTTGGAGTGATGGCGCATGATTCCGAATTGGTGAAGATCGAGCGAATTACGACGCCGACCCGTCCAGTCGGCGCCGAAGAACTTGATGCAATGCGAAGGTCCCATGAAGTCTATGGGTTCGTCACCAACGTAAGAGAACTTGCCAATGAGGGCTGGTACGGAAATCCATGGTGGGCCACCGTCGAGGAGGCAAGTACTTTCACGAAACGCACCGCTGAAGAAGTAATTCGGCAAGTGCAGGCCGCAAGAAAGGCGCGCGAAGTGGCGCAATCTAGAAGATAAATGATCATCTCCTCAAAGGCGAGGGCTTGTCTAACTGACATAAGAGAAATCTTTAATACGTAACACCACGACAAAGGAGAAAACAATGGACGGAAAAGTACGCTTGGCCTGTGTTGGACTTGGACGTTGGGCCAGGGTCCAGGCGCGGGGTGCGCAGCGCGGAAACGTCATCGAATTGGTAAGTTGCTTTAGTCGTGACGAGGCCAAAAGAACCGCCTTTCAAGAAGAACTTGGCATCAAGCGGAGTGCATCATCATTTGAAGAACTATTGAATGATGATGAAATTGAGGGAATTATTTTGACAACGCCCAATGACACACATCGACCATTAATTGAACAAGCTCTGTCGGCGGGAATGCCCGTATATACGGACAAGCCAATTGCCGCCACCCTGGAAGATGCATCAGCGATCCTTTCTATGGTTGAAGAATCGGGACGAGTATTCGCCGTCGGACATAGTTCGCGTCGACTTTCGGGGCATCGACAGATGCGCAAGTGGATTGATGACGGAACTCTAGGGCCAGTTTCACTTGCACAGGCGAATTTCTCCAATGAGCGGGGACTTGAATTAACGCCCGACACGTGGCGTTATTACAAGAGCAAGAGTCCAGGCGGTGCCTTTATTCAATTGGGCGTCCACCACGCGGATACTTTGCAATATTTATTGGGTCCAGTTAAATCGGTTCAAGCTTGTGCTCGTCGTCTATACACCAAAGGCGAAATTCCGGATGCGATTATGGCAATCCTTGAATTTGAATCGGGGGCACTTGGGTATCTGGGTACTGGTTGGGCTTCCCCTGGCGTATATCAAGTTTCGTTGCAAGGCACACACGCAAACCTCTTCTACGACTTGGATTTCACTCATTGGGATGAGGCGCATGAAGTCGATAAGAAGAGCACGCTGCTTTCGCAGAAATATGGCGAGTCAGTACGGACAAGTCTTGACCTTCCTTCAACGGATATGTTCCGCGAACAACTCGAAGAGTTTGCGTTGGCTACTCGAGGAGAAGCTAAAGTTGAAGTTGGTGCAATCGAAGCGGTCCGAGCACTTGCAGTTATCGAGGCCGGAATGCTCTCAAATGATCGTGATGGGGCAGCAGTTGACATTGCCGAAGTTCTCCAAGGGGTCGGCGTTTCAGTCTAATCATGAAGAGAAGAATTACGAGATCAGACGAATTGCGGTTTAAGGCATTGCCTGGCCGCGATTCGGCTGATCCCTTTGACGGTGAAAAGGGCGCGAATTTGAGCCTACGTATTGTAAAAATGTCGGCTGACCCGAATCGAGCACCGCATGTGCATCCTCACTCGGCTGAGGCGGTCTACGTCATTGCTGGAAGTGGAACTTTCTGGATAGAAGGAGAGCGAATCCCAGTGGAGCAGGGAGATAGTTTTCTCATTCCAGCTGGAGCAAAACATGCGACTTTGCCTGATTTTGAAACCAAAATGGAATTGATTTGCTTCTTTCCACATCCTGATCTATCACAGAACTTGCAGGAACTTTCTGAGTCGGTGGAAAAGTATGAGTGATTCGGACATTCAGGCAGCGATTGCTCATTGGGCACCCAGATTTACGACTCAAGGTGTAGACGCCAATGATTTTCGACGCGTAACTCAATCCATTTCTCGGTGGGATGAATGGTTAGATGCCTGGTCGGCAAATGGTGACGTTCATGTCGGCCTCGCCGAGGAAGCTGCTTCTTTGGGCAGGAATCTCACGGCCGGACAGGCATGGATGCGCGCGGCATTAAGTTATCACTTCGCTAAATTTGTCTGGATTCTTGACATGGAGAAACATCGACTCGCCACTGAAAAATCAGTAGATGCCATGAGACGCGCTCATAAATTCTTGGATCCGAGCGCAGAGAGGATTCTTATTCCCTTTGAAGGTTCGCGCATAGTAGGAAATTTACGTCGCCCCCTAAATTCTTCTCGACCAAATATAGTCATATTGCTTCCTGGTTTGGATTCCACTAAAGAGGAGTTTTTTAATTGGGAAAATGTTTTTCTTCAGCGAGGTCTAGCAACTTTTGCACTCGATGGTCCTGGGCAAGGAGAGAGCGGATATGCACTGCCATTGCGACATGATTACGAAGTTGCAACTACGGCAGCCATAGATTCCTTGTCCCACCGCGAGGATCTCAACATTGATTGTCTTGGTGTGGCCGGTGTCAGTATGGGCGGATATTACGCCGCACGATCAGCCGCACAAGATCACCGGATTAGGGCAGTAGTCACGGTCGGTGGACCCTATGAGGTAGGAAGCGGCTTTGCGGCACGACCGGAAATTAGCCGTGCGGCCTTCACTACATATTCAGGGGCAACCTCATTTGATGAAGCCCAGGCAATCGCAAACACCCTGACTTTGGAGCCGGTAATCGGTAATTTGATTGCACCTTTACTTGTCATCTTTGGGCGTTTGGATCGATTGGTGCCCTATCAACAGGCGGAACGGGTTGTTGCCGAAGCAAAAAACGCCCACCTGGTGATGTTTGAGGAAGGTAATCATGTCTGTAATAACCTTCCTTATCGATATCAACCTTTAGCGGGGGACTGGATGGCCGAACAATTGTCTGGACAGCTTTAGTGGTAGAGGTTTCGCGTAAGGACATCTGGATCGCACGACTTCCCGGCATTGGGTTCGCCCTTGCGATTGCCACGGTTGCCACAATTATCGGCAAAGCAATCCCGGTTATTGGTGCACCGGTCATTTGCATAGTCATCGGTGTAGCAATCGCTGCGATTCGAAAGCCGGGAAAAAAATTCCAGCCCGGAATAGCGACCTCTAGTAAATTGATACTTCAAATATCGGTGGTTGTTCTTGGATCCCAACTTTCGCTTAAAGAGATCGTAAAAGTTGGATTATCGTCTTTTCCAGTCATGGTGGGCACACTTGCCGTTTGTCTAGGTGGTGCTTATTGGGTCGGGAAGTGGTTGGGAATTGTTGGAGATCTTCGCACCCTGATAGGAGTTGGAACGAGTATCTGCGGCGCATCAGCGATCGCCGCGGTTACGCCCATCATCGGCGCAGCCAGCGTCGACGTGGCATATGCAATATCCACCATCTTTCTTTTCAATATGACGGCAGTGCTCACCTTTCCATTGCTCGGCCATCTGCTTGGTCTGAGTCAGCATAGTTTCGGTCTTTTCGCCGGCACGGCCATTAATGACATGTCATCGGTGGTGGCTGCTTCCACAACATATGGAAGTGTCGCGGCAAATTATGCAATAGTCGTCAAGCTCACCCGGACAATGTTTATCATCCCAATTTCGTTGGGTTTGGCGATGCTGGAGCGTCGAAAACTGCATTCTCGTGAGTCGCGAACGAACGTGCATATTGCACGACTTGTTCCGTGGTATCTCATCGGATTTCTTCTGGTCGCATCCGCCAATAGTCTTGGGTTGATTCCCCACGCAATCCATCATCAATTAGTACAGATCTCGATCTTCTTGATTGCAATTGCGTTGGCGGCGATCGGACTATCTACTGATATTGCCGGACTAAGGCGGACCGGTCCGCGGCCACTGCTTTTAGGCGGAATTCTATGGGCGCTCGTTTCGGTCACCAGTTTGTCTTTGCAGTATCTGTCACATACCCTCTAAGTTTGCGCCGTGAATTCGCATATTCTCGACAACGCCGCCTGGGGCGCATTGTCGGGCCCGCAGAAAAATATTGCTGAAGGGTACGGGCGGGCCAGGCGCTTCCCAATTGATGTCTCGCCCTTTGCAGCCATAGCCGATCAGCATGATGCACAATGTTGGAATGATCTAGCTCATTTGGTTGGTGCTGGTGGAACCGTGGTACTTACAGGGCGAGATTTAGGAGTTCCAGAAGATTGGGAGGTATTGGGCGGCGGTTTTGGAATGCAAATGATTGGCGAAAATGTTATCGGTCAAAAAGATGACGAGGCGATAGTCCTCGGCCTGAAAGATGTGCCAGAAATGTTGGAATTAGTATCCCGAACTGAACCAGGACCATTTCTACCGCGAACCGTCGAACTTGGAGGTTATCTGGGTTTTCACATAAGTGGGAACCTTGTTGCGATGGCTGGGCGACGACTGCATCCGGCTGGGTGGATTGAAATAAGTGCGGTGTGCACGGATAAGGCTTATCGAGGCAGGGGTTTTGCCCAACGACTTGTTAATGCAGTCACGGCAGGGATTCGGGCCGAAGGCGAAATCCCGTTTCTTCACGTGGCAGAGTCGAATGAAAACGCCATACGACTGTACGAAAAAATTGGCTTCAAGGTTCGCATGCGCGGCAAGTTCCAGGTTTTAAATGCTCCCAAGAATTGATTTGCCCGGCTAGATAACAATCTCGTAGGACGGATTCATAATCGTCAAGTGCCCATTGGCTTCGCCAACCATGCCTTCTGCGCAGATGGTCGTTCCCACGGTCAGGCCAGCTATGCTTCGCCGGCCCAGAAAATGTAGGGTGATACCGCCCGTTTGATCCCAAATTTCAATATCCAATCCCGGGGTGGAGCCCGCGGGGGCTGTAAGTATTGAAGTTACTCGCCCTCTAACGTGCGCACGTTGACGCCACGTAGCCTCGCCTATGGGCAAACGATTTTCCGCGTAATGGCTGACCGGTCCGGGCAGTGATATCGAGATATCAGGTTGTTGTACTGGCTTTGGCACATAATCCGCTTTGATAACAGCGGCCGATGACATTGCTATGGAATGTACTAGGGGCTTACCAAGAATGATCTTTTCCACATCAAAGGGAACAATTGTGGCAACAACTCGATCCAGTTGCGAGATTGGTGCTGCAATCGCTTCAGCGGTTCGATCATGAAGAATTCGACCTAAGAAGAATGAATATGATCGTCGGGGAAAAAGGAGTGTGAGCTCGACGTCCAGGCTCTCTGTGGCTCGTATCGCAAAATCTACGGCCGCATTTGGCAAACGTCGATCCGGACAATCGATCAGCTCAAGGGGGATATCTGAAAGGGCTTTATTCTTAGCCCAGTCTAAAGATATAGATTGAGCATGTCGATCATCAATTACAAAGTGAACTGCCACAAGGCTATGGGGCTGCAAACTCCGCGCGTACCTGATGGCACCCACCGTGGCAAGGTCAACGGAATCAATCAGGATTGCAACATCATGTCGCGCAATCATTGTTGCGCGAGATCTATCTTCATCGATGGCGAGAGCGGTTTGCTCTTTACGATATTGGCGATTGAGTCGCAATAGTCCCAAGGTCGCTAGGGGGAATATCAATACAATTAGCCAGGCGCCTTCGGTAAATTTGACAACGGCAAAGATAATCACAATTAGAGTTGAAGTGGCACCCGAAAGCAAATTGATGGAAAAGCGCAATTTCCACTTAGAGCCCCGCAAAGTCATCGCTCTCTTTGCCATACCAAACCCAGCCATCGCAAAACCTGTAAAGACCCCGATGGCATAGAACGCAATGAGTTTCGCAACATTGGCGCCGACAGCTATTAGGAGACTGGAGGAAGCAATAGTGAGAAGGATGATCCCGTTTGAGAAAACTAGGCGATGACCACGCTTAGACAACTGTCGCGGAAGAAAACCATCTTCGGCGATAAAGTTGACTAAAAATGGAAACCCACTAAAAGGGGTATTGGCTCCCGTGTAGAGAATGAACATTGTAGAGAATTGGACGAATAGATATAGCGCGTGGCCAAGTGCGCTTCGGCCGAACACAATGTCTGCGATTTGGGAAATTACGGTCGGCGTACCACTTGAGAAAGGCATTGCGCGAGTGGCATTTGCTAACCAAGAAACCCCGAGAACGAGAGTTCCGAGGATTGAACTCATGATCACGGTAGTTCTGCGGGCATTATGTCCCTCTGGTGCTTTGAATAGTGATACTCCGTTGGATATCGCTTCAAGTCCCGTGAGAGATGAACCACCGTTAGCAAAAGCTCTTAGTAAAACGAATATCGACGCTGCCGTGATTAGTTGTTGGGAATGTCCGAGGGGAACCGTGCCCACCCCAACCACAACGTGGCGTAGGGTGCCGTGGATCTGCTTCCAGATTCCAATAATGAGTACCAGTGAAACTGATACGACAAATAAATATGTTGGAGCGGCAAAGGCTCTGCCCGCTTCTTTCACACCTTTCAAGTTTCCAAAGAACAATACGCCGATTACACCCAGGGTGATTTCCAGGTTATATGAGGCCAGCGAAGGAAAAGCTGAGGTCATCGCGGAAGTGCCCGCTGCAGTTTGAACAGACACGGTAACTATGTAGTCCAGCATGAGGGCGACTGCGGCAATTTGTGCAACAACCGGCCCGAAATTCTCTCGAGCAACTACGTAAGAGCCACCTGTCTTCGTGTAAACCATAACAACTTCGCGGTAGGACAGCGTCACAATCACCAAGATCGAAAGAATAATGAGGGTCATTGGCATGAGAATTGAAAATCCGGCCAGACCAAAGGCGGGGAGCAGGTAGTAGAGAATGTTTTCTGTTCCATAGGCTGACGACGAAATGCAGTCGGAGGAGAGAATGCCCAACGCGAAAACTTTGCTAAGCCTTTGATGGGAGAGCAAGTGCCGATTCAGGGGTTTGCCCAAGATGGCTTTTTTGGCTTTGTAGGAGAGTGGATCTTTAAGATGGGCGTGTTCCTTTAGAATCTGCGGAGCAGGGGCCTCGTCAATCCAAGATTTGGGCATTACTCTCCTCGTCATCGGTCGCGTGGGCTATCAAGCGATATCCAATACCCGGCTCGGTAAGAATGTATTCCGGGAGTTGTGGATTTCGCTCTAATTTCTTTCTTAATTGGCTGATGAACAGGCGCAGATAATTTGTTTCACTCGTATAGGTATTTCCCCAAACTGCTTGAAGCAATTCCTTCTGTGAAATCAATGTGCCCGATTTTGAAAGTAAATACTCAAGTAGCCGCCATTCGATGGGGGTTAAATGTAGGTTCGTTTGCTCGCCGTCCATATTGGAAACTTGGTGTTTGGAAAGATCGATTCTCCAATTGCCCAATCGGAAAATTGGGTTCTTGGTTGGACTTTTTGATCGCCTGAGCACCGCCTCCACTCGGGCCAACACCTCATCAATATCAAAGGGTTTGGATATGTAGTCATCTGCACCAGATTTAAGTGCACCGAGTTTTCGATCCAATTCGGTACGACCCGAGAGGACCAGAATTGGTAAATCACTCCATGTTCTTAATCTCACGATTAGGTCTCCACCATCCATGTCTGGAAGACCTAGGTCCAAAATCATGGCGTCAGGATTCCCGTCTGCCACGAGCGCCGCCGCTGTTTTGCCGTCACCCGCGGAAAGCGTGCGATAGCCACGGGCTCGGAAATTCATGACCAGAGTTCGGACTATCTCTAAGTGATCATCCACTATCAATATGCATTTCTTCTGATTTTCGATCATCCGATTTCTCCAATCGGAAATGACAGAACGACGGTTAACCCGCTTGGGGAAGTTTCCGTAAGGGAGATACTCCCGTGCATCAACTCGGTAAAACCCTTGACAATTGCCAGACCCAATCCGACCCCGGTTGAATTGTCGCGATCTCCCAATCGTTGGAAAGGGGTAAATAGTTTTGACTTATCTTTTGTTGACAATCCAGGTCCATGATCAATGATGCGGATTTGGATTGTCTTGCCGGCTTCGGTAGCCGCGACATTCACTTTCGAATCTTTAGGATTGAATCGGAGCGCATTTTCAAGGAGATTTCCGACTACCCGTTCCAGCAGAATTGGGTCTCCTTTTATCGGTGGAAGCTCGGGGTCGATGTTGATTTGGATTAGTTCGGTGGGGGATTTTAAGGACTTAATTGCCCCCGAAACCACGTCTTCCACTTCGACGTTTCGCCAATTCAAAAATATCGTCCCAGCCTCTAATCGACTCATATCTAGCAGGTTCTCGATAAGATGATTGAGCTGTTCTAGGGAGCGGCTGGCCGAACTAAGTAACTCGTCGCGGTCCGCTTTCGTCCAAACCACATCATTGTTTTGAAGACTGGAGATAGCTGCCTTTGATGAGGCCAAAGGTCCTCTAAGGTCATGGCTTACCGCGTTTAGCAGTGAGACTCGCATCTGGTCGGCCATACGAATCTCGGAGAGCGCTCTCTCGTTTTCCTCAAGCACCGATCGCTCGAGCAAAATTAGTACGTGTGAGCCAAATGTGGTTAACAGTTGTTTGAGTTGTGCGTCGACAATTACGGGATAGGTAAGCAAAGAATATTCGGCGTTCAAAACTATTTGCGAAGCTGTGATCTCAGTTGAGAGATTGGAAATCGAACCGTAGATAACTTCCAATTCGGCTACTTTCGATGTTTGGCTAATACGGGCCACTGCTAGCTCTTCAATTCCAAAGGTAGGGATTGAATTGTGAAGAATTTCATTGATGGAGTTGTGACCTCGGATAATATTTTCGGCAAGCTTGGAGAGGAACAGGCCTTCCAGGGAGCGCTGTTTGAGTTTCGCTGTTCGGAGTTCAAGTTTATTGAGTACGAAGGAAGCGGTAATACTTGTGGCAAGGAAGACCAGTAGTGCCAGTAGGTCGTCTTTATTGCTTATAACAAGGGTATGGAAAGGTGGAGTAAAGAAGTAATTGAGAAAGAGAAAGTTCTCAATTGCACCAAGGCTCGTTAACCAGATCGGACTCTTCGTGGCAATTACGAGGGTAGTTATAAGGAGAATTAGAGTGTTTGTCGTTAGATTGAAACTGTTCCGGAATCTGATCAAAATGGAATTCACGACGGGTAGCAGGACGAGCAGTACCAGTACAGCCCGGAAAAGCTGTTTACGCCTAAAGAAAATGCCCACGGCGCCAGAACTTAAGGGCCGACCTTTGGCGGAGCGCGTTCTGGCTCTCTCCTTCTGTTCCATGATGGATTTAACCGTAGATGCTGGTGCCTGATTTCGCCTCTTTTGGGGAGTTTCCTAACAAATTCCTTACGTCTTAGCGAACATTCTAGGCAATTTGAGGGATAGTGGATATTGTAGAGAAGAGGAGGTGCTGCAATGAAACGTCTATACGCTTTTGGACTTGTTCCAGTGATGCTGCTGGTTAACCTTGTATTAGTTCCCGTTGCGGCTCATGCGGCCACTGTTTCAGCAGATTGTCAGAAGGTGAAAGTTCAAGTACTGGCCGGTGAGGCAAAGGAGAAGGATCTGGAGCAGGCTTACGCTCCCGTCAATGGGAAGTGGTCCTGGTTCTTCTCATCCGCACATCTTAATGACTATTGGGTGCTTCAGAAGAAGATAGTTGACTATGAAGTAGCCAGGTTTACCTACGACCTGGACAACCTAGCCTGTTTCACCTTGAAGCAGCAGTCCTATGCAAAGGCTGTATCAAAGCAATGGAGCGACCTTCAGATATTTTTGAAGGCACAACCTGATTGGATAGCTGGTTTCAGTTTTGTGCCTATTGTTTGGGATTCCATATATGACAGGGACCTGGTCAGTCCAGTTTCTTAGCCGAGCGCTATCCGATCATTTCTGAATCTCGATTGCGCTTGCGATCGTGAGCGCAGTGCTTGTTCACATTTTCCAGTGCGCAAGGCTCACACAAAAGAATCAGATCGTGGCAGGAAATATTCGCGCAGTTGTGAAACTTATTGGTTGGCGCGGCGCACCTGTCGCATTCACCGATGACCTTTGTATTCTGACTGAAATCTATCGCCATGCGAGCATCAAAGGTGTACAGCGATCCCTCCCATAGGCCATCGTCGCCATACTTTTTCCCATAGCCAACGATTCCTCCTTGGATTTGGTAGACCTCTTTAAAACCGCGATTTTTCATCACCGATGAAAGAACCTCGCAACGAATCCCACCTGTGCAGTAGGTGACTATTGGCTTCTCTTTTAGGTGATCGTACTTCCCACTTTCGATTTCATTTACAAAATCGCGGGTTGTAGAAGTATCGGGGACGATCGCATTTTTAAATTTGCCAATCTTGGCTTCGAATGCGTTCCGTCCGTCAAAGAAAACGACATCATCGCCGCGCTCGGCTATGAGGCTTTCCAGTTGATCACCGCGCAGGTGGATTCCACCTCCAACAACTCCATTTTCATCGACAACCAATTCATTTGGATTTCCAAATGCGACCAGTTCGTCTCGAACTCGAATACTTAAGCGCGGGAATTCATCACCACGTGCTTCTGACCACTTGAAATCGATCTTTTTAAAACCGGCGTACTGTCTTGTGGCTCGTACGTACTTCTTTAACGCTGACATATCTCCGCCAAGAGTGCCATTAATTCCCTGAGGAGAAATCAAAATACGTCCCTTGAGCCCGAGGTTTTCACATACTGACTTTTGCCAGAGACGAAGGGTTTCGGGGTCGCGGATCGAGGTAAAAGCGTAATAGAGAATCACTTTTTGGAGTTCCACAGGCGTATTGTAACGATATGCGACCCAGCGGAAACCCGAATCGAGTCCTTGCCGCAATACTGGGATTTATCATCTTTGCTGTAGTCATAGTGAGTTTTCTGGCAACAACACGATCCGCTCTCGTGTTAGACCGCGCGACTCCGGCCGGGTCCGTCCAGGTTTACTTGAAAGCCATTTTAACTGGCAAAAATTCGCAGGCCGCGAAAATGTTCTCTCCTAAGAGCACCTGCACAGTAACTGACCTTGACCACGCCTACATTGCCAACACGGCGAGAGTTCTTTTGGTCAATTCTGCGATAACTGGATCCACGGCTGAAGTGCGCGTAAGAGAGGAGATTCCTGCTGGTGGTCCACTTGGAGATATCGCGACCGAAGATCACACATTCCGTTTGACTAAGACAGGTGGCTCATGGCTCATCACAGGAATTCCTTGGCCACTCTATGACTGCGGAGCAGTGAAAAAATGATTTTTGCATTTTCAGGCCTCCTCGTTCCGATCGTATTAGTAATCCTGGTTATATTGGCAGTACGAAAAATTAGATCTGGCGATACTCACGGGGCGTTGCAAGGTCATTCGGTCCGCCGATTTTTCCAATATTTAATTTTGTATGGGTTGGTCGTCATCAGTGCGGTGGGATTGTCCAGATTGCTCGGTCGAGTTTTTGAGCGCTCTAGCTTGGTCGTTGCCGATAAGTCAGATTTAGCCCGCAATCTCTCATTTGTTGTTGTTGGAATTCCGCTCTTTATAGCTCTCGCATTCTGGACTAGGCGCCGATTTGAAGAGGATCCATCCGAAGAACGTTCATTCGGTTGGAACTTGTATGTGACCGTGACTTCGCTGACATCCCTGACCGTGGGAATGTTTGCCCTGCATGACATTGTTTTGTCGGCAACTGGCGTCAGTGAATTCCGCCCGCAGGTGTTGGCGCGATTTGTTGTGTGGGGAACCATCTGGGGCATGCATTGGTGGATTCATCTTCGCGCTATGCCCCTGACGAGTTCGCGGGCGCATCACGCCATAGGATCCTTAATTGCACTGATTACTGTTGCCGTGGGTTTAGTTCAACTGATATCTGGCACCATACACAGACTTTGGAATTTTGGAGATCAACCTATCTTCTCATCGCACGGCGATCCCATTCTGCGAGGTGCGGTGGTGCTTATCGTCGGGGCACCGGTCTGGTTCCTGTTCTGGAATAGAAATTACGCGAAGGCAACAAAAGATCCACTCTGGTTCGGTTATGTTCTTTTGGTAGGTGTGGGTGGTGGGCTCATAATGTCCATAGTTTCCGCCAGCACCGTCCTCTACAACGCACTTGTCTGGTTCTGGGGGGACTCCGGAAATGCCAACGCTTCGACACATTTCCGTAGCGCCCCCACCGCACTCGCCTCGTTCTGTGTCGGTCTCATCGTGTGGTGGTATCACCACGCGATTCTTGAAGAGAATCGCAAAGATACTCGTACCGAAGTGCAACGAATCTACGAATATTTGATGGCAGGAATCGGACTTCTCGCCGCGGCTGCTGGTTTGGCGATGATCCTGGTTGCTCTGGTCGAAACATTGACGAGTAGTGCCCTTATTTCCGGAAGTGGGGCAGCAAACGCGCTTCTTGGGGCCGCGACCCTTCTCATTGTCGGAGCGCCAGTATGGTGGCAATTTTGGCGGAGAATACAGTTAGCCGTTGCGAGCGCGCTCGATGAAGAGTGCGCCTCCCCAACTCGCCGTGTTTATCTCTTCTTGCTCTTTGGCCTTGGTGGTATCGCCGCAGTTATAACTCTCCTCGTTTGTGTCTTCCTTTTCTTCGATGACATATTTAAGGGTAATTTTGGTCTGGAAACCATGCGGCGAGTTCGCTTTGCACTTTCGATCTTAATTACTACCGGCGCTGTTGCCGGGTACCACTGGCTTGTCTACCGTAATGAAAGGGCCTTAACTACCGCAGAATTTCGTGGGCCGCGATTTGTTGTTTTGGTCGGTCCACATGATCCCGAACTCAAACTCGCTCTTTCCCAACTTACGGGCGGTCGCGTACGGTCGTGGGAGCGCAGGGACGATATTTCCGCCGCATGGAACCAAGCAGATGTTCTCGGTGCTGTCGGGTCGAGTACGGAGGAATCCTTGATTGTCATTGCAGACGCGAAGGGAATGCAAACGATCCCAATTAATCGCCGATAATGTGATCGGCATTGCGCGTGTCGACTGAAGGCTCTAAATGAAAGAAGATATTGGAATAAGGTCAGGCCGTGAACTCCTTTTGGAGTTCACGGCCTGAATTCTCCGTTGGGTGAAACTATTTTTTGCTCTTTTCTGGCTTTACAGGAGCAACTGGCTTTACAGGAGCAACTGGCTTGACCGGCAGCGTTGGCTTAGTCAATTCCGCTGGTTTAACCGGTTTAACAGGTGCGGCGCCGATAGCGGCGACCGCGGCCTTATATGTTGCACCGGCGGCTGAGGTTGCCGTTGCATGTGCCTTGAGAGCCGCGTTCTTCTGTGCCGAAGTGGTTGCATTGGCAAGGGCGGCAAGGAAATCACTGTCTGCCTTATCAAATGCACTCTTGCGAGCGGTTGCTATCGGGGCCATTTTTGCAGCATAGGCGGCCTGTAGCGGTTGATACTGGGCGAGTGCGGCTTTATATGGTGCTTCGTACTTGGCTAGCGTAGCCTGCCAATCAGCTTGGTACTTTTCGAGTGCGATTCGGTAATTAATGTTGTTGACCACAAGAGTAACTCGGTACTGGATTAACGCATCCTGGTAAGCCGCTAATTGCACGGCATACGCCGTGGGGGATTTGGCGGTGGGTGGCGGAGTTGTTGAATCTGCATTTACAGCACCCACGGAACTCAATACCAATCCCGCAGTTACGAGGCCAACGCTGATCATCCTTTTGGTTTTCATTGTCCGCTCCTAAAGCGATTGTTGGGGCCTTGATGCCCCGTGTAGGAACCTTCTCCATCGATATTGTGCATTTCCTGCGAAAACACTCTAACGATTGTGTGATTGCTCGAACGTTGGATTTTCATGTGATCCATGAGACAGCGGCACTAGATCAATTTGAATCAAAGCAGGGCTAGTCCTAGGCGCACTTAGAGACGAAAAAGCAGCATAGTTGTAGCATGATTTTGCGAGTATCTCGCTTCCATTTCCTGTTAGGGGGTGACGGTGATGACGAATCGAGTCTTTCTTCCGTCAGGATTGATTGGTCGGATTATTTTCTTGTTCTTGGCAATCTCTCTAAGCACAATTCCTATTTTTTCATCACCGGCCGCGTCGGTGCCGTCGGCTCCACAATATGTTGAGGCCATGGCAGGGGCCACGCAAGTAGCAGTTACCTGGAGTGAACCAAGTTCATCTGATGGCCAGACGCTCAATTTCACGGCACGCGTTTGGAGCGTTCCACCTCCTACCTATTCTCCTGTTTTTGCTTCGTGCTCGACTACGAGTCTGGGCTGCGTCATTGGTGGGTTGACTACGGGTACCAGTTATTACGTCGATGTGATTGCCACCAACAGCGCAGGTTCAAGTGGTGCAAGTAATATGAGGCCGATTTCTCCGGGCAATGCAGGGTCGCCACCGCCAAATGTAACCGCATCCAGTGATAGTGCTGGGCGCGTGACTGTGAAGTGGACCCCATCAACTGCTATCGGAACTGGTCAGTTCGCTTGGTATACGGCAGAAGCCTTCACCGGTTCGGAGATTTCGGTTGGTTCTTACACGTCCTATTGCACGGCAGATCCGGCATCTGCAACCACCTGTTTCATCACCGGCCTCAAACTTGGCGCAAATTATTATGTGCAGGCAAGAACAGTCAGCTCACTTGGTTCGAGTTTCCCTTCGACACCCAGATACAAGGTGTTCACTGGAACGGCGGCAAGTGCAGCACCTACCGCGAAACCTACAACTTCAGCCACCACAGGTAAGTTAACGGCACCACAGGCCGTCAAGGTAGTTGCCCTGTCGAAAGCCGTGCGAGTCACTTGGAAGGCACCGGCTATTACAGGGGGAAAAAGACTTACGTATTACCGAGTTGGCATCTATAGCAAGACTGGAGTTCTGCGCTCCTTTTGCAGGACAAAGGCCACGATTTATTCCTGCACACTGACGAAGTTAAAGCCAAAAGTTGCCATATATATCGGTGTCGTGGCTTTATACGCTGGTGCTGAAAGTCCAAGGTCCAAACTAATTGCAGTTGTTCCCAAGGCATAGGAGGAGAAATGAAAGACACAATAGTTCAAGAAATCTTCACAAAACTCGAATCGATGGCACTCTCGCCTGCCAAAGGTGGCGACTCTGACATAACCGTGGATTGCGAATTGCTTGACGCTAAGATGGGATCGGGGGAGAAGAAGATTAAATATGAGGATGCGGTTCTCGTCGATGAGGCCGAGATGACCATCTTTCTGTACGAGAAAACGACCGAGAAAAGCAAAGGCTTTTCCTTCGGGGCGAGCGGTGAATCTTCATTTCAGTCCGGTAAAACCCTGATGCGTCATGTTAAGGGCACGTTCATGGGAACAAATGGTCAGGTGACCACTTATGACTTTGACCTAGGCGAAATTCCTAAGTCGATTAAGGCAATTGCCGAGAGGAATGGGTTTAAGTTCAAGACGGTGATTCGTCGAAAGAACGCCCAGTTCTAGGGCAATTGTGAGTGATTTCATCCTTTGAATCGGCAAATAAGAGTTTGGCGCGAACGAATATTCACTACCCTTTCTGTGAAGGCCATAACATCACGGAAAGCTTGGTGAAGATGTGAAATCTAGAAGTGCCCTCCTTATTCTGATCTGCTCACTTGTCCTTGGTAGTTCAGGTTCCGCATTTGCGACAGATTCGACGGCGTCTAGGTCGGATATCGTCACGTCGATTCAGGCGCAGTACAACCCAATATTTGATGCGCAATATGCCAGATTGATCGCCATAAAGAAGAAGGTATCTGCCGACGCCGGCACCCTAAGGGTATACAAGGCACTTGTACTGGACTTTTTGGACGTTCGACGAATTCTAAATGATGGCCTGGCAAGTTCCACCTCTGATATAGATGCGTTGAAGAGTTATGCAGAAGAAGAAGCTGGGGAATTTGCTAGTTCCATCAGTAGCGTGGAAGTGACAGCGGCCAAGATTAAGACAATTACCTGCGTAAAGGTCAAATTAGTCAAAAAAGTTACAGGTCTAGTTCCCAAGTGCCCGAAGGGATACAAAAAGAAATAGTTAGCAGGTTCTGGCTTTATGCAATCATTTTTGCGTACACCACAATATCATTCATATATTTGTGCAATTGAAAGTTAAAATCACCACATGTAATAAGGCGCAAGCCTGCATAAGCGATATTTCCATAAACCTGATGTGATGGAAAATTCTTCTTCGCAAAACTTCTGATTCTTTCGACTTTAAAAGTTTGAGTAAATCCATCAGCACGGCGAATCTTTACAATTGCGCCGACTTTGACTGATCTAAGGCGAAAGAAGACTCCGATCTTGCCTTTCCAATCGACATGGCCAGCAATGACTGAAGGCCCAATCTCCCCGGGTGTCGGCGACCCCTTGTACCAACCCGCCAGGGATCCATCTGGGGGAACAGCCAGGGATCCATCCTTCTCAAGACCGAGTTGCATTATTTTGGAATTTACAGCAATAGACGGGATAGTGATCTGCAGGGGGACTGATCTTTTCGCAAAGGTGGACCGATACATCGTGGCCGAAATTGTTTGCACCCGGACGGGAGTTTGAGATCCCGAGGTCTTCTGCAACAGCGGCGGGGAAGATCCACTCTGAGCCCACAACAGAGTGGCTGCCGCGATTGTTACCGCTAGCAGCCACCCTGACTGGACCAATCTCTTGCGAGAGAGGGACAGCTCCTCAACCATTGGAAGATTTTCTCATTGTGAGAGCTTCATTCAGAGATGGAATTTTCCAGCCAGGCTTCCGTCTCCGGTCTTAACGCCACCCTTTGGAACCGTCGGTACCTGAGGTGTTGGTGTTGGAGTAGGCGTTGGAGTAGGCGTTGGAGTCACCGTTGGAGTCACCGTTGGAGTCACCGTTGGAGTCACCGTTGGAGTCACCGTTGGAGTAGGCGTTGGAGTAGGCGTTGGAGTAGGTGTCACTACTGCGGCACATGTTGCACGGGTGACCGAGGTGTTATTAAGAGTGACCGCACCATTCCTGGCTAAGAGGCGACCACTAACAACTGCTCCGCCGGCGTCAGTAATACTTGAAAAGGCCAAGATATTTCCAACTAGGTGGGTACCAGTTCCTAGTGTTGCCGATGAACCGACTGAGTAGAAAACATTACACGCTTGACCACCATTGATTACGCTGATGTTGGTGCCCGAAGCTGTAACGACCGTGCTTCCTGCTTGAAACACGAAGACCGCATTGGCATTTCCCGCAGCATCGAGAACGATATTTCCACTCAAATCCAGACTCGATGCACTCTTATATATACCTGGTACTAACGATCCTCCCGCAATGGCTGAGGTCGTTAGCGTCAGTGGAGTCTGTGCGACAACGGCATTATAGGCAGTAGTGAGATCGGTCTTTGCGCCTTGGCTAACAGCGTCACCCGCGTGGTCGGTTCCCGTTAGAACAACGGATGCAGACCCGGTGTAGGTGATAGTTGGGAAATAACCAATGTCACCCTTGATGGTTGTTGCCGCCGTGTTGGAGATGCCAGCACCGGCAAGAACCGCGAAATTATCGGCAGTTCCCAAACTTACAAAAGTTGCCGCTTGGCTAGTGGGAGCCACGGAAAGCATTAATGCTGTTGACGCTAACGCAATGGCTGAGAGGATCGATATATTTCTGGTGGATTTACGCATTTTTAGGTACTTCATTACAGTCCCTTTCATGGACTTAACTTCTAGAACCGCAAGAGCCAAGAGTGGCTAGTTAGTAGATTCTTTGTATGCCTTAGGTGAGTCAATCATCCAAGAATGGATGGGCTCGCTTGATTAAAAACGGACCTTAAAAAAGCGAAAAGATCCGGATACCTTCGTTTTAGTATTGACTAAAACTCAGTAGATATCTCCTCGCTATAAAGAAGATAGCACCTCGCAAGGTAGCTGAAGGCCTTGAATTGGGTGAATTGTCTGTGGGTCCATTGCTAGTCATTCCAACACTATGTGGAGAGATTAATTCGCTACCTACCCGATGTGGATACAGAGAGAAGAAAGTTAGGCAATGACGATAAATGTAATTGGCGTTTTCATGCTTCTTATCAAAAAAGCAGGAGTACAACCTAAAAGCTAGTAAACGTGGCCAACCTGGCCCAATCTTCGCCGCGCTCTTCGGCTTTTGCATTCTCTGCTCGGCGAGTCGCCATTATCGCTCTAAGCAAGAGCGGTCCTAGGCCATCAACTAATATCGAGTCATTTTCTAATTGATTAAGTGCCTCAAGTTGATTGGTCGGTAAGGCTTTAATGCCACAATCAATTTTTTCTGCTTCTGTAAGAAAAGCGGGATCACGATGTGCAGGCTTCGGCGCCTTTAAGTGCCGCTCCACACCATCAAGTCCAGCAAGAATTACACCTGCCAGGGCTAAATATGGATTTGCAGAACCATCACAAGTCTTCAATTCGAGATTGATCGAATTCATCTCTCGACCTTTGAAAGGACTGGCGACGCGCACAGCACATTCGCGATTGTCATATCCCCAGGAGATTGTATTTCCCGCCCATGAATGTGGCTTTAAACGATGGTAGGAAACAACTGAAGGGCATGTTAGGGCCAGGAGTGCCGGTAGATGCAGAAGAATCCCCGCGACAAATGACTCTCCGAATTGAGAGATTTTGGTTGGACTAGCTTCGTTGTAAAGAAGATTGACTCCCTCTTTCGACCAAATTGAAAAATGGAGATGCGCTCCCGAGCCAATTCCATCTTTGAATGGTTTAGGTGCAAGGGATGCCAATAAGCCATGCTGCACCTCTGCTGTGCCACGGATTGTGTCTCGGAATTTCAAATGGGCATCGGCTGACTCCAATGCCGGTCCATATTTAATGGCAATCTCTTGTTGGCCTGGGCCGTATTCGTTTATTGCTTGTTCCACAACTATTCCTTGAGTCTGCAGGTTATCGACCATGTCGTGCATCACCGAACTTGCTCGATCCATTCCACTGCTTGAGTAAACTGGCCCGTCTTTCCATGGAACCGGATTTCCATCTGCCCCCATTGTTGCCAGATAAAACTCAGATTCAAAAGCCGATTTCATTTCCATCCCCAATGAATCCAATTTCGCGATGGCTCGCTTAAGGACGCTTCTAGTGCATCCACCCCACTCACTTCCGTCCTGTTCAGTGAGGTCGCAGAACATTCCTGCTGTCTTATCAACCCAGGGGAGGAACGTGAAGGTACTCATGTCTGGAATAATTCGCACTTCGCCCACTGGTTCCATGCCTTCAACCGGGATCAAGTCTTCGAATAAGTTGACGGCATGTTGCGCTTTTGTCAGGCCCACACCTTCTGTGATTTTCGATGGTAGTTGCGAAGCGGTCACTGTCTTGCCGCGAATGACTCCAGCGGGGTCGCAGTACAGATATCTAATGAGGCGAATCTGATTCTCTTTTACAAGTTTGAGAATTTCCTCTTTGCTCATATCCGTTATCCTTCCAATCCATATGCGGCAAGGGCATTATCGCGGCCAATTGCCTGTGCGACGGCGACGGCATCACGCGCTGACCACTCATCTCTAGCAACAAAAGAATCCAAAACCTCACCTAAGCCGCGCCTAAAGAGATGAGCGCCAAGATACGTCAATTCCGATAGCCCCCAAGCATCTGAAGAGAAAAGAATTTTATTGAAAGGTGCAAGTTCCAGGGACTCAGCAATGATGGCTCCCGATCGCGCACCGGTGTAGTTGATCGCCAAGCCGACGTCAAGAAAGACATTACGAAACATTTGCGCCAGATAGCCAGCGTTTCTTTGGTACGGATATGTGTGAAGCAACATCACCGGTATTTTCAAATTCTCAAAGGCTCGAATTAACTCTGTCATCAACAGCGGATCACACTTATGCAAATTTAGGTCTGGGTCTCCGTAACCTATATGGAACTGAAACGGAAGTCGCAGGTCAGCGGCACTCCAAATCAGAAAGCGGATCAAAATTGGATCGGTAACGCGTGCTGTTCCAGATGTGGCGACTTCGTGTAGCCAATTACCGGCCGCCTGCTCGACTTCAAGTTGGGCAGGTCTAGCACTATCGAAATCCAAACCAATGCGGTAAGCCACAATAGATTTCACGCCGATCGCATTTTTAGTCGCATCGGCCAGGGCAGTTTGGAATTCACTGGAGAAATCCTTTGCGTTCACGCCAGTCTGCGCCAATTTTTCAGCAATTGTCTCGATCCGGACTATTTCACTTACTTTAGCGCCCGTGATTTCCCTCATTCCAGCCACGTCATAAATCTCATCTCCGCGATATCCGCTCTCGATGAAGTAGTGACCGATATTTGCCGCGCCGAGTAAGCGCTTGTTGACTTCAAGGGCGCCTAGAGAAATTCTTCCGGCAAAGTATTCGGATGGCGATACATGAGCCGGCATACCCAAAATCGGTGCTGCCCAGCGCCGAGTTGCAAATCCAACCTGAGTGTTGAATGCATTGTCGATCGATGCGGGAGTGCGATCTGATTCAGTGATCATATTCAAGAAGGCCTCTTGCGAAGGATTTTCCCGAACCACGCCATGCACATGATGGTCGACTAGAGGAAGATTGCTTAGGATTTCAGAGGCGCTTAAATCAGTAGACATTTAGATAACGCTCGCATTTCTCTGCATCGCTCAACTGCGCTAACTCTAACTCCTCACTTCTCCTTATACCTATGTGCGTCTGGAGAAATCCCTCCGGTATCCAGGACAAAAAGAGTTCGTCGTCCAGTAAGGCTTCGATCGCCTCATTCAGACTTCGCGGCAAAGGAGTATCTGTTTGACCAATCCTTTCGATTTCCTCACCTTCGCGTAGCCCGATCAGGAGCGCCCGAGTAAGCACCGCAATTACTACCCAAGGGTTCGCAGTCGCATCTACCGCCCGGAATTCAACGTTGAAACTATCTTTTGGCTCCGTATCTCCAATCAGATTTACCGGAACGATTCGTAAAAGCGCCTCACGGTCCTGAACGACAATGTAAGCACCCCCGGCACTCCATCGGTGGGGTTGCAGTCGTAAGAAAGAAATTTGTGAAGGCGCGGTCCATGCGAGTATTGCTGCTGCATGTTTTAGGATTCCGTTGAAGCCGCATGAAGCTATTTGTGAGAGGTTGCCGGGTCGCATCGCATCGAAAGTAATCGGTTTTCCATGCTTTTGCAGTGAAAGATGAACGTGAACGCCATTGCCTACTGAATCGGGGTGGGGCAGCGGCGAAAAAGAGGCACGCAGCCCTTGAGTTCTAGCCACATCTCGTACGATCTCTCGAAGTGCAATTGCACGATCGGCGGCGGTAAGAGCAGGGGAAGGAGCAATCGTTATTTCATATTGGTTCTGGCCATATTCAGCAAGCCAATTTTCCGGCTCTAACCCATTTGTCTCAAGCTCGGTGAATAACTGAGCACCAAAAGGTTCGGCAATTCGGAATGAATCCAATCCAAAGGCTGAGCCACATGAATCGTTGCCAAGCAGAATAAATTCGTGCTCAAAGGAGGCAACTAGGTCAATTTCAAATTCGTCTTTTAGATCCCTTAATGCTTTTTCAGCGATTCCACGGGGGCAGAAATTCCAAAGATTTCCGTCAGGTAAATATTGATTGGATAAATACACCGATAGATTCGATTCGCCCGCAACGCCCCGCAGGTGGAATTCTCCCGCTAAAGCGGGTACCAGCCGAAGATCTCCAAGTGAGCCAAAGGGATTTGCGTCCCAGATACTTCCGAATGAATTGACTGCAAGGTTGGCGGGCACCCAGCCAACATTTGATGTCTTTGTAAGGGGCGCTTTTAATGCGCGTCCTCGAACTAAACCAACCAGATCACATGTGGCAAGAAATGAGAGTTCAATGCCCACGTTAGGGCACTAGTGCAATGACTCTGGCGGGAGAACCTGATCCGCCGACCAGAGGTAGGACGCCAACAACTATCCACGAACCAACCGGTGGCAGCTGCTTCAAATTCTGCAGATTTTCCAGGTGCCACAATCCCTTGGGGTGGCTAACTTGTGAGTGAACGGGAAACGATGTAGCCGCGCCGGTGTCAATTCCCAATGTGTCGGTGCCAAGTGCCGCGGCATTGCGTTCGCTTACCAAGAATTTTGCAGCTTCAACGCCAAATCCAGGAAATCGTAGATTGCCAGGAGTGCCTGCGTAGCGGAGCAAATCTGTGTTGAACTCCTCCCAGCCGGTGCGCAAGAGAATTGCTGCGCCATCGACAATGCGCCCGTTCTTGGCTTCGAATTCCATGACATCAGAGAGCAACAATTCTCCGTCGGCATCAGAGCCTATGCGGGAAGAAATATCAATCACCACCGCTGGGCGCACGAGTTCACTTGCTGGAATTTTATCGACAGTCGTTGCACCGTCGATGAAGTGGCAGGGTGCGTCGAAATGAGTTCCACTATGTTCAAAGATTGAAACTCGTCTCGCAAAGTATCCGTCGTGCGCGACCGTGACCAGGGTCTCCGCTTCGGGAGCAGGAGCCCCTGGCCACATAATCACATCCGGACCTAAAGGAATGGTCAGGTCAACTACTTTTGCGTTATTTAACATGATAGAAGATTAGCGAGCCTCCGAGAGATTTTCATCCATTCTGAGTTGCTCTCCCAGTTTCGTCGCCAATTTTGGCTTGGCGAAGATGGCGATGATGCCAATTACCAGCCAAATAATGGCGGTAATCGGAAGTGCGCGACCTGCAGCAGATGTCGGCCAAGGATGAATATTCTCCCAAAGGGTGATTCCAAGCATTCCGATTCCAGCCAATGGGATGATGATTTCCCATGATTTGGTCCGCTTCTTGCCCGAGAAGAATAGGAACTTGATCGCGCCGATCGTAGCGAGTACATAGACAATGAGAAGGATTAATGTTCCGATAACACCGCTGCCAGCGAAAATATCGAAGGCCTGCTTATTCCAAGCAAACTTCCAAACCATGACGATCGCGAAGACAGCGATGGTGATGATCCGAGTGGCGTTCATCGGCGTGCCATTCTTTTCGTGAACCTGGCTCAAATACTTATTTCCACCGTCGCGGCCCATCGCAAAGGAAAGGCGAGAAGCTCCTACAAGACAGGCAAGACAGCATCCGAACGCGCTCACTGCCGCGCCGAGGGAAATGAGTGTGCCAATCCATGAACCAATGAATTGAGTTCCTAGATCACCCATGAGAGAACCAGATGAGCCGAAGGCCTTGATTCCTGCCTCATTTGTACCAAAGCCCATAACTTCAACTGCCGTGACAATCACGAAATAGAAGCCGCCGAAAATTGCGGTACCTAGAATCGCGCGCGATATGTCCTTCCGAGGATTGGAAGTCTCTTCGCCAAGTGTCGATGAAGCCTCAAAACCAGCAAAGGAAAGAAATCCGAATACGGCTCCCACAAATACACCATTGAATCCTGAACTCTTTGGAATTGAGAAAACTGACCAATCAAGATGATTACCGTTAGGCGCATGACCGCTTGCTAATTTGATAAATACAATAATCGTTGTTACCAGAATCAAGATAACGGTGATTCCTTCAAAAGAAAGTAGCAATCGGGTTCCGTTACGGGCGGGGACAATGGCAACCCAGTATGCAAGAGCGAGAGCTACTAAACCAATTACAAAAGGTACCCAAGCCGGCTGATGATGCCAGACGCCGATTTCATCTAAGAATTTAGAACCAAAGATTCCCGCTGCCATGGAAGTGACGCAGCCGTAGAAGATATAAGTCCCAATGAGACCCCAACCTGCGATGACACCGTTCTTTATGCCCATCGTTGCTCCAACGAATCCATACACACTTCCTGCGTGATTAAAGTTCTGACAGAGCCTCACGAAACCGTATGCAATAAGTAGCACGCCGATTGTGGCGATCGCAAAGGAGAGTGGTACTGCGCGACCGGCACGACCCACACTCCCTTGCGGATTAATGTTTGCCGCCATCGAGGGCGCCATGAGCGCAACCGAAATGCCAACAGCTTCCCAGACATTGAGATTCTTAACCAGGCCCTTACCAGACATATCTCCCCCAAGCAGTAGGGATGGTGGTCGATCGCCACACATCCTGATTTATCTGGTGGCAATTCTCTACTTAACTGGCTTTAAATGGAAGAGTAGTCACGATATTTATAGATGTTGAACCAGAAAAATGGCTCTCGTTACTGAACGGTTGGAGTGCGCCGCTTTGGATGTAATCTGAAAGAAAGCGATACCTTGGCCACGTGGATGTCGAAATCAAGCAATTTGTTCTCGCCATCGATCTTGGTGGTACCAAGATAAGCGGGGCAATTGTCGATTCGGATTTATCGGTTGTAGTCCAGAGAACAATTCCCAGCAGGGGCAGTATCCAAGGTATTGCCGATCCGGAATTGTTGGGAGCCAAGAAATTGATCTCGGACCTTTGCCTGCAAGCCGAGAGGGCAAATATCAACCTGGTATATGGAGTAGGAGGGTTTCCGGAGTACGTCGATTTAAAAGGCATGCTTACCTCGGCAGATAACATTGATTGGCGTGTCCAGCCGCAGGAAGATTTTGCTCTACTCACGGGTTTTCCTTGGATTTCGCAATCCGATGTCAGGTGCGCCGGGATTGCAGAAGCTCTACAAGGGGCCGGCCGGGGAGAATCGGATTTCGTCTATGTCACGATCAGTTCGGGCATCTCTCACACTCATTTTCTCGGCGGGATTGCTGTCACTGGCGCCTCTGGCGAGGCAATTGGATTTGGGATGAGGGACGTGAAGATCTTGGAGAACATTCATATATTGGAAAACTATTCATCGGGGCTGGGCATTGCCCGCAGATATGCGCAGGCATCCCAGGACCTGTCCTTGGATGCTAAATCCTTGATGGATAGGTTTGAGACAGATGAGTTGGCGCGCGAAGTAATCACCACGGCGTGCGAAGTTCTTGGCGCCGAATTGGCAAAGTTTTTAAGTCACCTCTCTACGCCTGTCCTAGTCCTTGGCGGCGGGCTCTGGCTGGGCAGTGAAAAATTTCGAGAACTGACTCTTAATTCCTTTAAAAGTGCCTGCCAGTTGCTTAATTTTCATCCGACAGTGCGTGACGCTGAAGTCGAGCATTCTGGTGTTATCGGGGCGGCAATATATGGCTTTGCTGAACTAACTTGAGGATGCCGCCAGGGAGTCGGCAAAAATCTGCGGGTTTTCGCACTCGGTGACAATTGTGGCGGGCCAATCAATTTCATATTGCTGGGCTGAGTTAATTCGTCGAAACGCCTCCTGCTTATGTTCGCCTTGCAGCAGCATAATGGCGCTTTTGGAGCATTTGGCTATTGTCCCCGGACCGACCGTAACTCCAAATGTGGGAACTTCCGATAGAGAATTAAAAGCGGGGAAGGTGTGCATATTATCGCGGCGCGTTTCCTCCGCTAGTGCGGTAATTCTGGTGGTTGCTGATCCTTCCGTGCCCCGTCCATTAAATGCCACATGTCCATCGCTTGCCCCCGATGCCAGCAAAAAGCAGTCCACCTGGAGGCTCTGCATTTGATCTTCATATGCTGCGGGGTTCTTGGCATCTGGAACCAGAATGTGCTCGTAAGGCAGATGTTTGTCGGGAGCTAAGCCGGTATTCAAAATCTCTCTGATCTCATGCATGGCGAAACCGCGACAGCTAAAATGAGATTCTGGATTGACATTGCGATATTCATTATCGGACTGCTGCAGGACATACTCGTCCATCATCGCGATGTAGAGATGCTCCAAGGATATTTGCTCAGTCGAAACTATTTTCGCCAGGGCGCGATAGGTCGAGCGCGGGCTTCGACCTCCCGGACAGCCGAGCACGTAATTGCGACTTTGAGCTAGCGCGTTTTTAACCCCGCTAAAGATTTCGGTTGCTGCCGCCAGGCCAAGTTCGTAGTCGGTAGTGAAGATCCTTGTCTGCACCTTCGCCATCGCTAACTCCTAAAACTTAAATTCATGCTGAATATTTTGCAGGTTTATATTTTATCAGCGCTGCCTCAATCAGTAGGGTGGGTGGGTGCCTGAATTGCCAGAAGTGGAGACGGTCCGTCGCGGACTATGGCAGCTCGTGCGTGGTTATCAAATTGATAACGTGAGAGAATT
>JBBRSY010000016.1:0-27273 GCA_038244965.1 Candidatus Nanopelagicales bacterium | reverse complement strand
AGCCAGTCAAGCCAGTTGCTCCAGTCAAGCCAGTTGCTCCAGTCAAGCCAGTTGCTCCAGTCAAGCCAGTTGCTCCAGTCAAGCCAGTTGCTCCAGTCAAGCCAGAGCACAACGCCAAGCCAAGCAAGTCACCAAAGACTGAAAAATCTGACAACAAAAAGAGCGAGAAAAACAAGTAAAGGATTGTCAGACCACAGTGCTGGTCTGACAACGAGAAAACCCTTGGCCTCTGGGTCAAGGGTTTTCTTATGCACCGTCAAATGTGCTAGAAAAAATCTTCCCCGGATTGAGGATCGAACGTGGATCCAGCGCTTTCTTGATTGCGCGCAT
Organism: Candidatus Nanopelagicales bacterium; assembly: GCA_038244965.1. GTDB lineage: Bacteria > Actinomycetota > Actinomycetes > Nanopelagicales > Nanopelagicaceae > QYPT01. The sequence continues at coordinate 26,943 of JBBRSY010000016.1, read as the reverse complement.
AACTGCCAATGAATCTCCGGCTTCAACCATTAATGCTTCTATCTTGCCGGCGCCGATTCCATGCTCCCCCGTGCATGTTCCGCCCAGTTGAATGATCCGCAACGTCACCTGATGCACTAATTCTCGGATTGCTAGCAATTCGTTAGGATTTTCTGGGTCGGTAATAATTAGACAGTGAAAATTGCCGTCCGCAACATGCCCCAATATTGAATGCGGAAAATGACTTTCAGCGAATAATTCGTCGACGAGTCTCACTGCCTCTGCTAATTGCGAAAGCGGAACCGCAAAGTCAGTACTTACACTTTTCATTCCGGGATTAGCGGCAATCATCGCCCAATGTGCACTGTGTCGGGCCTGCCATAATTTCCGCCGTTGGCCTTCTTCACTTGTCCACTCAAATTCGGTGCCACCGAAGTCCGTGACGATCTCTTGTACTGCCTTCGCATCATCAACGACGCTGGCTGCCGTGCCGTGAAACTCAAAGAGAAGGGTGGGTAGTTCGGGAAGTGACATTGCATTATATGCATTGACATTTTGAATACAGGTTGAATCCAAGAACTCACATCGCGCAATGGCAATTCCTGCTTTAACAATCTCTGTGGCAGCAGCAACACCCTGTGAGAGCGTCGGAAATCGAACAATTGCGGCGGCCATCTTCTCTGGAATGCCGAAAACACGAAGTGAGAGTTCGGTGATGACAGCCAAGGTGCCTTCCGAACCAACGAGCAGACGAGTTAAGTCATAGCCTGCAGAATGTTTTCTGGTCTCCCTACCAGTGTGAATAACCGTCCCATCGGCTAGGACCGCGGTCAGCGCCATGACATTATCGCGCATTGACCCGTACCGAACCGTCGTTGTTCCGGCCGCCCCGGTTGCCGCCATGCCACCCAATGTCGCATCTGCGCCGGGATCAACGGAGAAAAAAAGCCCGTCATTGGCTAACTTTTCATTCAGAGCAATCCTTTGTACTCCAGCTTGAACCCGCACTAAAAGGTCATTCGGACGCACTTCAAGAACTCGTTTCATCCTCGTTAGATCCAGACTTATTCCACCGTGCAGGGGGACGACGTGTCCCTCTAGAGAGGTCCCCGCACCGTATGCAACAACCGGGATGCGGTGCTCATTGCAGTAGGCAAGGACTCCGGATACTTCACTGGTAGATGAAGCCAGCACGACGGCAGAGGGGAGAGAGGAGGGAAAAGCCGATTCATCATGACTGTGCCGCTCAAGTTCAGATGCCGAGGTAACCAAGCGACCATCAACCAACGACTTAAGTACTTCAATATTATTTGCTGTTAGTTCAACGCGTCTTGGCTCCATGATCAGCGGAGTATGTTCACTGCGCGGGCGATTACCAAACCGACCATGAGTAGCGCTGTCATGGACTGAAGTAGCATTAACATTTTCGCCCATCGAGTAAGGGGCATGACATCGGTTGGACTAAAAGCGCTGGCATTAGTAAATGAGGTGTATAAATAATCGAAGAAATTGGGGTGCCACGATGGGGGTGCATATAGTGGATCTGACATCTGAGGGAACATAAAATCTGGAAAAGGATGAATGACCTGGGCTCGTTTACCGGGTCCTCCCCTATCGAGCTCCCAGTACCACAGCCCAAAGACGACGACGTTGGTCAACCAAATCGATCCTCCTGAAACAAGGAGACTTCCAGCATCGGTCACGCGCTTGGTGATAATCGCATCGATCAATTTCACGGCCGAAGCAGTATTGGATAAAGTCATTATTGCAATGAGCAATACGCCCATTACTCGGGCAGACATCAGATGTTCTGAAATACGCTTTGGGTTCACGACCACAACTGCAAGAAGCAGGGTCCCTTCGACGAAACATATTGGAGTCTGCACTGAAAGGGAGAGCTTCTGCGGAAGCTCGTATTGCATAGATATGACCAACATGACGACCAGGGCAACCGGCCAACGGTACTCGCCCATATGAGGACGATGCCAATGTGGGCTTTTCTGGGATAGGTCATCCGTTTGCATGATGTTAGAGAATAGCAATAAAGGGTGTTTAGCTGACCGACATCGCGCGTGGCAGATATTGTTTGTCATAGGATTTTCCCGATATGTCACGAAAGTAGTGCCCATGAACGCAATAGCTAATTTCAATCAAAAACTCGGTGCGCGAATAACATCCATGGTGAGCACCATGTGGTGTGCCTATTTATTCGCCGCCATCGCACTTATCTCACTTCCTAGTGCACTCAAATCAGGAAACACAGTCGTTATCGTCGCTTGGATCGCCCAGACTTTCCTACAACTCGTGCTTCTATCGATAATCATGGTGGGGCAGAATGTTCAGTCTGCCAGTGTCGAACAGAAGATCAATGAAACCCATGAGGCAAGTATCGGAGAATTCGAGCTCGCCAAGGAAGCTCGGACAATTGCGAATGAGGAACTGAAGGAACTGAAGGAAATCTCACTTGAGGTCCATCAACTTCTAAACGAAATGCATAAGAAACTAAACGCCTGATTCTTTGCAGGCACTATCCGTATGACAGGATAATGTCATGATCTCGGCCACAACATGGATTGTCACGATTTCGATCCTTGCACTTGTGATTTTGCTAGATATTTGGCTGGCGATTCTCCGCAGAAATCTTCCGACCTCCCTTTTGGAGGCTGGGGTTTGGACTGTTGTCTATATTGGCGCCGCCCTTGTGTTTGGATTCGTCATGCTCCCGTTGTTCTCAAATGAACAGGCGCAACAAGAGTTCTTTGCAGGATGGCTCACGGAGTACGCATTATCCATTGACAACATTTTTGTTTTCATCATCATTCTTGGGCACCTTCGCGTCAAAAAGGAGAAGCAACAACTGGTGCTCTTGCTCGGAATCATGTTGACAATTCTGATGCGTGGCGCGCTCATTCCCCTGGGAGCAGCCCTCATCTCTCGCTTCGCGAGCATTTTCTTCCTTTTCGGCGCCTTCTTACTCTACACCGCATACAAACTCTTCAAGGAAAGTGGCAATGAGGACGAATGGAAAGAAGGAAAAATTGTCGCCAAAATGAAGACGCGAGGAATGAGCACTTTCAGCATTGCCTTAGTTGCATTGGGATTGACTAATTTAGTTTTCTCGCTCGATTCAATTCCCGCCATCTTTGGTCTTACTAAAAACGCCTACATCGTTACCACTGCCAACATATTTGCCCTCATGGGTCTTCGCCAACTGTATTTCCTGCTCGAGAACCTATTAAAGAGATTGATCTACCTCTCTAAAGGACTCTCAATAATTCTCGCTTTTATTGGAGTCAAAATGATTTTTGAGGCACTCAACGGTGTTGGTGTTCATAAATTATTGGGTGTGGAAGTTCCCGAGTTTTCGCTGACCTTTAGCTTAGGTTCAATCGTCACATGCTTAATTATTACGACGGTGGCTAGTTTGACGGCGACGCGAGGAATTGCCGGAGCGGAGTAGGCCTTACTCAGAGACCGCTTTTTTCCGAACGCTGTCGTGGACTATTTCCTTGGCACGTTCGTGAACTTTTCTAATCTGCAATTCAAAATTCTTTATCGCAAGATCAAATGCCGCAACGTCATTAAATGCGGCCGCCTGTGCCCTCAGAAGGGGACCGGCGCCGTGCGAAGTCAAAATAACACGGTGGGAGAATTTGCCTTGTCTGGGATTTGCCTCATGGATAATTTCTACTTCAACACGATCGATCGTCACGCTAAAGCGGTTCATCGAATTTAGTTTTTCATCTACGATTACTTTGAAATCTTCTGCAAGTTGGGCTTGACGAGCATGGACAACAATTTTCATGCAACACTCCCTGTCTCTGTTCCTAAGAATGCCACAAAGAAAGACCCCATGGTGGATTCCGAACCTAGAATGTGCTGAGAACTGTCGCCCAAGTTGTCTGCCGACGGATTTCGGTGACGTGCTTATTGCAACCTTCTCAAATACGTTTAAGCGTCTTCGAACTCGTCTTCATCAGTCCACACGCCCTGTGGCCCATCCTCTTGTCTTTCAACCCAGGAAAGAAATGAGCCCACGGCACCGAAGGAAAGCATGGTGAGAACCACAACTCCCGATAGCCGCCGGACAAATTTGAACATACCCCTAAAATACTCTACTTAGGAGTAACTCGCTGGTTCATTACCCAACGTGTGCTAGCCATTTTCGAGGGCTTGAAGAATATCTTCCCAGAGGTCCTCCACATGTTCACATCCGACCGAGAGCCGAATGAGACTCTCGGGAACACTGGCGCTTTCGCTGGCCCATCTACGCCGCCTTTCCCAGAGTGATTCAATGCCACCGAGACTGGTTGCGTGCGCAATAATTTCTGAGGCTTCACAAACTCTATCGGCGTGCGCTCCATCTGAATGAAGACTAAACGAGAGCACTGCCCCAAAGCCTTTCATGAATCCAGCGGCCCGAAGATGATGCGGATCAGATGGAAGTCCCGGATCTTGAACTTTCGATACTTTGGGGTGAATCGAGAGCCTGGTGGCGATCTCCATTGCATTGGCCTGTGCCCGTTCAAATCGAAGCGGAAACGAGCGAAGTCCCCGCAAAGCTAGCCATGCTTCGAATGGCCCGGGGATCCCGCCATTGAATTTGCGCGCGTCCTCCAAACGAGTAAACAGAGCTAAATCCCTTGTGGATAGGGAACCCATGACAACATCGCTGTGCCCTGCAAAATATTTCGTCACCGAGTGAGCAACGATATCGGCACCCATCAGAAGCGGCTGTTGCACCAATGGCGTAGCAAAAGTGTTGTCGACGGCCACGCCGCACCCTTGAACCTTCGCGGCCGAAATAAGCCGAGGTAGATCTGCAACAGTAAGCGTTGGATTGGTTGGCGACTCAATCCAGAGAAGTGCCGTTCCCGGAAGCGCTTTTAGCACCTCTTCAGTATTGGAAATATCTACGAACCGCGCCGCTATTTTTCCGGCCGCGTCCAAGTTCCCGAGCAAAGTCATTACGCCGCTGTAACCCTGATTCGATGCGGTGACAACTGCGCCAACAGGCAAGATGGAAAAGACCGCACTAATCGCTGCCATGCCTGACGAAAAAACTAAAGTAGATCCAGATTCAAACGCACCAATGGCACTCTCTAATGCGGCCCAAGTATCATTGCCATATCTGCCATAGCCAACACTTCCACCGGCGCGGAAAGTGGAGCTGAGAGTTATGGCTGGATTTAGCGGGGCATCAGGTCCTGGTGCTGGACGGCCCACTGAGATTGCAATAGTTTCCGGGCGTAACTTTTTCTCTTCATTCATGAAATCGCCACCACCATTCGGTTGACCGCTTCGGTAAGAATTTCTGGACTGGTAGCGAAATTCATTCGAACGAAGTTGAATGTATCGGGGCTAAAAGCCGCTCCGGCCGAGAGCGCAACCTTTCCACGATCAAGCAAGACTTGCGCGGGGTCTTTACCTAACCCCAACGCGCTCAAATCTAACCACGCTAAGTATGTGCAATTTGGTACCCGATACTTAATCTCGGGAATTTGTTTGTCCAAAAGGTCCCAGAGCATATTTCGATTCGAGTCAAGCGTTTTCAAGACTGCGTCCAACCATTCTCCTCCCTCAGAATAGGCTGCCGCAGTCGCAAACCCACCCAATATTGAAGCGCGGTAATGAGTCGATGGTGGAAGGCTCTTCAAAATAGAATCCATCTGCGGATTTTGGCTGACGAGGATTGCACACTTAAGTCCAGCAATATTCCATGCCTTACTCGCTGCCGTTATGACTATCCCAACGGACTCCGCCGCTTCTCCTAATGACAGAAACGGCACAAAGTTGCTTTCGACGTAAGTCAGGGGACCGTGTATTTCATCACTGATCACAATCACCGAATATTCACGCGCCATTTCGGCGATCTTCGTTAGTTCCAACTTCGAGTAGACGTATCCAATTGGATTGTGGGGGCTACAAAGTAGATGCACTTTAACGCCACCCTTATAGGCCTCTTCAATCGCCGCTAGATCTAGAGTCCATTCTTCACCTGCTCTGCCAAAAGGTACATCTACTTGCTTTAAGTTGGTCTCCTGGATCCATGTGTAAAAATTGTGATAAACGGGTGAATTGATCATGACTTTGTCGCCGGGTTTGGCAATTAATCGAAGTACTTCTACAGCTCCCACGCCTACATCAGTGACAATATGTACTTGGCCTGGGTCGAGTTTCCAACCCCAGCGTCTTTCTGCAAATTTCTCAAAAGAGAGGGATAGTTCAGGAATCGGGCCCAAGTACCCAAGATCAGAATGCGAAATCATTTCTTGTAAAAGTTCCCGGATTGGCGCCGCAACGGGGAAATCCATTTCGGCTACTGGAAGTGGAAGTACTTCGGCAGAAAATGCGCGCCACTTCTCACTACGGTGCGTGCGCAATTCCGATAATGAGAACGCTGTTACTTCATTGGCTGGCATTGGGCAAGTATCCCATTTCCACCTCAAATTAAGCCATCAGCCAACTCTTTTCGTTGAGTTTCGGACTATTAATGTGGTTTGCAAAGTGACCGAGGCCATTTCGGCACTGGGTTTGCGTAACTTTTCCATAATTGCACCAGCGGCAAGTTCTCCCATCAACTGAACAGGTTGTTCGATAGTCGTGAGATCAGAAAATTCGGCCATTTCATGCCCATCGAATCCAATGATTGACATGTCATCGGGAACTTTTAACCCATGCCGCCGAACTGCCTGCATCGCACCAATTGCCATTTCATCCGACTCGCAGAAAATCGCCGTTGGACGATTGGGACGCGCTAGTAATTCATCCATGGCCCTTGCCCCCGCATGCATTGTGAAATCTCCATGGACTTCGCGACTTGGAATCCATTCCAATCGATTCTCAGCCAAAACCTGCATGAATCCCAATCGTCGATCTTGCGGAACGCTGAAGTTAAAAGGATCATCCGTTCTGCCCGACATAAGAGCTATCTGCTTATGCCCTTGGTTCACCAAATGTTGCGTGGCAGTTCTCGCACCAGCAACATCATCGATTGCCACGCTGGCGCAACCCTCATGATGCATCCCCACTAAGGCAATCGGAATTCCGAGATTTAGCATCGAGTCAAATTCCTCTTTGCTGGGCGGAACACTAATGACGATGATTCCGTCCACTCGACCCTTGAGCAATTTGTGCTGGAAGAGCCTCTCGCGACCTTTCATCTGGCCAAAATTGTAGAGCAGCAGGTCATACCCTGCTTCGCGCAGCGCATGCTCCGCCCCATGAATTACATTTGAGTAATACCAGTTAGAAATAAAGGGAGCAACTACCCCAACGCTATGCATTCGCGTACTTGCGAAGGTGATCTCAAGGGGGTAATCCAATTTCTCCGCGGCTGCGAAAATCCTTTCTCGTGTTTCTTGATTGACATGGTGCATGCCCCTTAGGGCGCGTGAGACTGTTGCCATGGAAACACCAGCTAGTTCTGCCACTTCCCTGATACCCGCCACCTGGCAAAACTAGACGAGACCTAGAACTTGAGGCAAGAGGAAGGCTAGATTGGGAGCATGAATCAGCAGATAACCACACGCATTCAGCTCCAAGTGACGAATCGGGACCGAGTCGCCGTGTTATTTAGAGCAATACTCATCATTCCTGTCGTCCTTTTTGCCAATTCATTCGGCGGATTTAGATCCACACATTCAAACTCCTACCCACTCTACTTCGGCGTCCTAGTTTTACCTGTGGTCTTAACTCTGCTGATTCGCGGCGTATATCCGTCGTACGTACTGCAATTCAATAAGGCCTTCGTCGCACTTTCGGTGCGAATTGCCGCATATTTCCTTCTATTGACGGATGATTATCCCTCGATCGAGGCCAATGAGAAAATAGCAGTGGAATTTCCAGATATCGAAGGAGGCGCCACTCTTAGTCGTGGCTTGCCACTTATCAAGTGGTTCTTGGCCATCCCTCTCTACATAGTTGGAATGGTCTATAGCATCTATGCATTCATACTCACACTGATGGCCTGGTTCACGATTTTATTCACGGGTGAGTATCCCGAGTGGTGTGCCGAAGGAGTTATTGGCACGATCGCATATTGGAATCGAGTTTACGGGTACGCCTTTGTACTTGTAACTGATGAATATCCAAGTTTCTCTCTATAATCACCGATGTCGTTCACAGACGTACAGATGAAACGCGCTGTCGCCGATATCTGTGAAGCCGATCCCAAGTTCGCCCCGATTATCCAGGCGAGTCCGCTCTGCACAATTGGTAGAACGCCGACTCAAAATTCGCACTTTGAATCACTTGTTGAATCCGTTATCTCTCAGCAATTGGCGATCCGCGCCGCTGACACGATTCATGCAAGACTCATTTCGCTGGCTGGAGGTAAAATTACTCCCCCCAGAATCGCAAAACTGGAATTAGCCGACCTGCGTTCTGCTGGGCTCTCTGGTGCAAAGGCCAAGACTATTCAGGGTTTGAGCAATGCGGCGCTGACTCGAAAAGTAGACATAGCTAAGTTGCATTTGCTGGACGACGAACTAGTTTCGGAAAAATTGAATTCGTTATGGGGAATTGGTCCCTGGACCGTGGACATGTTTATGATGTTCCAGTTAGGTCGCCTGGACACTTGGCCTACCGGGGATCTAGGCGTTCGTAGAGGTTGGGAGAAAATCCATCGGCTAAGAGGGCAGATTGAACCTAAGAAATTGCATACTCGCGGTGAGAAATTTCGCCCGTATCGAAGTGTCGTTGCCTGGTATTGCTGGCGGGCAGTTGAGAGTAAATAGCGCTATTTCGGCTCCAGGAACATGGATACAGAGTTGATGCACCAGCGTTGATCAGTTGGGACGTCGTAACCTTCGCCTTCAAAAACGTGTCCCAAATGGGAACCACAAGAGGCGCACCGCACCTCAGTACGGACACGCATTCCAAGTGAGTGATCTTGAAGTAAGACGACCGCGTCCTCTTTGGTTGGTGCGTAAAAAGAAGGCCATCCGCAACCTGAATGAAATTTCGTATCGCTCCTAAATAATTCGGCGTTGCAAGCCTTGCATTTGTAGACACCTACAGTTTCGGTATCAACATATTCGCCTGTGAATGGTCGCTCGGTAGCACCTTTGCGCAAAACATCATATGAAAGAGAATCCAGGGATTGCTTTAAGTTTTCGTCATCAACCTTGACTGGATAAGCGGTGCCATCGGGACGTAGATTTTCCATTTCATTAGTGGACATAATTTTCCTTCGGGAAAGCCACGCCGGTACTGGAATGACAGTCATAGCCATTGGGATTTTTCGCAAGATATTTCTGATGATAATCCTCCGCTGGCCAATAAGTGTTCTGACCAGCTGAAATTATCTCAGTCACGATATCTCCGTATCCCGCAGGCGCAATAGCTACCTGATAGATCGCCTTGGTGGCCAGCGCCATGGTCTCTTGTTCTGGCGTAGTGAAAAAAATCGCACTTCGATACTGCGAGCCGATGTCGTTTCCCTGCGAGTTAAGTGAGGTTGGATCGTGCATCGTCCAAAATTCTGCAAGCAGCGTCGGGTAATCGATGAGGGTTGGGTCAAACTCAACGAAAACTGTTTCGGAATGACCTGTTACACCGGTGCAGACTTGCTCGTAACTGGGATTTGGCCTAACACCGCCCATATAGCCAACGCTGGTATTGATGACGCCAGGCATATTCCAGAAGCGACGTTCGGCACCCCAGAAACATCCTGTTGCAAAATATGCTCTCTCCGACATGAGGGTAGTGTACAGAAAGTGCGCCCCCGTAGCTCAGGGGATAGAGCACCGCCCTCCGAAGGCGGGTGCGCAGGTTCGAATCCTGCCGGGGGCACCTGCCGGGGTCAAAAGTGGCCGCTGGTAGGATATTAATTCTTTTGCCGCAGGGAAATGATGTGGAGGAGTAGATGTCCCAGTCAACTGACAAAACTGTTGCGGAATATATTGCGTCCTTAACCCCGGAGCAAGCCACGGTTATTCGAAAAATGCGAGCAATGATACGGAAAAACTTACCTAGGGGATATCAGGAATCAATGGATTGGGGAATTATTTCTTATGTCATTCCAATCAGTCGATATCCGAGTACTTACAACCGACAACCACTTGCTTACCTGGCACTGGGAGCAAAGAAGAATTATTTTTCCTTACATTTAATGGCTTGCTACGGTAATCCCACCCTCATGAAGAAATTCGAATCGGCTTACCGTAAGAGTGGAAAACAACTGGACATGGGCAAGGCATGTCTTCGATTTAAAAAAATCGAGGATCTGCCTCTTGAACTCATCGCAGACACGATCGCATCAGTTAGCGTCGAGGATTTCATACGGTGGTACGAACTAATCCGAAATTCGGATGAAAAGAAGATTTGAAGACTTTTCCATAACCATTTAAAATCAAGAATGTGCCAGCACCTGATTTTCAACCCTTAACATATGATAGTTTTTCAGCAACCTTTCCATCACGAATCCGAAAAACATCGACTCCCCGGATATGGCCGTCTGCCCATCGATAAATCCAACGCTGCACGACTCGATCACCCAAGGCAAATGTTTCCTCCGCTTCAAAATTTGAACTCTTATCATCAAAGATGGGGCGCCAATTTTCGCGAATCTCCTCGATTCCACGGCAGAGAGTTCCGTCTGGCGCGGGGGCGGTGGAGTCGAAAATGCAGTCGGCATTGCACATCGCTAAAGTCTTTTCGAGATCGTGCTCGCCCCAGGCTTGTCCGAAAACTGATACAACTTCAAGTGGGTCCATTATTAACCTTTCGCAATACGAGATCTACCGAACGGATTCAGCTCGAGTTTTCAGCATTCCCATACGTTTACGAATGTCTGCTTTCCCAACTAATGGGAAAAGGATTGGCACCAGAATCGCTGACAATCCTTTCATCTTGGGAAATACCAGCGTAAAAGTGACTTCGGTTCCTTCACTAGTGGGTCGTAAATCATAAAAATCTTGAAACACACCACCCTCGTCATGCGCGTCTAGTGCGAAGCGTGAATTAGTAACAACTTCAGTGATTTCCACTTCATTACCGTGATTCTTATCGCCAGGTACCCAACCAATGGACTTATACCGAGCGCCCACGGAGTTGGGAACACCTGAGACAAATTCAACTTGGTAGGGCTTGGGTGACCATTGCGGATGTTTATCCAGCTGTGAAATCCAAGGCCATACGACCTCGGGGGCAGCCTTAATTTTGATGGTAAATGTTCCTGATGTAGTCATACAACACCTCTCCGAATGGGAGAAAAAACGCTACCACCGCAGAGGAAAATAGTCAGCGCCTCAACTCCCGTTTTTTACTGGATCAAGCGCCGGCCCGCGTCAACTCGCTTATAACAATTTTCTTCATCTTCATCATCGCCGCAAGGGCATACTTGGCTGCTTCAGGATCTGGGTTCGATAAAGACTCAGAGAGTTGTTTAGGGATGATTTGCCAAGAAAGGCCGAATTTATCTTTTAGCCATCCGCAATTTCCCTCAGTTCCCCCGCTGGAGATGAAAGCATTCCAATACTCGTCCACTTCTACCTGACCATCACAGGTAACGAATATTGAGAACGACTCATTGAACTGAAAGAGAGGTCCGCCATTGAGTGCAATGTAACTCTGATTGAGCAAGTCAAAGTTGACCATAAGAACAGATCCATCGGGATTTCGTGAGATTTCCCTGATCGTCCCGACCTTAAAGATCGAAAGATAGAGCTTTGCCGCTTCTTCGCCCTGATTGTTAAACCAGAGCATGTGTGAGATTGAGGCCATGGAGGAATCTTAAGCGAGGGTTCCGAATCCGTCTCATCCCACAATGTGAACACTGCAAAACCGCTGAGAAAATGCAAATTTCCCGAGAGGCGAGGTAAATCACCATTATTATCGGAAATCTTTTCCGCTTTCTCCTTGTTAATACCAACGGGAGCAGGGAGAATTAGTCTCTCGGATCACACATTTTTTGGTCCCAACATGCATATCAGGCGCAATGTAGCGACTGCCGTATGGACATCACAAGGAGGGGTAGGTCTATGGACTGGCGACATCAATCCGCATGCCGCGATGAAGATCCAGAACTGTTCTTCCCGGTCGGCAATACCGGCCCTGCGATTTCGCAGATAGAGGAGGCAAAGAAGGTCTGTAACCGCTGCATCGTCAAGGATGCCTGTCTGGCCTGGGCGCTGGAGAGTGGTCAGGATGCGGGCGTCTGGGGTGGGCTCTCCGAGGATGAGCGCCGCGCCCTAAAGCGCCGCGCTGCGCGAAATCGGGCTCGACTATTGGATCAATCCAGCCAAATTCGCTAATCCCAATTTGTTCGGGGGCTCTAAAGCGGAAATCTCACAAGTGCGCAGGTGCCCCCCGGGGCACTTTCCAAACTCAGGTGACCCCGAAGTTCGTTCTCTGTCAAAGTTCGAACGATCTGTAGACCCAAATTGGATGACCCCTCGAGGTCGAAATCCTCCGGTAGCCCCACCCCGTTGTCATATATCTGAATCGAACACTCATTCTGATCGCGCTCTACAAAAATACGCAGCGAGTCGCCCTGAGAAGCAAGGCCGTGCTCTAACGCGTTGTGAATGAGTTCAGTCACGACCAGAGCCAGCGGCGTTGCCAGCCTCGGTTCGAGAGTTCCAACAAAACCTTCCCGCTCAATCGCGATGGCGTTAACCCGAGGACTCAATTCGCGAGCTGTGATGATCAGGCGATCTAGAACTTCGTCAAAGGCCACAGTTTCATCGGTGCTGCCCGACAGGGTTTCGTGCACCAGCGCAATAGATGCGATTCGTCGAACCGCCTCGCTCAGGGCAGCACTCGCAGCGGGGTCTTCAATGCGGCGCGATTGCAGACGAAGGAGCGCGGAAACTGTCTGTAGATTATTTTTCACACGATGATGAATCTCACGGATTGTGGCATCTTTCGTAACTAGTTCTCGATCTCGGCGACGCACCTCTGTGATGTTGTGCAGAAGAACAATTGCGCCGATTCGATCGCTGCCTTGAATCAGTGGCATGACCAGAAGATCGATAGTGCCTGCGGGATTCTCGCACTCAACCCGGCGAAGGGCTCTACCACTAAGAGAACTACGCAGCCCCTCTTCTTGCGCCTCTTGCCTTGCCTTTGCAAGCGACTCTGCAACTTCGCCCAGCGAATAACTTTCTAGTTCATTGGCCCACCCAAGCCTACTGAATGCGGATCGAGCATTTGGGCTCGCATAAGAAATAATGCCGTTGACGTCAAGGCGAATCAAGCCATCCCCTACCCGCGGAAGAGGATCAAAAACAGATATCGCATCTGGGTACGGGAAAGTGCCTTCAGCAACCATGCGGTACAAATTATGAGCGATTTCGCGGTAATTTAATTCGAGTCGACTCGGCGATCTCATTAACTCTGCATTTCGGTGCCGTGAAATAACCGCTATGACCTGGCCATCAAAACTCACTGGGATGGTCTCTTCCTTTATCATGAGTTCACCTACTTGTTCTGGGTCAGAATCTCGAATGATCTCGCCATTGGATAGCGCAGCGTCAATTCGTCCCTGGCTTCCCCACGAAATCTCATCGCTTATTACGTCATGTGCAAAAACGGTTGCGGCTGTCGTCGGACGAATGTGCGCCACGGCAATGTGTCCAGTTGGCCAGCTCTTGCTGTCTTTGCGTAATGGAACCCAGAGGATCAAATCTGCAAACGAAAGATCCGAAAGCATTTGCCAGTCTGCCGTAAGTTCGTGGAGCCGATGGATTTGCTCTGATGTAATTGGGCTTCGCCCTTCCAGCAAATCTTCAATCTGAGCCATGGATTAACTCTCTCACGCCAACCATTGCGGCAGATAGGTGGGGATCTCCTGCACCGCAAACCAAGAGAGTTCTTCCTCCTCTGACTGGGCAAGTAATAGGGACTGAACTTGGGACCATAAAACATCTGAGAGCAGATTCACCTGATTGCCATCGACCTGCCCTAACTGTCTCTGCTGAAGATCAAGAGCCAAGACATAGCCATTGGCAGCGGCACGGCCCTGCATTTCCCGCGATTGCGTTGCGGCCTGCCAGGACAATTCAAATTCCTGCTCTTCTTGACTCGCGGGGTCTGCCTGGAAATCTAACGAAGTGCCAAGTTCTACGGTTAAAACCTTTGCAAAATGGTGAGAGCCGCTTAAGAAAAAACCCTGAATTTCAGAGGGTGTGGTTGCAACATATCCGCGCATGAGGCAAGGATATAAGAATTTACGAAGTTAGTCCGACCGCCATCGCTGCGATGCTTTTCCGAAGTGGAGATTTCTCGTCGATCTCAATCAGTGCCGCCCGCTCTTCTTCAGCCTTCGTTAGAGTTCGAACATCCCGCTGAAGAATATAATGATTTTGAGCCGACAGTGGCACACCGATAGAAAAATATTGATCCTCACGGAGTTTTCCTTTTCGTCCACGGGTGGCCATATTCAAAACAATGCTGATTTTGGCTCGAATGGTTATCTTGGAGAAGTCTCTAACCAACGATTCCAAGCGCTTCATGCCCAGCACATCACTTTTCCCCACAAGCCAGAGTGCATCCGCCCTCTCGCAAGACCAATGGATCATGGAAGAGGTCCATCGACGATCTGTAAGCGAATCTGAGATATCTTCAATGGCGCCCAGATCTACGATTGCGAAATCACAATTGGCGAAGAGACCATCCAAATATTCACCAAGATTAGATACCCGGTCCCTGGTGAATTCACTGACACTCAAATGTGGCGCAATGATGCGAGATGAATTTTCTGCATTCAACTTGTGAAGTGAGAGCAAAGGAGCGATAGAAGGATGACGTACATCCGCGTCTATCAGAAGAGTATCGCGACCAAGGACACTCAACTCCATGGCAAGATTGATAGCCAAGCTGGTGCACCCCACCGATCCACCTGAGGACCCGATGGCGATAACCGTCGCGCGGCGCCGAATCGGCGCCACAAATTCCGGATTTCGCAAGAGCGGCGCTCTGACAAATCCCCTGACTAAATTGAGCAATTCAGCAGGCTCAGTGGGCGCGCGATAAAGTCCGACAAAATCTTGGTCGCTACAGTTCTCATTTGAGAATCCAATAGTCTGGCGCACTTTGCCCTTGAGGGTGGCGAGAATGTTCGAAGATATCCCGGGCAAATCTGGTGAATACACCAGTACAACATTTTGACACTGTTTCAGATCTGAATCTAGGAACACAGATAGCGCAGTGACATCCAACGCGCGAAAAATTACATTCCAACCCTGGCTGAATAAGGTTGCCGAAACAAATCCCTCTAGTTCTGGATTTGCTATCGCCGTCACAATCATAGGTAGGGCTATCTCAGCCATTTACTCGAACCACCACGACTCGCCCCGAGGCAGTTGCATCCAACACTTGCAAAACACTTCGACGACTAACGAGAAGTGTCAAAGCTAGGTCTCCCCCGAGATTCTCTCCCTTTCTATCAATGCCCGATATATAAGCATGCGAAAGAATGAGGCGGGGCGGACCACTTTCTTTGGATAAATGTGAATCGCCGACATGATATAGATTTACCGCCTGGCCAGTTTGCAGATCCATGGGCATATCGGAGGCTTGCACGCTGACGGGAACCGAACTCATTTCAACCGCGTTGGTATCCTGACTCAGTGCATTGGCTGGCACAAGTTCGCCGGGCCCGACCATCCGCAAAACATGAAAATGGGTCACATCACGTCGAATCGAAATATATGCACGTGATCCAGCAGGTATGGATGCCTTGGCTGCTATCAGATCATTTGTTGAGATCTCAGCGCCGGGCAGTAGCGAACTTTTGGCACTCCACAAAAGTTCCGTTCGATTTGCCATCGAAGAAAGCACATAGGCCGATATGAAGGAAGCGCCTATTAGGCTCATTGCCGCAATAGTTCGTGCCGGGATTCTTTTCTTGGATCGTTTCATAGTGAGCAACTAAAGGTCCTCACTGACAAAACGGTCCAAACGTATCCACAATCATCCGTAGGGATGAGGCGAAAACCCGTCTTTGGCTAGAGGCCGATCCGCCTTTCTCGCACAAAGGTGTGGAAATGACTACATCTATCATCGCTTCCCGACCAGTTTGTCTTGTGCCCATTTCGACCACTGAACGCGATCTCTGGGATCACCCAATGCTCGACCTTTACCGTCAAAGTGTTCGCGAGAACATCGTGCAAAAGCCACTGCTCTACGCCATACCCAGCACATTCGGCGAAGACTACGACCCAGAGTTTGCGCCTCACCCAACCTCAGCGAGTGAACTCCCTGATGTACAGAGCTGGACATTGAAATTCGCAATGAGCGTTTTAGAAATATGGTCGGCTAAGAGACAACCCGCGCAACTCGCCCGATGGTGTCATCACACCATTTATTCTCAACTGGTTTCGCAAGTCGGCTCGCTTAGTGACGTCGGACGAATTCGAAAACTTCACCAGTGTCAGCCACTTGACGGAATATGCGAGAGCACAGTTACGGTCAGGTTCAATGACCGGATCCGTTCGCTGGTACTTCGGTTTGAGGGCATCGACCATCGCTGGCTCTGTACCTCATTGACACTTCTATAAAATCGGGGTTACTTCGCCCCGTGACACCGTTTGTATTTCTTCCCTGATCCACACGGACATAGAGCGTTTCGCGAGATACCGCCGGTGGTGCTGGTTCCGGTTTCATCCGGGGCCGAATATTGCAGTTCAGTAGGCGCCGAGTGACTATCAAGACCCTTACCAGTAACCGCCTGACTGTTCTCCTCTACTGTGACTTCTATATTGAAAAGGAAACCCGCAATCTCCTCTTTGATGGAATCCATCATCGCCGAAAAGAGTTCGAAACCTTCGTTCTGGTATTCAACGAGTGGGTCTCGTTGGGCCATTGCACGAAGCCCTATTCCTTCCTGCAAGTAGTCCATCTCATAAAGATGTTCTCGCCATTTTCTATCCAATACCGATAGGAGAATCTTGCGCTCTAATTCGCGCATGACTTCCGAGCCCAGAAATTCTTCGCGAGCAGCATAAGCCAGGAGAGCGTCATCGAGCACTTTCTGCTCTAAGAAGTCAGGGTCAAGGGCTGCTCTCGACCCGAGTTCCTTATCTAAGTCCGCAATAGTAAAAGTGATGGGATAAAGGGCTTTTAGTGCGGCCCAAAGCGTGTCAAGATCCCAATCCTCTGCGTAGCCACCAGATGTCGCAGAGGCGATATAAGCTGACAGCGTCTCCTTCAAGAAGGTCTGCACCTGATCTTGAATATCTTTTCCTTCAAGAACGAGGCGTCTTTCGCCGTAAATAACTTGACGCTGTCGATTCAACACATCGTCATATTTCAGAACATTTTTACGAATTTCAAAGTTCTGGGATTCGACTTGAGTCTGGGCCGATCGAATCGCGTTGCTAACCATCTTGGATTCGATCGGTGTGTCCTCAGGGATACCAGCAGCAGAGAGAAAACGCTCCACCATTCCTGAGTTGAACCGACGCATAAGGTCATCTTGTAATGAAAGGTAGAAGCGAGATTCTCCTGGATCGCCTTGTCGACCAGACCGACCGCGTAACTGATTGTCAATACGGCGGGATTCATGGCGTTCGGTACCAAGTACATAAAGACCGCCGAGTTCGACTACTTCTTCGTGCTGTGTTGCAACTGCGGCTTTCTGCTTAGCTAATTCTGGAGTCCAAGCACGCTCGTACTCCTCCGGAGTATCAACGGGTGAAAGACCCTGCCTTTGAAGTTCAAAATCCGCCATGAACTCCGGGTTGCCGCCGAGCATGATGTCGGTTCCCCGGCCCGCCATATTCGTTGCAACAGTCACTGCGCCGACCGCGCCTGCTCTGGCAATAATCGCAGCTTCTCGCTCGTGGTGCTTTGCGTTTAGCACCTCATGGGCTATGCCGTTTCGCTTGAGAACTCCAGAGAGTTCTTCGGACTTCTCAACGCTCACCGTACCCACCAGAACCGGTTGACCCTTACGATGACGCGCGACAATATCTTCTGCAACGGCTGCAAACTTGCCGACTTCGGATTTGTACACAAGATCCGCCTGATCGGCACGGATCATCTCGCGGTTGGTTGGGATTGGAACAACTCCCAGCTTGTAAATCTGATGAAATTCTGCCGCTTCCGTCATTGCCGTACCAGTCATTCCCGAAATCTTTTCGTAGAGACGGAAATAATTCTGCAATGTTATTGTCGCAAGGGTCTGGTTCTCATCCTGAATTTCAATACGCTCCTTGGCCTCAAGTGCTTGGTGCATGCCCTCGCTATAGCGTCGACCCGCCAAAATACGTCCAGTGTGTTCATCCACGATCAAAAGCTCGCCGTTCATGACGACGTAGTCTTTATCTCTTTTAAATAATTCCTTAGCCCGAATTGCATTGTTAAGGTAACTAATCAAAGGAGTATTCGCGGACTCGTACAGGTTATTAATTCCGAGTAATTCCTCGACCTTGGTCACGCCCTCCTCAATAATTCCAGACGTCCGCTTTTTCTCGTCCACTTCGTAGTGCAGATCGCGAACTAGTTTTTGGGCAATGGTGTTGAACTCCACATACCACTTGGTCGCCTTGTCCGCGGGTCCGCTAATAATTAATGGCGTACGCGCTTCGTCGATAAGGATGGAGTCAACTTCATCTACCACAGCAAAATAATGATCACGTTGTACGCACTCATCGAGGGTCCATGCCATGTTGTCGCGCAGGTAATCAAAGCCGAACTCATTATTAGTTCCGTACGTGATGTCTGCCGCGTAAGCAACCCTGCGCTCTGCAGGATTCATCGAACCTAATATAACGCCGACGTTAAGTCCAAGGAATCTGTGAATACGTCCCATCCACTCGCTATCGCGTTCTGCGAGATAATCATTGACGGTAACGACATGTACTCCACGGCCGGCAAGTGCGTTGAGGTACGAAGGCAGAGTGGCCACAAGTGTCTTGCCTTCACCCGTTCGCATTTCCGCGATATTTCCGCGGTGCAATGCAGTTCCGCCCATTAACTGGACATCATAATGACGCTGACCTAAAGTCCTTTGCGCGGCTTCTCGAACTACGGCAAAGGCCTCTGGCAGTAAATCATCTAGGGTTTCACCGTTGCTAATTCGCTCTTTAAATTTACCCGTCATGCCCCGAAGCGCGTCATCACTTAAGGCGGAGATCTCAACTTCGTGACTGTTAATTGCCGTTACGACTTTGCTCAATTCACGAAGTGTTCGTCCTTCTCCTGCCCGCAGAATGCGATCTAAAAATGCTGGCATGCCACAACCTTTCTATGACTGAGACGACTCGGAACTTTAAGGGGACCTTTCCCCTGCTCATTGCTCTATCGTAGAGGAAGAGCTACGAGGGCGGTAACCGCTGCAACCACATGAAATCCCGCTGTTTCCAGCGCCCTCACAGCCTCGCTTAAGGTGGCACCGGTAGTTACCAAATCATCGATGAGGATTACCTCGCACGGCCGTCCACAATTACGTATAACGCTCATGGCACCAGATACATTCCCAAAGCGCGACGATGCATCCATTGATGCCTGGTCATAAACTTTTCGATTATGCCGAATTATCTGGCGCAATGGAATCCTCTCAATCACGCAGAGTCGCCCAGCTATCTCGGCAACAAAATCTCTCCCTCTCTTTCTCAGTGCCTGGTTGCTGTGCGGAATTGGAATTAGTGCGGGTCGGATGCCAAGGGTGCGCGCGGCCGAACGAAATGAATAAGTTAGTGCACGGACGAGAAGATCGTCGGCCTTTTTCACGCCATCCTCTTTCCCAGCAAGAAGAACGTGCCCGGCCTTGGGACCATATCGAATTGACGAGAAAATTGGCACTATACCAACGGTGCTTCTGTAATCATGAAATTGAAATTCCTTAGAGCAAGCTTGGCACAACTGCTCCTGCAAAACACCACATCCAAGGCACCTCCTGGGAAAGACCAAATCGAGTAAGCCCACACTAATATTCACTCTGTGATTTTCGATTATTTGGCGTGTATGTCAGATTAAGTCAGCTCAACTTGTGGACGAGAAATCCTCTGGCTTAAGTCGAATAGGTCGGGAAATAACTTCTCCACCCGAACGCCGCGGAAGTGTCAGCACAAAATGTGCACCTTTACCTTGGCGGCCCCACGCTTCCAGTTCTCCGTGATGCAATCGTGCGTCCTCTAAAGCGATCGAAAGTCCCAGACCAGTGCCCCCGCGCACGCGGGCCCTAGACGGATCTGCTCGCCAAAATCGATCGAAGACTCTGTAGGCCGATGCCTCATCAAGGCCTATGCCGTAGTCGCGGACGCCGACCGCGATTTCATTCTCAGACGAAACGATCCGCACTTTTAACGGCTTTGAATCCGAATATTCAATTGCATTTGTGAGCAAATTTCGAAGAATTCGTTCAACTCGACGGATGTCAGCCTGTATTAAGCCCGGTTCTCCAAAATGGATAAGTTCAATAGACGTTGCACGTTCTTTGGCGAGGAGTGAAAGATCAGATATGCACTGTTCTACCAATGCCACAACATCGAACTCGACTATCTCAAGAACGGCTACTTCTGCATCAAATCGACTAATTTCAAGGAGATCCTCGAGAAGTTTTTCAAAGCGGTCAATTTGTGCGACTAGAAGTTCCGCGCTTCGGGCGATATTGGGATCGAATTGTTCCCGAGTCGCATAAATAACCTCCGAAGCCATCCGCAGCGTTGTCAAAGGCGTCCGCAACTCATGGGAAACGTCCGAGACGAATCCTTGCTGGACATGCGACAAATTCTCCAATCGGTTTATCTGATTTTGAAGCGAAAGCGCCATTTCATTGAAGGCGTTACCAAGTCGAGCAATTTCATCTTTGCCCTTAATCTGCATTCTCTGGCTCAAATCTCCCGCAGTAAAGCCTTCGGCAATTCGGGCCGCCTCACGCACTGGGCGAACAATTTGACGAACTACCAGGAAGGTAATTAATGCGATCAGCAAGATCAGTACGATGCCAGTGAAGAATAGGGATCGGCTAAGTAATACAAGAGTTGCATCCTGGCGATCAAGACTAAAAAGCAAATACATTTCATAGTCACCGGCTTTAGGAATCGTTATCTTCTCACCCACTGCAAGGGCGGAAACTTTCGTGCCATCTGAGTATCGAATTAGAGTCTCAGACCATTCAGTGGAAATACTCTTTTGTACGCGTAAGCGTAATTCGTTTGGTATGGATGAAACCAGCATCTGATTTGAGGTCTCTTGGTAGTTAATCGCACCGATTGGCGTGGATCTCGTACGCAAGAGCGCAACTTCGCGACCATTGATGGCCGTACCGATGACGCTGGGAGAATTCACAATGATGTCATCAACAATCTGTTTGATGGCTTTGGCTGACGAATCTGAGCCAAGGATTATTCGGTACTGCGCATTAAAAATAGCTGATCGCGATTCGGCCACCGATGACTCCACTTTGACCTTGCGGATTCCGTCTGAAAGTTGAGCGTATAGGGCTGAGCCAGTAAGCCAAACAACAGCCAAGCAGAGCAAAACCGTCGAAAAAATTACCTTAAACGCCAGAGAATTTCGAAAGCGGGCGACCCGACTAGAGCGAGTCATCTCACACCCCGCCTGTTACTCCTGCTTTATATCCCACTCCGCGAACCGTTACCACGATCTCCGGGTTCTCGGGGTCGTGTTCAATCTTTGCGCGAAGTCTTTGAACGTGGACGTTTACTAGGCGCGTGTCCGTTGAATGGCGATATCCCCAAACTTCACTGAGGAGCGCGTCTCTGGTGAAGACCCTGCGCGGCTCTTTCGCAAGTGCCACAAGAAGATCGAATTCCAAACGAGTCAGAGCAATGAGCTTTCCACCACGGGTAACTTGATGGGCAACCAAATCAATTGCCAGGTCGGCCAGCGTTAGCCGTCCCGACAGCCCCGCTGAAGACCTACGTAAGCGAGTTCGAATTCGAGCAACTAGTTCAGACGGGTGCTTGAACGGCTTAATCATGTAATCATCGGCCCCCGCTTCGAGTCCCTCAACTACATCAATTGTGTCGCCCTTCGCACTTAACATCACGATCGGCACCATTGACTCGGCTCGAATCAGTTTACAAACCTCAATGCCGTTGAGTCCTGGCAACATGACATCTAAGAGAACTAGGTCAGGCGGGTTTGCGCGGAAAACTTCGAGAACTTCATCTCCCCTACTGACTAAGTCAACGTCAATGCCGGCGCTCGTCAAAACAATGCCGAGCATTTCGGCCAAGTCCTGGTCATCGTCGACGACCATCACCAGTGTCATTAGCTACCATGCTCCCATGAATTGAGGTACATATCTTGCGCGGGAGTGAGAACGTCGATCTTTCCGCCCATGCTCTGGAGTTTGAGTTTGGCCACTTCAAGGTCAATGAATTCTGGCACTTCGTGCAACCCTGCTGGCAGGTGCTTTGCATTGGTCACGAGCCATTGTGCAGTGAGAGCCTGATCTGAAAAGGACATATCCATTACCGCCGCCGGATGTCCCTCGGCGGCGCCCAGATTTACCAAACGACCCTCCGCAAGAAGTAGTAGACGGCGACCATCTGCCATTACATATTCATCGGTTTGATGACGAATTTTCGCGTTCTTCTTCACCGCCTGTTGCTCTAACCACGCAACGTCAATTTCAATATCGAAGTGCCCCGAGTTGGCCATAATCGCTCCGTCCTTCATGACCGCGAAGTGCTCTTCTCTAAGCACATCTCGATTACCGGTTACGGTAATAAAAACATCGCCCACCTTCGCCGCATCAATCATCGGCATAACCCGATAGCCCTGCATCATGGCATCAAGGGCTTTCGTGGGGTTGATTTCGGTAACGATTACATCTGCGCCCATACCTTTGGCACGCTCTGCAACTCCCTTACCACAATATCCAAAGCCAGCAACCACGAGAATCCGTCCCGCAAGCAGAAAGTTGGTCGAGCGAAACAGCGCATCGAGACTTGATTGCCCCGTTCCGTAACGATTGTCAAACATGTGCTTGGTATCGGTGTCATTTACCGCGATCATCGGAAACTTCAGCGCACCATCTTTTGCCATCTGACTCAAACGGATCACACCTGTCGTAGTTTCTTCGCAGCCACCGGCAATTCCGGCAATAAGTTCGGTACGCGTTGTATGCAAGGTATTCACGAGATCGCATCCGTCATCGAATACCTGATGCGGTTGGATATCAAGTGCGGCATTTATGTGCGTGTAATAGCCGTCTCGGCCCACAGCGTTTCTAGCAAAAACACTGATCCCATATTCATGCACAAGAGCGGCTGCAACATCATCCTGCGTCGAGAGTGGATTGGACGCACAAAGCGCAATGTCAGCACCGCCAACTTTAAGAGTGCGCATGAGATTCGCCGTCTCCGTCGTAACGTGCATGCAAGCGGCAATTCGAACGCCCGCGAATGGCTGACTGATTGCGAACCGTTCGCGAATTTGGGCAAGGACTGGCATATTCCGCTCGGCCCATTCAATTCTTTTGCGACCTTCGGCAGCAAGGCCAGCATCGGCAATATCGTGTCGCGGTACTGTGATGGTGGTTTGCGAACTCACAAAAAGCTCCTTCTTTGAAACCTGCTTTGAGGCCTATCAAGACTCCAAGGCTACTTGGTCAGGCAGAGAAGGGCACATTTCAGCCCAGGATGAGTGCCAGAACCTCAGTTCGCACTCGGTCTAATCGGGCTTGAGTTTTTGCCTCGACGTTAAGACGCAGCAGGGGCTCGGTATTTGATGGCCTGATGTTAAACCACCATCCATCTGCGCTCACCGTGAGTCCGTCAAGGTGATCTAAAGTCACACCTTCCTTATTGCCGTATAACGCTTCAACTTGGGCAAGAATCAGTGCTGGCTCAACGACACGTGAGTTGATTTCTCCGCTCGCAAAATATCTTTGATACTTTCTCAATATCTTGGATAGGGGGCTCGCTTGAGTTCCAAGCGCGGCAATTACATGAAGTGCGGCCAACATCCCAGAATCAGCGCACCAGAAGTCTCGAAAGTAAAAATGCCCAGAATGTTCGCCGCCGAAGACCGCACCAGTATCGGCCATCAGTTTCTTTATATACGAGTGACCGACTCGACTGCGTATTGCAGTCCCACCATTTTCATTAACAATTTCAGCTACTGAGCGTGAGGATATTAAATTGTAAATCACGCCAGATTCTGGATATTTCGCTAGCTCGCGTGCCGCAATTAGACCAGTAAGGGTCGAAGGGTTGACGGTTTCACCTTTTTCATCAACCAGAAAACATCGATCTGCATCCCCATCGAAAGCCAGTCCAATATCGGCCTTGTGTTTGAGCACGGATTTCTGCAAATCCTTGAGGTTTGTTGGATCGATTGGATTCGCATCATGGTTTGGAAAAGTTCCGTCCAGATCAAAATACATCTCGATCACTTCAACATTGAGGCGTGCGAATACCGGTCCTGCCGTGTACCCAGCCATCCCATTACCGGCATCAATCACGATTTTCAAGGGACGGATTTCAGATACATCTACTAACGAAAGCAGGTGGGTGACATATTCGTCCAACATATTTCTCGAAGTTTCCTTGCCCACCGAACGCACACTGATAGGACTGCCTGCAATCACATCACGTTCGATGGCCACCAAACCCGACTCTTTGCCTATTGGTCGAGCACCGCTCTTGCATATCTTGATCCCGTTGTACTCGGCGGGATTATGACTGGCCGTAAACATCGCGCCCGGGATATTCAATTTTCCAGAAGCAAAATACAGCATGTCCGTCGATGCCAGGCCAATCCTGATGACATCCATTCCATTTGACGTTACTCCCGCAGAAAATGCATCTGCCAGCAAGGGCGAGGACGGACGCATATCTTCGCCAATAACTACGGTGGCCGGCTCGCGCTCCTGCTCAAGAAATCGCGCAAATGCTAAGCCGACTCGAAAGGCAAAATCGGGGGTTATCTCGTTTTCTACCAGACCCCGAATGTCATAGGCCTTGAAAACATTGGGCGATTCGAAATCGCTCATGACTATGAACGGACGGCGCGCAGGTGACCTCGCCGGCCAAGTCCTTGGACACTCGTTTGCGAGGAGTCTTCGCTGGAAGTCAGAGGGCCCGGAGATTGTGCAGGAAGAGCCACTTCTCGGACCGCATCAGCAATTGCCATAAGGTCCTCATCAGTTGGGCCGGGTTCTGTACCGGTGCGCTCTTGCCTGATGACATTCCAACCATTTGGAACTGTCAATCGATCTCCATGGACTTCACATAAGTCATAGGCATGAGGTTCTGCGAATGTGGCCAAAGGCCCAACTACGGCGACGGAGTCAGAATATACGTAAGTAAGAGTCATTACTGCTTTACGACGACACCCTCCGCGAGAGCAACCGCGACCAACTCGAGATGTCATGCCATACAGGCTAGTGGGAAACTCTCATTTTCGAAGGCAATGACCCGAGTACTACCGATTAATAACGGCGATATCGGAAAGGGGTATTGCCGCCTTGGTCAAGGTGCTTCCCACTGCCAGAGGAAATGCACCGGCTCCGCTGCTGGAGGAAATCAACCCGCCGCCGGCAACTTCGGACTTAATATTTGAAATAGTGATGGACTGGGCATTATCTGGAACCTTCCAGATCACCGCATCGCTTCCAGTGAGATGGACTGTCTTCATTGCCCCCTTTGCAAGGTAACTCGTTACCACGAGATCAATTACATTGCCAGTAAATATCAACGCTGGAGACAATCCAGAAATTGCCATGGTCAGGGGCACCAATTGCGGGCTGGCTGAATTCCAGACAATATCTTGATGATCCTTGATCCGAAGCGGCGTGTAGACACCTGCCACGATCGGTTGATCCGAGCGGATCCGAAGGGAGAAGGCGCTATAGGCAATGTTGGGACTCAACGCAATATCTACAACTCGCCCATGGACAACCACCATTTGATCAAGTCCCAATGGCACGAATACGCCGTCTTTAGAAATCGAATCAACCCGAATAGTCGCATCAATATTTCCTGGAACCAAGATCCGCAATGTATGTGGACCTCCCTTACCCTTCGTCACCTGATGAGGAATCCCGGAGAGAACGAGATCCGTCCGCGGAAAATCAACAGAATTTACTGCATCCCCGCCCAAGGTCTTCAAACCTTTAACTCGCTCATCGACTAGAAATGTATTAACTCGACCAGAGCGCGCCGTAACCCGGATCACCAGACGCGATGCCCCCGTCGCAAGAAGGTCGAGTGGAATTTTGGAAGAAGAATTCGCTAGTACGGTGAAAACTTTTCCAGATTGAGCACCGGTCTCGCTCCACACCTGAATATCGACGGTGGCGTCACTTAGCCCACTATTGACCAGGTAGAGGCGACCCTTGCTTGTTACATCCGCACTTCCACCGACAAACCACTGATCGCCTTGCGGGGCTCTACACAATGTCGCCCCTGCCCAAACACCTGGAAGGCGCAGCCAGGCAATCGAGCTCACTTCTCCCTGGTTGAGAAGAATCGCATCTTTTGTTATTGAATATTGCATGGTTTTGATGGGCGAAAGGGTGGCGGACTTACCGACAATTTTTCGGAACGGGATGTTTTTAGCGAAGATCGAGACTTGCGCGTTCACATGTGCATCTGAAGGCGGGCACACAACGGCCGGGTATCTCTGCGAAAATTTAAGACTCGCACTACCCGTGTTCACGTAATTGCTAACGAGCAGAGTAACTGAAACAACGCCAATGATTAGGAGTGCTCGTCTGATTTTCAAGTAAGTTCTTCCCGAGCAATTGTGCTGCGACGGCGTCCTGAAGGCACAATCATGAGAATGACAATCAAAAAGACTATGGTCTCCAAGGAGAGCCACGCTCTCCTGGAAGTGCCATCGTGAATCAGGGAGAACTCACCGGCTTGTGGAACCGCGAATTGCGGTAAACCGTAGGTATTGCGGGAACGAACGAGTTGCTTGCCGTTTTGAATTACCTGCCAAGAACCATCGTAATTTTCCGCCAGCGTTAAAACTCCCACCCCTGGGCTTGCAACTCGAGCGGAGACTTCTCCAGTGCGAAGTGCGACCGATCTT
>JBBRSY010000015.1:0-27659 GCA_038244965.1 Candidatus Nanopelagicales bacterium | reverse complement strand
TGTCCACGCTCTCCACGCTTTCCACCCATACGTCCCATACCGCCACCAAAACCACCAGTGCCATTAACCATGGCGGTGATATGTGCAGTGAGATTGGACTTCAGCGTAGTTGCCTGTGCGGAAGTGATCTTTCCTGCGGTTACCGCAGCATCAATATTTTTTGTCGCGTCAGCAACTAATGCCGTGATAAGAGCGCTGGTCTTGGCTCCAGCAATTGTTGCTAGAGAATCGCCAGCTGCAAGTCGTGATTCCAAAGTCGCAACTGAGATACCAATCGTTGTTGCGATGAGAGTCTCATGTTCGGCGCGACGGGCATCTCCCTGTGTCTGATTCGCAGTGCGCTCGGCGGTTATTGCTGCATTGATTGCGTCAACTTGTGCCTGAGTGATCGTTCCCTTGGTAACAAGTGCTGCAAGAACTGAGGCAAGGTGACCATTGGGACCGTCCATATCTGGGTGACCGATGCCACCCAT
The DNA here is from genome assembly GCA_038244965.1 of Candidatus Nanopelagicales bacterium. Classification (GTDB taxonomy): domain Bacteria; phylum Actinomycetota; class Actinomycetes; order Nanopelagicales; family Nanopelagicaceae; genus QYPT01. The sequence continues at coordinate 27,186 of JBBRSY010000015.1, read as the reverse complement.
CATTGGGTTCGCAATTGTGCGAGTCACGTTAGTTGATTTGACCTTGACCGAGTTCTTTGAATTGGATGCACTAGCAATTCCAATACTGCCCAACGACAGGGCGGCGGTGGTTACCGCGATTGTAATTACCATCTTTTTTGATGACATGTGAATTCGCCTGCTTTCCGTCCCTTTCGGGATTTCAACGCCAACGGCCCTTCGCCATCGACTACTCGTACATAACTCCAGAATACTGAAAAACCTGCTTAGAAATCCTTAGAGCAAGGTCAGAGTTTTTCGCTGAGAACCCTCCCACGCCTTTAAGTGATCTATTAGATAGGGCAATCCTGAGTGCCTAAGGCTTATATGTTGGGGACTACCTGATTGTTTGCTGATAATGAATCGCGAAAACTTAACCCTTCGAAGTGCGCCGATAAGGAGTCACTTATATGTCGAATTTCAAAAAGGCCTCTATCGGCTGGATATTTTTAATTCTTGCAGTTTCGGTTCTTTCATCCATGCCAGCAAATGCTGCTAGCAAGGCCCAACTTTTTAAGCCATCAAAGGCGGGAAGAATTTCAACTGTCGTTTCAAATACGATTCTAAGTGGCGTGACTCCACCAAAATCGTCCGATGGAATTGACGGCGATTTCTATATTGATACCAAAGCCATGTTCTTCTACGGTCCCAAAACGAAAGCACATTGGCCAGCGCCAACGAGCATGAAGGGTCCACAAGGACAAACTGGGCAAAGTGGATCCAACGGAAGTGATGCAAGGCCAAGCGCCAATGTTGTTGCGGCGGGCGCACAGGGCCTCACGGGTGCGTCGGGGCCGAAGGGAGAACCAGGAGCCGTAGGAATTCAAGGTGTGCCAGGACCTTCTGGTGCGAAAGGGGATCCGGGCGCAACGGGTCCGGCAGGTTCTATTGGCGCATCCGGATCCGCGGGAGCGCCAGGACCTACTGGCCCACAAGGTCCCGCTGGCCCACAAGGCGTGAGCGGAAACCCTGGAGCAAATGGCTCTGTTGGACCAGCAGGTTCGTCTGGCTCTGTCGGCGCAACTGGTGCGTCTGGCTCTGTCGGCGCAACTGGTGCGACGGGTCCAACTGGTGCGACGGGTCCGAGTGGCGCAACAGGAGCCGCGGGATCTTCCAATGCCGCATATGGCGCGATTGCATTCGCTTCCACGATCCAGGGCGTCGCTGGAACCGCACAGACGTCTTCGAATTTTGGAACTTTTGAGGCTGGTAAAAATTATGTGGTGCGAATTCTAATTCAAACCTTTAATGTGGATCGACTGTTATTGATTTATCCACTTGGGTTAGACGTGACTGCACAGGGTGGTTCCCCAACTAGATCGGTATCCTACGTCGTCGCAAATGGCAGTAGTTTCAATCTTGCTACCAAAAGGGACGAAGTTAGTATAACCGCGGAAGTAGTTCTTGATGGAAGTCTGGTTGTCACCGCTTACGCGCTTTCAGTGACTTTGACATGTGGCTCGAATACAACTTCCTTTCCTTTAACTTTACAAGGGAGATACAACGCAATTGTGGTCGGGCAGGTTACTCAAACGGGCTAGGGCTCGACAAGTAAAATATTTGGGACGTTTTTTGGCGTACTGTGCTGGTCGTGGCACAAAATCCGCTCGACACAACGAGCCTTCACCCCGTTGTTGCTGTAATTGGTGGCGGCATTACTGGATTGATTTGCGCTCGCCGACTGAGCCAGCGAGGCGTGAGAGTAATTCTCTTTGAGTCCACCTCAATCCTTGGTGGCCAAATTCGTGGTGCAAGCGTGGCTGGCCATGACATTGATTTGGGTGCCGAAGCGATTCATGTTTCCGCGCCAGGAATGAGCGCACTGCTAAGTGAAGTTGGATTATCTGACGGAATCATAAAATCGAAGCTAGGACCGTCTTGGTTATGGACTAAGAACGGACTTCGCCGATTACCTGAAGGAGTGGGTCCATCCGGTCCTAGAAAGTTGCGCCCAGTCCTGCGATCCAGAGTGATGACCATCGGTGGTTTGGTCAGAGCTGGGTTAGAACCGCTCGTGCCGCGGCGAAAACTTCGCGGCGATATCGGAGTGGGCCAGTACATTGGCAAAAGATTTGGAAGCCAGGTAGTTGAGCGATTAGTTGATCCAGTGCTCGGCAGTTTGCATGCAGGAGATGTATACGGGCTTAGTCTTAAAGCCGTTACACCCGAACTAGCGACAATTGCCGATCGGCGAAGATCGATAATGATGAGCAGGCGTGGCCAAAGCGCTGGTGCGCCTATGTCATTCGCAACATGGAGTGGTGGACTAACAACTCTTGCGCAACGGATGCTTTATGGAACAAATGTTGAAATCCGAACGCTTACCACGGTGGAGTCACTTGAAATATTGTCTTCTGGTCGATTCGAGCTGAAGTTATCGAACGATGGGTCGACGGAGGCGGATGCCGTCGTTCTAGCGATACCTGCACGCATTGCCGCGAGAATCATTCGTCCTCTTTCACACATCGCCACTGGGCTCTTAGAGAAAATTCGATATGCATCCGTTGCCACTGTCATCGTCTCCTATCCACGCGCTGCCGTTAAAGGTTTGAAAGCCTTCCAAGGAAATGGCCTGCTCGTCCCCTCTGGAAAGAGGCGTCTCCTGAAGGCAGCCACCTTCGTGAGTACAAAGTGGTCGCATATGGAAGATCCAGAGAAGATTCTTGTGCGAATGTCGTGTGGACGGGCCAACGAAAAAGTGATCGAGTCATTGAGCGACCAAGACTTAGTTGCCAAACTTCATTTGGATTTGGTTGACGCCACAGGAGTAAAGGCCGCACCAATCGAATCCTTTGTAATGCGTTGGCCAGATGCAATTCCCCAATTGGAGATCGGACACCTGGATTTGGTGGCGAGAATTCGCGAAGATCTTGCCTTCTTCAAAGGAATCTATTTAGCGGGATCTTCTTATGACGGGCTCGGAATCGCCGCATGTCTGCGTTCGGGTTCCAAAGCTGCCACGCAGTGCTTAATCGACTTGGGTATCGAGGGCGAATATAGCGTTCGTAATTAGTTTTAGTCGCCGACTAGTGCCATAGGTGCACCTTCGGGAACATAAATGCAAGCGGGGTCTTCGCCGAGTGCATCGCCATTCGTCGCATAGGCTCGCGCACGCGAACCGCCGCAGAGGTCGGCGTATTCGCAATAGCCGCATCGGCCAGAAAAATTGGATGAGCGAATCTGAACTAAGAGCGGATTATCACGGTAGATACTGGCAATTGTTTTGGAGCGAATATTTCCCAGTCCGTGTGGTAGAAATCCGGCCGGGTAGACCTCACCGTCGTAAGCAACGAATACAATCCCCTTCCCGTCTCGGGTGGCGGTTGTGTGGGCGCGTAGCCGCCCAGTAGGAGGTCCCATTAGTTCGACAAGCTGGGTAGTGAGGTTCTGGTACAACTCCGTGTCGATCGCCGGGTCGCCAGCAATTCGCCGGTTGACGATCCGACGGAAGAACGGTGCCTCTACGGTACGCACGATGAATCCGTACTGAGATGCATCAAATAAGAAGTGGCAGATATCTTCGTGCTCTTCAGGTGAGACCGCTTCGGTAACTTCGCCCCGTCCAACTTGAACAAGGAAGAACACCTCCCAAATATGCGCGCCGCTAGCCGAAACGATTTGGGCAATTTCTGCCAACTCGCCGACGTTAGCGCGCATGACTGTGGTATTGATTTGAACGGTGAGACCAGCAGAACTTAGCGCGCGAATCGCTTCAACTGTTCTGGCAAAGTGATCTTCAATTCCGCGAACTCCCTCGTGGGTCAGCGCGTGGGAGCCATCCAGACTGATCGAGACGGCTTTAACGCCACTGTCGACTATTTTTTGAATCATTTCCGGCGTTAGCAGAGGCGTGACCGATGGCGAGAGTGCTACTGGAATCCCTAAATTCTTTGCGTAATCGATCAACTCGAAAATATCTGGACGCAAGAGGCAGTCTCCGCCAGTTAGTACCAGGATCGGATAAGGGCGACCAAAGCCAGCGACTTGGTCAATGAATTCTTTGCCTTCCTCAGTGCTCAATTCACCCGGTAGCGCTTCTGCAGTTGCACTGGCCCGGCAATGTTTACAGGCAAGTAGGCAGGCACGAGTGGTCTCCCAAAACACGAGCATGGGCCGTTGGGCATAATCTATGCGCGGACCTGAGCCCGTGATGGAATTTCCTGAATCATGAGCCATTTCAATCTCTCCGCTCGACTCGCAAGTGCCAGCGACTGGCACCTCTCAAAATTCTATTGATATTGGCTGTTTCTAAGTCATGAGCGTAATGTGATCTCGAGGACAGGCACTCGTCAGACTGAGTGCTAGTCCTTATCTAGATGGGAGTTCACGATGATTGCCTATTTCATCGGCGCAAGCGCCATCATCTTCATTGTTGTGCTTGCATACGGCGCAATCACAGGTCGCGTGAAATTGGACAATGGATGCTGTTGCCCAAGTGAGCCGAGCAAAGACTTGCGGATGCGGACCTAAGCCCGCACCGGATTAATCCTTCTTAATCCCGTGCTTGCCATCTGACTTATTGTCGACGCCTTGATTTCCAGTCGAACTCTCATCGGATTGTTTGTCGTCTTTGCCATCTTGGTTTGCAAAGACTTTGATTGCTGGGACGTACCAAGGTGCTGAGGTATAGGGATCGTTGACACCCCACCATGGCGCAACCACTGGTGAATCCATTCTGAAAGTCCCGACTCCGGCAGCACCGCCATCGGCGTATTGCCCGCCACTGGCGGAGGCTAACCAGAGTTTGCCTGGAACCACACTGGTGCCAACGCTGACATTGGTTGGATCTTCAGTGAGCGCGACGTTCAATGAGTCATAACCGCATCCTGCATTTGTTGTGAAACAGGGCGCGCCTTGTCCAACCGGCGCATACCCGTAGTGGCTCGTGTTGTAAGTAATTCCAAAAATTGCGCTGCTTCCTACCTTAACGTTCTTGATGTTGAAAGTAATGTTCTGGGCTAAGCCGTTAAAGCAAGTCTTGGTTGCCTTGCTATACCACTTGCCATTATCGCTTCCGACGCAAAGAGCGCTGGCGGATGGTCGATACTTAATATTGAAGGTGTTAGTAACTGATGCAATTTTCACTCCGGGATTCACGCCATCGCCGCTTGGACCATAAATATTCAAGGTGATGGGCTGGGCAAAGGTGGCATCTTCTGGGGTCGAGCACGTGAATAAATTCCAACTTCCGGCGGCGCAGCCCCAACTGCTCATACTTACTACGACTTTTGTGATGTCATGACTTTTTCCTGACGAGAAGTTCACAGCATTTCCAAATTCATTGAAGGAGGTTGCCTCAAATCCAACGCTTGGCAAATTTCCTGGCAATGGCGCAATGACACTGTTGTAGATGACGCCACCTTTCTGACCTTCGGAGGCTTGAGCAAGGGCTGGGGCCATTGCTATTGCGATACCTAGGGTGAGAAGTGGAATTAGGGCCCTTGCTTTGCGTGAGGCAATTTTCATCAGGATCAACTTTCCATTGTTGGTTATATTCAGAATAGGCCCAGAACGAAAATATTTGGGTAACTTTGTAGGGAAATCTGGGAAGGAATCCCTATTTCTTGAATCTTGGAGCGGGTGACCGGGATCGAACCGGCATGGCCAGCTTGGAAGGCTGGGGCTCTACCATTGAGCTACACCCGCAAAGGTTTTTGAACCCAAGGGCTCTCTAACAGGGGCTAACGATATCGGGAACGGTTAGGGGAAGGTAATTTCTCCTCTAGACTTTCCAATTGCGCCGCGGGGCGTAGCGTAGTGGCTAGCGCGCCTGCTTTGGGAGCAGGAGACCGGAGGTTCGAATCCTCTCGCCCCGACCAGTTATTAAGTCAATGCATCTAAACGCCGAAGCAAGGAGTTCCACGTGAAAAGCACGGTCGAGACCTTATCTCCAACCCGTGTAAGGCTCACAATTGATGTGGCATACGATGAAATGTCGGGTCATCTAAGTGAGGCATACAAAAAGATTGCATCTCAAATCAATGTCCCTGGCTTTCGCAAGGGCAAAGTTCCACCTGCGATGATCGATCAACGCGTAGGGCGGGGCACCGTCCTTGATGAGGCAATCAATCAAGCCCTGCCTGATTTTTATGCTCAAGCCGCGCGGGAGCATGAAGTACTGGTCATCGGTCGACCTGAAGTGGATATCAAGGAATTCGTAGATAAGGAAAAACTGTCTTTTACGGTCGAAGTAAATGTGCGCCCCGATGTGGTTCTTCCGGACTTTTCCAAGATCTCCATTACTGTCGATGATAGTAAAGTTTTTGAGGTCGATATTGACGAGCAAGTCGAAGCACTTCGTGTTCGGTTTGGAACATTGAACACTGTCGATCGTGCGGCAACCACAGGTGACTTTGTCACGATCGATTTGGTCGCCCGCATCAACGGCGAAGCTGTTGAAGGCGGCACGGCTTCGGGCATGTCGTATGAGGTTGGTTCGAACAAAATGATCGATGGTTTGGATGAAGCACTCGTTGGGCTAACGGCCGGGGACGTGAAGATTTTTGAAACCCAACTTGTTGGGATGGAGGAGGGCCAGAAAGGTGATGTCGAAGTAAGCGTTCAAGCGGTGAAAGAGCGCGAGTTGCCACCCCTTGATGATGCATTCGCCACCCTTGCTAGCGAATTCGATACTTTGGACGAACTTCGTGATGATTTCCGCGAGCGCCTAGGTCGAGTCAAGAAGTTGGAACAGGGTGCCCAGGCACGCGATCGACTTGTTGAAAAACTTCTTGCCGATATTGAAATTCCGGTTCCGGAGGAATTCATCACAGCAGAGGTAGAAGAGCACCTTAAGGGTGAGGGCCGCCTGGAAGACGCCGTACACCGAGCAGAGGTTGAAGAGCAGGTTCGTTCGTCTCTTAAATCGGATTTCTTGTTGGATGCCGTCGTCAAGGCCGAATCCGTTCAAGTCACCGAGATAGAACTAACTGAGTACTTGGTTCGTACTTCTTCTCGATACGGCATGGCTCCCGAGAAGTTTGCAGAGGAACTATCCAAAGCAGGGCAAATTAGTCAACTCGTCGCTGAAGTTGGGCGCGCCAAAGCACTTGCGGGCGTTTTGAGTCGCGTCATGGTGATCGATACATCGGGCAATCCCGTCGATTTGGAAGCGTTGCAACCACAGCCTGCGACCCAAGAGGATTAACGCTCCGCTATTAGCGAACATCCACGCTTAACCAAAGGAATTGGGAAGTATTTTGCTCAAGGGATTGTTAGGGTCAATACAGGAAGTTTTAGTGAGGGGGATCTTTCGTGGATTTTATTAGCACTCATTTGCCAGCAGCAGAGATTATTTCGCGTGCTCCGCAATCTGGTTCCGGTGGACTTGATGACCAGGTCTATAACCGGTTGCTGAAAGAGCGCATCATTTTCCTGGGCTCGGTTGTGGAAGATTCGATGGCCAATGCGATCTGTGCGCAGATCCTCCTGCTCGCGGCGGAGGATCCCGAGAAGGACATCTATCTCTACATCAATTCACCTGGAGGTTCGGTCACAGCAGGCATGGCCATTTATGACACCATGCAATATGTCAGTAATGATGTGGCAACCGTAGGTATGGGTCTGGCGGCCTCAATGGGACAGTTCCTTCTCTGTGCCGGTGCAGCTGGCAAACGATACGCGACTCCACATGCACGCATCATGATGCATCAGCCATCTAGTGGAATTGGTGGTACGGCTACCGACATTAAAATTCAAGCTGAGCAAATCGGATTTACCAAAAAGAAGATGGCCGAGTTGATTGCTTTTCATACTGGGCAGTCTCTTGAGACAATTACCGCAGATTCCGATCGCGACCGTTGGTTTACGGCGGAGGAGGCGAAGGATTACGGATTTGTGGATCACGTTGTCCGCTCTGCAGTTCAAGTATCTGGTCGTGGAGGCACAGCATGAGAATGGAACTGGACCGTATGAACGAAATTACCAACCGATATGTCTTGCCTACAATCGAAGAGCGCACCAGTTACGGCTACAAGCGCCTTGATCCGTACACCAAACTTTTCGAAGAGCGCATTATTTTCTTAGGTCAAGCCATTGATGACACCGTGGCGAACGATGTAATGGCCCAATTGCTGACTCTTGAATCGATGGATCCAGATCGAGACATCATGATCTACATAAATTCACCAGGCGGGTCCTTCACTGCCCTAACGGCGATTTATGACACGATGCAATTTGTTCGTCCTGACATCATGACTATTTGTCTTGGTCAAGCTGCATCAGCGGCGGCTGTCCTCCTTGCGGGGGGCAGTAAAGGCAAGCGCATGGCGCTTGAACATTCACGAATTCTTATTCATCAACCATCAAGCGAAGGTGGCGGACAGGCCTCTGATATTGAAATTCAAGCGCGAGAAGTGCAGCGCATGCGAGTACTTCTCGAAGAATTGCTTGTACGACACTCCACTCGCTCGCCTGAACAAATTGCGCAAGACATCGAGCGAGACAAAATTCTTACTGCACAAGAAGCAGTCGAATACGGTTTGATCGATCAGGTACTTGCCAGTCGTAAGGCCAAACCGACACACTAGGGGCTTCCACTTAGGCTGATCGGGAGTAGGCACCTATGGCAATGCTCTCGCCTGCCAGCCTGTTTTCTTACCGAGATTATCGAAATCTTTGGATATCGAATCTTCTCGTAACAATTGGAGCATCAGCTTTTCCGATTGCCCTTGCTGTCACGGTATTGGATGCAGGCGGCACCACGACAACTCTCGGATTGATTCTGGCTTCGCGCGTATTGTCCTCAGTCGTACTCGCACCAGTTGGTGGAGTGTGGGCCGACCGTCTGCCTAGAAAAGTAGTAATGATCGGCGCGGATATTTATCGCGCCTTCCTCATGATCGGATTGATTTTCGTAGCGACGCCATCTGTACCGGCATGGGGACTGGCGGTACTGGTGTTTGCCATGGGCGCAGGAGAGGCATTTGGATTTCCAGCATCTGGCGCAATTTTGCCGAGTATTTTGCCTTCTGAGAAGTTGCCGGCCGGCAATGTGCTTCGCAGTATCGGTGTTCGCATTGCGCAGATTATTGGGCCAGGGATAGGTGGTTTTTCGGTCGCTCTTATTGGCGGACGAATGACATTTGCGATCACTGCAGCATTCTTCTTTGCCGGAACGTATTTGCTAATGAAGATTGTCGAGAAACCGCGCGGGCCAGTGGAAGTGCCGCCAACTTTTTTCACAGATCTGCGCGAAGGCTTAAAGACCGTGTGGCACACTCCCTGGGTCGCAGCTTGTATTGCAATGTCTAGTCTTCAATTAATGGTCGTTCTTGCCAGCGAAAATGTGTTGCTTCCTGTCATCACTCGGCGTGAATTCCACACCAACACCGTATTCGCTGCGGCCGCCGCGATGTTTAGCATTGGGGGATCGGTGTCGGCACTCATAGCCATGCGATACAGAGCCAAACACCCGGGTCTAGTTGCCGTTGTAATCTGGGGATTCTTTGCAGTGGCGCCACTTGTACTTGCCTTCCCGTCTTCGAAATGGATCATAATTTTCGGTTACTTAATTGCCGGTATCTCTATTGGCCCCTGGGAGGCCTATTGGTCCTCCTCGATTCAACGAGAAATCCCACAGGAATTGCAGGGGAGGGTATTTAGCGTCGATTACATGGGTTCTGTGGGTTTGATGCCGCTAGGTATGGCGCTGGTCGGACCCGTCACCAAAGCCTTTGGCGAACGGCAATTTCTTATTGCTTCAATCGTTTTCCATTTGGTCGTGTGCGGGCTCGTTCTGCTCGTGCCCGGCGTAAAGGATCTTCGAACACCGGCTGCTTCACGGAATTCTTCTCAGGGCGAACAGTCGCAGGGTTAAATTCTCGACGAATTGCGCACCATTGAATCTACCCTTAGCACGTGCCCAATTTCCCTGCATTAGGGCGTAAAGGAGTGTCATGACCCGCATTGGTGAGACCAGCGATCTTCTGAAGTGTTCTTTCTGCGGAAAAACACAGAAGCAAGTTAAGAAGCTAATCGCTGGGCCGGGCGTATATATCTGCGATGAGTGCATCGATCTCTGTAACGAGATCATCGTTGAAGAACTCACTGAAGCGAACTCTCTTGGACTGCAGGAGCTTCCCAAACCGACAGAGATCTACGAGTTCCTCAATCAATATGTCATTGGTCAAGATCGGGCTAAGAAATCACTCTCTGTTGCGGTCTACAACCATTACAAGCGAGTTCAAAGCGATGATGCAAAACGTGAAGATTCGGTTGAACTTTCTAAGAGCAACATTTTGCTGCTGGGCCCAACAGGTTGCGGCAAGACTTTGCTGGCGCAAACCCTTGCACGAATGCTAAATGTGCCATTCGCGATTGCGGATGCAACAGCTCTTACTGAGGCCGGATATGTCGGGGAAGATGTTGAAAATATTTTGCTTAAATTGATACAAGCAGCAGATTACGACGTGAAAAAGGCCGAGACTGGGATTATTTACATTGATGAAATCGATAAAGTGGCTCGAAAATCCGAGAACCCGTCGATTACTCGAGACGTGTCCGGGGAGGGTGTGCAGCAGGCGCTCCTGAAGATTCTCGAAGGTACAGTTGCGTCGGTGCCGCCACAGGGCGGGCGCAAGCACCCACATCAAGAATTCATTCAAATTGATACGACGAACGTCCTCTTTATTGTGGGTGGTGCATTTGCCGGACTCGAGAAGATTATCGAAGGGCGAAAGGGCTCAGCCGGAGTCGGGTTTAACGCAGTGCTGAAGACGGAAGCCGATCGCGACAAGCAGGATATATTTGCAGATGTCATGCCGGAGGATCTTTTGAAATTTGGAATGATTCCTGAGTTCATAGGCCGTCTGCCTATCGTCACCAGCGTTGAAAAACTTGATAAGACGGCGTTGATGCAGATTCTTACCGAGCCGAAAAATGCCCTCGTCAAGCAATATGTTCGACTTTTTGATTTGGACGGCGTAGAACTTGAATTTACGCCCGAAGCCCTCGATGCGATCGCCGAACTGGCCCTGGTACGGGGAACCGGGGCACGTGGTTTACGGGCCATAATGGAATCAGTGCTTCTGACGCTCATGTACGACGTTCCAAGCAGAACTGACGTAGCCAAGGTGATTGTCACCAGAGAATGCATTGCTGACGGGGTCGCCCCAACATTCGTGGTGCATACCGGCGATATTCCAAAGCGGATCGTTCGTCGGCAGAAAGGTCCAGAGGAGAAGAGCGCATAATCTAGACTCTCCTCCATGAGTCAGCGCGAGTTACCTCCCGTTTTTTCAAGCGCGGAGATCGAAGCCTCCTTGTACGAAAAGTGGGTTGACGCTGGGTATTTCACGCCTGAGGCTAATTCCGACAAAGTCCCTTTTTCCATTGTGCTTCCCCCGCCAAATGTCACTGGCGTGCTACACATCGGCACCGCGTTAGACCATACGATTCAAGACATCCTGATTCGCATGAAGCGGATGAAAGGTTTCAATGTTCTTTGGTTGCCAGGTACGGACCATGCGGGGATCGCTACACAGAATGTGGTCGAGAAACAGCTCGCTAAGGAGGGACTATCTCGGCACGACTTGGGACGCGAAGAATTTGTAAAGCGGGTTTGGCGGTGGAAAGAAGAATCGAGTGGAGCAATTCTTAAACAGATGCGCCGCTTTGGGGACAGCGTTGATTGGACGCGCGAGCGATTTACGATGGATGAAGGACTGTCGAACGCAGTTCTGACTATATTTAAAAGGTTGTACGACGCAGGACTGATCTATCGCGCAGAGCGCATTATCAATTGGTGCCCCCGATGCATGACGGCAATTTCGGATATCGAAGTGGACCACAGCGAAGATGAAGGGGAATTGCTTTACATACGTTATGGCGACGGCAAAGATTCGATTGTCGTAGCCACGACTAGGGTCGAGACAATGCTTGGTGATACAGCCGTTGCAGTACATCCAGATGACGCGCGATATGCCGATATGATCGGCAAAACCATAACTTTGCCTTTGGCAAACCGTCAGATTCCAATCATCGCAGACGAACATGTCGACCCAGAGTTCGGTACTGGGGCGGTGAAGGTTACGCCTGCCCATGATCCAAATGACTTTGAAATCGGGCAGCGTCATTCGCTGCAAAATATCGTTATGCTCAATCCCGAGGCAGTGGTGACGGGTACTGGCACTGAATTCGATGGTCTAGATCGGTTTGAAGCGCGAATGGCTATTGTTGAAGTTCTTCGAGCGCAGGGGCGCATAGTTGCCGAAAAGCGCCCATATATTCATTCTGTCGGGCATTGTCAGCGTTGTGACACGACGGTGGAGCCGCTGCTATCCAAACAGTGGTTTGTGAAAGTTGCACCGTTGGCGAAGGCCGCAGCTGATGCAGTCCGTAACGGAAAAGTAAAAATCGAACCAGAGTCTCTTGCTCCACGATATTTTGAATGGGTCGATAACATGCACGATTGGTGCATTTCCCGCCAACTTTGGTGGGGCCACCGCATCCCTGTCTGGTACGGACCAAATGGCGAAATCTTTGTTACTGGTCCAAATGAAGTGGCACCCGCTGGCTATTTCCAGGATCCAGATGTTCTAGACACATGGTTTTCATCTGCGCTTTGGCCCTTCTCGACGTTGGGCTGGCCCGTGCAGACCGATGATTTGAAGAAGTTCTATCCCACGAGTGTTCTGGTTACCGGCTACGACATCCTCTTCTTTTGGGTTGTTCGAATGATGCTTTTCGGTCTTTTTGCGATGGACGGAGTTCCGCCCTTCCGTGTTATTGCCTTGCACGGATTAGTTCGCGATAAATTTGGTAAGAAGATGAGTCGAAGTAAAGGCAACGCCATCGATCCCCTCGAATTGATGGACATCTATGGCGCCGATGCAATCCGTTTTACTTTGGCGCGTGGTGCGAACCCTGGAAGTGATCAGGCTTTAGCTGAGGAGTGGATCGCCGGCTCACGCAATTTCGGAACCAAACTTTGGAACGCGACGCGTTTTGCAATGTTGAATGGGGCGACAGTTTCTGGGGCTCTTCCCGATTTTGAGTCGCTCAATGCCATCGATCGATGGATTCTGAGTCGGCTAAACAGAACCATCTCAGAAGTTGGTGCCTTGCTCGATTCCTATGAATTTGCACGCGCCTGCGAAATCATCTATCACTTTGCTTGGGACGATCTCTGTGATTGGTACCTAGAACTTTCCAAGGATGCCTTTGCTTCCGCAATGGCCGAAGATTCAAAGCGAGTGCTGGGCCATGTACTAGATCAACTTCTCAGACTCATGCATCCGGTCATGCCGTTCATTACAGAAGCACTCTGGACAACACTCACCGGTGGGGAGTCACTAGTAATTGCCGAATGGCCCAAGGCTAATCCCTCCCATCACGATAAGGACGGGGAGAAGTTAATTCTTCAAGTGCAAGAAATCATCTCCGAAGTTCGTCGCTTTCGAAATGACCAAGGGATCAAAACTAGCCAGAGAATCCCGGGACAGTTCTATGCTCCCGCAGAGTTCGCACGGTATGAAAGTGCCATGCGTTTTGTGCTCCGCATCGATCATCCTGAAGAGGGGATCTTCGTTCCGAGTAAGACGCTTATGGTCGGTGAATTCAAGATCGAACTAGACCTAAGACAGAGCGTGGATATTGTGGCCGAACATTCTCGACTTTCTAAAGATCTTGCTTCGGCTATGAGGGATCGTGAAACGGCAATCGTAAAACTATCCAACGACGGGTTTATGGCAAAAGCGCCCGAGAGTGTTGTTGTTGAGATTAGGGAGCGTTTAACAAAGACCGACATGGATATCGCGCGCATCAATGCCCAACTAGAGCAGTTGACATCTGCATGACAACTTTGGAGGATTTCGCTCGGCTTCATGCGATAGAAACTGCTCTGGAAGCCAGATGGCCCGAAACGCGTATCGCGCCATCAATAGAGCGCATATCTGCCCTCGTTGACATGCTGGGTTCGCCGCAGATGGCGTACCCGACTATTCACATAGCTGGCACCAACGGAAAGACCTCGACCACGCGAATGATTGATTCGCTGATGAATGCCACCGGACTTCGCACGGGTCGGTTCACGAGTCCGCACTTAGAGAGTCTTCTGGAGCGGATCGCCATCAATGGCGAACCGATAGATCCAGAATTCTTCATTTTTGCATACAACGACGTTGCCCCGTACTTGGATTTGATGGATGTGAAATTTGAGACCCCGATCTCCTTCTTCGAAGCGATGACCGCCATTGCCTTTGTTGCGTTCTCCGAATGGCCAGTTGATATCGGCATTATCGAAGTCGGTATGGGGGGGGAGTGGGATGCGACAAACGTGGTGGAAGCCGCGGTTTCTGTAATAACTCCGATTGGTCTTGATCACACGGCATACCTTGGAAATACCCTTACCGAAATCGCAAAAACTAAAGGTGGCATCATTAAAGCTGGCTCATCTGTTGTACTTGCACGTCAAGAACCAGAAGCCGCCGTCGAGCTTATGCGTCGAGTTGCCGAAGTGGGTGCACAGGTAGCGCGCGAGGGCGTTGAGTACTCCCTTGAAAAGCGAAGCGTTGCAGTCGGAGGGCAACTACTCACGATCCAAGGATTAAGTGGACGCTATGAGGACATTTTCCTGCCACTTCACGGAAAACACCAAGGCGCAAATGCGGCCACTGCCTTAGCCGCAGTGGAGGCGTTCTTTGGCGGGCAAGAACTCGATCCAGAATCTGTTCTAGTAGGTTTTGCTGCGGTCACTTCACCCGGACGCTGCGAAACCGTTTTCCACGACCCGACAGTCATACTCGATGCGGCGCATAATCCACATGGAGCAAGGGCCCTTGCGCAGACCCTAGAATCTGAATTTACCTTTGATGAAATTATCGGCGTCTTTGCCGCCTTCGCCGACAAAGATGTCGAAAGTGTATTGAAAGAGTTAGAGCCCGTTTTTAATTCGCTTATTGTTACGGCAAGTAAATCCACTCGTGCCATGTCGGCTAAGGATGTGGAACGAATTGCGATTCCAATTTTCGGACCCGATCGCGTGCATGTTGTTGAGGATCTGGAAGAGGCCATCAAGCAAGGGATTGCAGATGCACGCAAACCACTTTCAGATGAATCCGTCGGTGTTGTCATCACGGGCTCAGTTGTCACGGTCGGTCAATCACGAGCAATCCTCAAACGATTATCAACGCGTTGATATGAAAGTCCTAGCTTTATCAGTACTCATTATGGAAATGATGGTGATGGGTTTTGCTGTTTTGCTTGCATCAAAAGATCATGGCGCGTCGGCACTGATTTGGGGTGGGGCGATCGCGGCCCTGCTCTTATTGGCTGCAGCCACACTGCGGTTCAGAGTTGGCTGGGTACTGGGCTCGGCTCTTCAGCTCTTCTTAGTCGGATACGGATTCATTGCCACGCCGTTGTTTTTCTTAGGAGTTCTCTTCATGGGGCTATGGATTGCAGCCATCGTTGTGGGGCGAAAGGGCGAAGCAGCCAGGGCCGCCTTCCTGAAGGTGGGCGAGACCAAGGGTCGGTAGACCGATTACACTCTGGGGGTGATGACAGAGCGAACCTTGGTATTGGTAAAGCCAGATGGTGTTAAGCGGGGGCTGGTGGGAGAAGTTATTTCTCGTATTGAAAGTAAAGGATATTCGGTGATAGCGCTTCGCATGGTGCAGGCAGATCGTGCGACTCTGGAGGAGCATTACGCTGAACATGCCGGCAAAGCATTTTACGAGCCGCTAGTTGAATTTATGCTCTCCGGTCCGATAGTTGCCCTTATCGCGCAAGGCAATCGCGTAATTGAAGGCTTTCGCGCGTTGGCTGGAGCAACGGATCCGACCATCGCGGCTCCCGGCACGATTCGCGGCGATCTCGCGCGAGATTTCGGCACGAAAGTCGTTCAAAACATTGTGCATGGCTCTGACTCTGTGGCATCGGCAAACCGTGAGATAGAAATTTTCTTTAAAGGATTTCCAATTGAGAGGAACACATGAGCAACAGAATGTCATTCATTGGCCGCGACATGGCCATCGACTTGGGTACGGCAAATACCCTGGTTTATGTACGCGGGCGTGGCATTGTCCTCAATGAGCCCAGCGTTGTAGCCGTCAATCAAGACACGGGGGCAATTCTGGCCGTTGGGCATGAAGCCAAGAAGATGATTGGCCGAACTCCTGGAAATATTGTTGCAATCCGTCCACTCAAAGACGGCGTTATCGCCGACTTCGATACCACCGAGCGCATGCTGCGGTACTTCATTCAGAAGGTGCACCGTCGACGTTACCTGGCCAAGCCGCGCATTGTTGTCTGTGTTCCCTCTGGAATTACCGGCGTCGAGCAACGCGCCGTAAAGGACGCCGGGTACGCAGCGGGTGCTCGCAAGGTATACATTATTGAGGAGCCAATGGCCGCCGCAATCGGCGCAGGTCTACCAATCCACGAACCAACGGGGAACATGGTTGTGGACATTGGCGGCGGAACAACTGAAGTCGCGGTAATTTCCCTCGGCGGCATTGTCACGGCTCTCTCTATCCGAGTGGGCGGAGACGAATTAGATCAGGCCATTATTAACTGGGTAAAGCGCGAATTCTCCCTTCTTCTAGGAGAGCGCACTGCCGAGGAAATCAAGATGGCTATTGGTTCTGCCTACCCAATACAGGGCGAGCCTGACGCTGAAATCCGTGGGCGCGACCTGGCAACGGGGCTTCCAAAGACCATTGTTGTCACTGCCGCCGAGATTCGAAAAGCGATTGAAGAGCCAGTTAACGCGATCGTTAATGCAGTAAAGAGTACTCTTGATAAAACTCCGCCTGAGTTAGCAAGTGATTTGATGGATCGTGGAATTGTTCTGACCGGTGGCGGCGCACTTTTGCGCGGTCTCGACGAGCGACTTCGTCGGGAAACAGGAATGCCGATTCACATTGCCGATCGCCCACTCGACGCTGTTGTTGAGGGCACTGGAAAATGTATCGAAGAATTTGAGGCTTTAGAGAAAGTCTTGATTTCCGAACCTCGTCGATAGGTACGCCTTAAATGCGATACGGCGGGGACAATCGCAGTCGCTTGTTGCTGGTGACGTTAATCGTTACCTCCCTTTTCCTGATCACATTGGATTTAAGGGGCGTCTCCCTTGTAACTGGGCTACGCCACGGCACACAGATCGTATTAGGCCCAATCCAACGCGCCGCGAGTTCTGCATTTAATCCGGTCGGCAATTTCTTCTCTGAGATTGCTCACATTGGTCGAACGCGAGCCGAGTTGAAAAATCTCGAAGCGCAGAATTCTCAATTGCGAAGCACCCTCATTGATCGCAAGAATGTTGAGTCGCAGATCAAACAACTTAAGTCTGTGCTTAATCTTGCGGGAACGGGTGGTTACAAAATCGTTAGTGCAAAAGTTATTTCACAAGGGACGAGCGTGTCTTTTACTCAATCGATCACCATCGATATTGGGGCGAACGCGCACCTCACTCGCGACATGACCGTTCTCTGCGGTGATGGGCTTGTTGGCGTAGTGAAAGAGGTATATCCCTCTACCGCGTTGGTAATGTTAGAAACGGATCCTTCTTTCCATATCGGGGTGCGGATTGCCGGCAGCCAGGAGATTGGCATATTGAGTGGTCAGGGAACGGATCGAGCAATATTGCAGTTGCTCGATAGTCAAACGACGGTGAAAGTTGGTGACGTTCTTCTTGCTCTAGGAAGCGAAGGAGGCAAACCCTTTGTTCCAGGCGTGCCGGTTGGAACAGTTACCTCCGTACCAAACTCTGCGGGTTCGGTATCGCAAATAGCTGAGGTCCAGTACTTCACCGATTTGCACACGTTGGGAATTGTTGCCGTCGTCGTGAGCCCGCCGATTACTGATCCGCGCGATGCCCTAGTGCCGCCCAAGCCGGTTCCCACGCCCGTACCCACCGTAACCATTTATGTGACGCCGACACCCGTGCCATTTCTTGCCCCAACTCCTACATTTACGACTAAAAAATAGTTGCTATGTACACCCGACGCGGCTTTTACTCAACAGCGATTTTTGTCATTGTCTATCTCGCACAGTTGATGATTATCGACCAAGTGCATTGGCCACTCGGTGGGTTTTCGGTCTTTCTCATATTCACGCTCTCCTGGTGCGCCCTAAGCACTCCGGAAGTTGGTGCAATCGTGGGTTTTTTTGCGGGCCTCTTTTTGGATTTGGCACCCTCGGCCAACGGTCCAGTTGGCCAGTGGGCATTAATCCTGGCGGCTATTGGGTTTGGGCTTGCATTCCTTCGCTACGGCGATGACAGTTTGCGAAATAGTCCCTTGAGTCTGGTCGTTTTTGTGGCCTCGGCAGTAGTTGTTGCGCTGACTTTGTACATCCTCTTTAACGCACTTCTAGGCAATGAAGTGGGAAAACTCTCTCAACTTCTGCGCACGGTGATTGGAAACGGTCTTTGGACTCTAGCAATTGCCCCTTTCATTCTGCCCATCGCCTCCAGGCTTCATCGAGCAATCTTCGAGATTCACGAATTTAAATGAACGAACGCTCTCGCCTTAGTTTGCTCGTTACGCAGACGCTGATCATTTCACTCATGCTTGCCTTGCTAGGACGCCTCTTTTATCTACAGATTGGAGCAGGTCCTAAGTATCGAGTAGCCGCGTTGAGTATTCAAAGTCGTGACATAGTCACCCCCGCAACTCGTGGATTAATCGTAGATTCATCCGGTGTGCCACTCGCACTTAACCGAGTGGGATTGGCCGTGACAGCAGATCGCAGTATTTTGGACAAACAAGTTGATAAAGGTGCAAACGTGCTTCGCAAGACGGCCAAACTTCTCGGGCTGAAATACTCGGACGTTTACTTGCAAACCCGGCTCTGCGGCGAATTACCTAAGACGGTGCAGGCGGGTTGCTGGACCGGCACTCGATATCAACCCATCCCGATCACCAAAGATGCTGATCCTGCAAAGGCACTGGCGATTGTCGAAAGGGCGGATCAGTATCCCGGCATTGATTCGATGCCCGTGGCAGTGCGAAATTATCCCGGCAAGTATGGCGCGAATGCCGCCCACGTTCTCGGGTACATCGGCCCTCTTACCGAATCCGATATGAGCTCAGTCAATGGAATTCATTATTATCGCAGTGAATCCATCGGAAAAGCTGGACTCGAATACCAATACGATCAGTATCTGCGCGGCAAACCAGGAATTCGCACTGTTATTGTCGACCGACAAGAGGCTGTTACTAGACAGGCGCGCAACGTTAAGCCGATCCCGGGTAATCACTTGGTGACAAGTTTGGATGCTCGATTGCAGGCCGCAACTGAGCGGGCATTGGCCGATGCGGTGGCCCGAGCGAAAGCAGCAGGCAACGTTGCTGATGGCGGAGCTGCCGTTGTCTTGGATGTGAAAACTGGCCGGGTTCTGGCTCTTGCTTCTTACCCAACGTATGATCCTAATATCTGGGAGAAGGGTTTGACGGTAAAGCAGGCTAAGGATCTTTTCAGCGCGACTAACGGCGTTCCTGCGCTCGATCGAGCATTGCAGGGTCTCTATGCCCCGGCGTCTACATTTAAAGTCGTCTCCGTAGTTGCAGCCGCAAATGCCGGATATAGCATGAATGCAACTTACAGTTGTCCTGCGAGCGTCCAAGTGGGCACCACGATCTTCCACAACTTTGAAAGCAGAGCTCAAGGCACTATCAATATGCGCGATGCAATTGCGATATCGTGCGACACAATTTGGTATCGCATCGCATTCGATGAATGGTTAAGAGATGGCGGACTCTCGCCCAAAGCCAATGCACATGATTACTTTTTTTCGGCGGCACGCGGATACCAGATCGGGAAAAAGACTGGCGTGGATCTTCCTGCAGAATCAAGTGGCCGTCTCGCAGATCGCGAGTGGCGCCTCGCTTGGTACAAGCAGAGTAAGGACTATTTCTGCAATTATGCGAAGCGAGCTCCAAAGAATCAGCAGACCGTTTTTCTTCTCGCCCTGGCGAAGGAGAATTGCGTAGACGGTGACAAAATACGTGGTGGTGACGCGGTCAACTTCTCCATCGGTCAGGGCGACACTGTGATCACGCCTATTAAACTCGCCCAGATGTATTCGGCCATAGCAAATGGCGGAAAGATATGGAAACCCACGGTTGGCGAAGCAATAGAAACTACTGATGGAAAAGTCCTGGCGCGATTTACACCCACCGTTCTGGGCAAATTGCCAGCAACTAAATCAACCCTGACTTTCTTGCAGGGAGCACTCCGACAGGTGGTTATTAGCGGCACAGCTTCTGGCTCGTTCAGCGGGTTTCCAGTTGCGGTGAGCGGAAAGACGGGAACCGGAGAAGTCTTTGGACTCAACTCTAACGGGACAAAAAAAGGAAATACATCTTGGTTTGCCTCCTTTGGGCCGAGTGAGAAACCTCGCTATGCCGTTGTCATGATGGTAAGTCAAGGTGGATTCGGGTCCGATATCAGCGCCGTTGGTGTACGCCATATCTACGAAGCTTTGTTCGGCGTCGTCGCCAATAAAGTAGTGCCCGACAAAGCCCTATTCCCATCGGGTCCGCCAACGCGTTTACCTAGAATTTCTCCCACAATGAGGGTGGCACCGACACCATGAGCGCAAACATTTCGGTAACTCGCCGACGCAGACGTGGCCCTACCATGCGTGGATTCGATCCGATTCTTTCTAGCGCCGTTGCCGGCTTGCTGCTACTTGGCAGCCTTCTCGTTTATGCTGCAACTAAATCCTGGTATGCGCAACTAGGACTTGATCCCCAGTACTATCTCAAACGCCACATCATTAACATTGTCATAGGCGCATTGCTTGCCTTTAGCACGACCGTTATCGATTATCGACTGCTTCGGGCTTACACGCCAGTGGTTTGGGGAGCTGGAGTGCTTGGCCTGATCGCAGTGCTCATCCCGGGAGTTGGTAGCACGGTTAATGGCGCGCGCGCCTGGATATCGCTACCGGGTGGATTTCAAATTCAACCTGCGGAGTTAGCAAAAATTGCCATCATTGTTGGAATATCCATGGTGCTCTCCGAAGGTGTTCACGATCGAGAAGCGCCGACACATAAAGATGTAGCACGCGCGCTCGCCATTGCCGCAATTCCAATTTTTCTGATTCTTCTTCAGCCAGATATGGGTACGGTCATCATCATCAGCGCATCCGTTGTTACGATCGTCGCCGTCTCTGGCGCCCCGTCACGATGGGTTGTAGGACTTATGCTGGTGGCGATTCTCGGTGGATTTGGCGCGGTAAAGGCTGGCCTGCTGAGCGATTACCAAGTGAAGAGACTGCAGTCCTTTGTGAATCCTTCTGCAGATCCTCAACTGAGTGGTTATCAACTGCGGCAATCCCGAATCACGGTCGGCTCTGGGGGATTAACTGGTCAGGGACTTTTCAAGGGACCGCAGACAAATGGGCGCTTTGTTCCCGAACAGCAAACCGACTTCATTTTCACAGTCGCGGGTGAAGAACTCGGTTTCGTTGGGAGTTCATTATTGCTCTTTCTTTTCACGGTTATTTTGTGGCGCTCATTCCGAATAGCGCGCAAGTCGCAGGATTTATTCGGCCGTCTCGTCTGCACTGGAGTGATCGCTTGGTTTGCCTTCCAGGCGTTTTAGAACATCGGCATGACGATGGGGCTCATGCCGATGACTGGTGTGCCCTTGCCCTTTGTCTCATACGGGGGATCGAGCATGTTCGCAAATTTGATTGGTGTGGGTCTTCTGCAGAATGTCCACGCCCGCCAGAGAGGATAAGCGGGGTAGGTACGCCTGGATTTGCCCCATATTGGGTAAATAGAGGATTGATCTGGCATACTTAGGGCAAAGTTCAGCGCGGCTCGCGATTGCATCGCGGTTAATGCCCCTCGAAGGCATAGCAAAGTGCGGACTCAACAAAGATTTGCCCGTTAATTCGGGCCAGAGCGCGTTTTTCACAGAACGCATAGAGGATTTGGTGCCATGGCTATTGAGCCAAAGACGCCGCGTAAGCGTGCGGTCAAGAAACTTGTCGTAGATGTAGAAACCAGCGACCTACCTGTAAAGAAAAGCCCTTCGAAAAAGAACGCGCCGGCAATTCCGGTACCCGTCTTTCAGGCGGCCGAAGTGACGGCTACCAAGGCAGAACGCGTGCCGCGCGAGAAAGCCGAACCCGCTGAAGGCAAACCTGCGCTCAAGAAGTCGACCTCGCGCAAGAAGGTTCCCGCTGAAATCGTTCCAGAGTCAGAACCGGAAAGTTCCGCGACGGATAACGAAAGCCATGGGCGTCGCCGCCGACGCGGCGGGCGCGGGCGCCGCAGACCGTTAGAGCAAGACGGCGAGCACGTTGAATTGGCGGCTGGCTCGGAAGAGGATGAGGCAGCAAAGGCTGCTACTCATCGCCGACGACGTCGTCGCTCGAGTGCCGACGGTGTTGTTCCAGGTGAGAGTGTTGAAGAAGATGGAGTAGTCACTGTAGTAAAGGTGCGCGAAGCACGGGAACCACGTGAGAAACCAGTCCGCACAGATGCCAGAAGGACGCCACGTCGAACTCGTGAGCCACGTTCTGAATACCGTGAGCAGTTCCGCAAACGCGGCACGATTATCACGGAGAGTGAATTCCTTGCCCGTCGAGAAAATGTCGACCGCGAAATGGTGGTTCGCCAGATTGGTGATCGCACTCAAATTTGTGTCATCGAAGATAAGGTAATGGTTGAGCATTACGTCAACCGACATAGCAATATTTCCTACGTCGGCAATGTTTACTTGGGTCGCGTTCAGAACGTCCTCCCGAGCATGGAAGCCGCCTTCGTCGATATCGGCAAAGGTCGCAATGCTGTGCTGTATGCGGCCGAAGTAAATTGGGATGCTGCTGGCATTTCCGATTCGCAACCGCGCAAAATCGAAATGGTATTGAAAACTGGCCAGCCTGTACTGGTCCAAGTGACAAAAGATCCAATCGGCCAGAAGGGTGCTCGCCTTACAAGTCAGATTTCATTGCCTGGTCGCTATTTGGTTTATGTTCCCGGCGGTGGAATGAGCGGCATTAGCCGTCGACTTCCAGAGCCAGAACGTGCGCGGTTGAAGACGATTCTCAAAGCGCTCGTTCCTGATGAAGCGGGCGTAATCGTGCGTACAGCGGCAGAGGGCGCAAGTGATGCAGAGATCGAAGCGGATATTGCTCGTCTCAAAGGCCAATGGGAAGACATCGTTGCTAAATCCGAGAACTCGAATTTCCATGCGCCGGCACTTCTGTACTCCGAACCTGACCTTGCCGTACGAGTTATTCGCGATATCTTCAACGAAGATTTCCGTAAGCTCACAATTCAGGGCAATGAGGCGTGGGAGGAGATTCACAACTATCTCGGTTTTATTGCGCCAGAACTCACTTCCAAAATTGAGAAGTTCGTTGGTCCGGGGGATCTCTTTACGAATTATCGAGTTGATGAACAATTGTCCAAGGCCTTTGATCGCAAGGTGTATCTGCCATCTGGTGGATCGTTGGTTATCGACCGAACTGAAGCGATGATTGTAATTGACGTGAATACCGGCAAATTCATCGGCAAGGGCGGCAACCTGGAAGAGACAGTCACAAAGAATAACTTGGAAGCCGCAGAAGAAATTGCCCGCCAACTTCGATTGCGCGACCTTGGCGGAATTATCGTTATCGATTTCATTGACATGATTCTTGAATCCAATCGGGAACAAGTTCTTCGCCGACTGGTGGAGTGCCTTGGTCGAGATCGCACCAAGCATCAAGTCGCGGAGGTCACTTCCCTTGGACTCGTCCAGATGACAAGAAAACGAGTCGGCCAAGGCCTTATTGAAGCTTTTTCCACTACATGCGAAAGTTGCGGCGGTCGGGGAATTCATATTCATACCGATCCAGTGAAGCCAAAGCCATCGATGCCCTTTGAAGAGATGATGAGGCCACAAGAGGTTCTCGAGCAGGATCTAGAAACGGCTGTGGTGGGGCTTCAGGAAGAATACGTCGAGGCATTAGCAGAATTGGAAACGGATGGGGGAGTCGTCGCCTCCCAAAACTCATTGACCGAGATATCTCATGCCGCCGAACCTGCAAAGGGACGACGCCGTCGGCGGGCAGCAAGTTCTGGAGTAATTACACCTGGAGCCTAAATATGAGGCCAATCTGGTGCTCAGTTTGACCCAGAGGGTCTAACTTCCGTACCCTTAGGCCCTGCTTGGGGATCTTTTCGTGCCTATAAGCGTGAAATGTAAAGAACTGGAGTTGTTACGTGTACGCAATTGTGAAGGCGGGTGGCCGCCAAGAGAAGGTCGCCGTCGGAGACACTGTCACTGTCGATCGCATCGATGCTGCAGCGGGTTCGACCGTAACATTTCCAGCACTACTCGTCGTTGATGGTGCCAAAGTCACTCACGATGCCAAGGTCCTCTCTGGCGTCAAGGTAACTGCTGAGATCGTTGATGAGACCAAAGGCGAGAAGATACACATTCTTCGATACAAGAATAAAACGGGCTACCGCCGTCGTCAGGGCCACCGTTCCAAGCACACTCGTGTTCTTATCACTGCCATCAACGGCATTAACTAAGGAGTTGAGAGATGGCAAGTAAAAAAGGCGTTTCATCGACACGAAACGGTCGCGACTCTAATGCGCAGTACCTCGGAATTAAGCGCTTCGGCGGACAAGTAGTTAAGAATGGCGAGATCCTCGTGCGTCAGCGCGGCACCCATTTTCACCCGGGTGCTAACGTCGGACGAGGCAAGGACGACACACTCTTCGCAATGGCTGCCGGTGCAGTCGAATTCGGTCGCGCGCGCGGGCGTCGCGTGGTAAATGTGGTCCCCGTCGCCTAGTTCTCGGTTCTCATAAATGAGCGGGCCGTGGATGCGGACCCGCTCTTTTATTTTTTACGATTCTTTCTTATATTTTTCCTGATCAAGAGGGGCGGCAATGACGACATTCGTTGATCGCGTTACCCTCTTTGCGGCAGCAGGCAAAGGCGGAGATGGGTGTGTTTCTGTCCATCGCGAAAAATTTAAACCTCTAGGTGGACCAGATGGCGGCAACGGCGGTCGCGGTGGTGACATCAAACTTATTGTCGATCCAAATGTCACGACTCTTCTAGATTTTCATCACTCACCGCATCGCAAGGCGACTTCTGGCCGGGCTGGATATGGCGATCGAAAGGACGGACCCTCCGGTGAGGATCTCATTCTGAAAGTTCCCAATGGCACGGTTGTCTTAGACAAGGAAAGTAACCAGATCGCCGACCTAGTTGGAAACGGAACGGTATTTATCGCCGCTCAAGGCGGATTTGGTGGCTTAGGCAATCTGGCCCTCGCCTCATCCAAAAGGCGTGCCCCGGGTTTTGCCCTACTCGGTGAACCGGGTGAAGAGCGCACTCTCATTCTCGAACTCAAAAGCGTTGCTGACATTGCACTTGTCGGCTACCCCAGTGCCGGTAAGTCCTCTCTTATTGCGGCCATTTCGGCGGCTCGCCCAAAGATTGCCGACTATCCCTTTACAACGCTGATCCCCAACTTGGGCGTCGTGCAGGCAGGGGAAACTCGATTTACAGTTGCCGATGTCCCGGGCTTGATCCCTGGAGCAAGTCAAGGAAAAGGGTTGGGCCTTGAATTCCTGCGCCATGTCGAACGATGCGTCGCACTAGTGCATGTCCTGGACTGCGGAACGCTCGAGACGAATCGCAACCCAATCGCGGATCTTGAAATCATCGAAGATGAACTCGCCCAATATGGGGGACTTGAAGATCGACCGCGACTCATTGCGTTGAACAAAATTGATTTACCAGATGGCGCCGCGATGGCTGATATGGTTGGCCAATCCTTACGCGACCGCGGTTATGAGGTTTATCCGGTCTCTGCCGCGTCGCGTGCGGGCCTTTCAGATCTCACATATGCAATGGCTCGCATCATCCAAAAAACTCGTGCAGAGATGGCCGTTGAAGAGCGCACCCGTATTGTCTTGCGTCCGGTCGCAGTCGATGACACGGGATTCACCGTCACTGCCAACAAAGATGGTTCATTCAATATTTCCGGACCAAAAATCATGCGTTGGGTGCGGCAGACCAACTTCAAGAATGCAGAGGCAATTGGCTACCTCGCCGATCGCATGGCGCAGTTGGGTGTGGAAAAAGAATTATTTAAGAAGGGTGCAGTTGCTGGTAGCGAAGTTCGAGTCGGCACAGGTGATGATGCAGTTATCTTTGATTGGGAACCGACAATTGAATCTGGCGCAGAGCTTCTCGGAGCGCGCGGCGAAGACGTTCGCTTTGACGCCATTTGGCGCGGACCCGAAAGAGTTCACGATCAACTCAGCGAAGTTGAACTTGCCCGGCAGTGGGAATTCTCAATTACTGATCCACGCACTCCCGTGATAGTTGAAGAACTCGCTATGGATAAAGAAGATGTCGCTGAAGATGAGGCGGATATCGAGGATCGATCGTGACACGGGCGCAGCTTTCCTCTGCAAAGAGAATTGTCATTAAAATTGGATCTTCATCTCTAACGGGAAAAGTAGGTGGCGAACTTGATCCATCGGCCGTTGATCGGCTTGTGGATATTGTCGTTAGCGCACGGGCTCGTGGCGCTGAAGTAACTGTTGTTTCATCGGGCGCAATTGCCGCGGGGATTGCTCCGCTTGGATTGAAGTCGCGTCCAAAGGATCTTGCGACGCAACAAGCCGCTGCGGCCGTAGGACAGGGACTACTCATCCACCGTTACACTGAAAGTTTCGCCCGCCACCATGTCATCGCCTCGCAGATTCTCCTAACAACGCAGGATGTTATTCATCGATCCCACTACCAGAACGCGCAGCGCGCGCTATATCGTCTTTTGGCCCTCGGGGTCGTACCGGTCATCAATGAGAACGACACGGTTGGCACGCAGGAGATTCGATTTGGCGACAACGATCGTCTTGCGGCATTGGTATCCCTTCTCATCTGTGCCGACTTATTGGTCTTGATCTCTGACATTGACGCGCTTTATGACGCGCCGCCATCTAGGGAAGGCGCAAAGCGAATCAGCGACGTTGAATCCGTCGCGGGTGTGGACGAATCAACTCTTGGCGGTGCCGGAGCATCTGGCGTTGGAAGTGGAGGAATGGTGACAAAAGTTGAAGCCGCACGAATTTCCACGAGCGCTGGAATTCCAATGTTGCTTACTTCACTTGATAGAGCGGCCGATACATTGCTCGGCGCAGATTTCGGAACGTACTTTCATGCACAACCCTCGAAAATCAATTCGCGGCTTCG
>JBBRSY010000014.1:0-28155 GCA_038244965.1 Candidatus Nanopelagicales bacterium | reverse complement strand
GCAATGCGATTGGCACGCAACAGTCGGCCCTGGTCGTGGCAAATCCTGTGGTACACGAGATGGACCGCTTGCGTCATGACCAAATCCTTGCCAGTGGTTTGGCTCTGGCAAAGACGATGGGCATTAGCGGCAAAGCCGTGACTCCGTTTCTGCTGGAGCATTTCCACTCCGCCAGCCAGGGCGAATCCCTGCGGGTCAATATCGACATAATTAAGTCCAATGCGGCATTGGCCGCCGACATTGCCGTTGCTGGAAAAGAATAGAGAATGGCGAGAGTTCTCTGTATTGGCGATGTCATGCTGGATGTCATCGCAGTTATTAAGACCAAGATCAATTACGGGAGTGATACTCCTTCCAAGATTTCGACTCATGGCGGCGGAGCGGCAGGCAACGTCGCGTCTTGGGCCCAAATATGCGGTGCGCCCACAAAAATAGTTGCTCGCATCGGGAACGATTCGGCCGGAAAAGCCGTAATGTCAGAATTCGATACTTTGAATATTGAGCATGATGATTGCGTGATCGCGGGAGCACAAACTGGCGTCGTAGTCGTGCTGGTAGACCCAAGTGGCGAGCGCACCATGTTCCCAGAGACCGGCGCAAATTCGGGGCTTACAATAAGTGATCTACCTGATCTGCAAGGCATCGAAGTCGTCTATCTTTCAGGTTACGCCCTGCTAGACGAAATCTCGCGACCGGGTGTCCTCGATATGGTTACCGAAATTCGCCGCGCGAATATTCCGATCTTTTTTGATCCGGCAACTGTCGGCGGTATGAGCCAGGTCGATATAAACGAGATTAGAGGTTGGCTGCCACTCATGTCTGCCCTATTTATGAACGAAGAAGAGGCCACCTTTCTTACTGGATTCACTCAATTGGAATCAGCACTGGACGAATTGCTGCGTGCGGCGCCTACCGCCATTATTAAATGTGGATCCGAAGGCGCTATCGGCAAATCTCGAGAAAGTGATTCGATTAGGATTTCCGCATTACCAACTCAAGTCGTTGATACGACAGGTGCAGGCGATTCTTTCGCGGGAGGTTTCATCGCCACCTGGCTCGTCGACCACGATCTCCAGATGTGCATGGAGGCAGGCGCAGCAGCAGCAGCCCAATGTGTTTCAATAGTTGGCGCTAGACCGCACGTCACTCCCGCACATTAAAGGGTTGTCTTGGCATAATCACCGCCATGGCAACCGCAAAATCTCCCGCTAAAGCCGGGACTAAGACCAAGAAGCCAATCGGTCCAAAACCTGGTGAATACCCAGGCAAGATCATTGATATCGACGTTTCAACGGAGATGTCCGGCTCCTTCCTCGAATACGCATACTCGGTGATCTACTCCCGCGCACTCCCGGACGCGCGAGACGGACTCAAACCAGTGCACCGGAGAATTCTTCATGCAATGTCGGAAATGGGATTGCGGCCAGAGCGCGGGCATGTAAAGAGTTCGCGTGTCGTGGGTGAAGTGATGGGTAAGTTCCACCCTCACGGGGATGTAGCCATCTACGACGCTTTGGTGCGCATGGCCCAATCATTTTCGATGGGGCTTCCTCTGGTAGATGGACACGGAAACTTCGGATCCTTGGATTCTGGTCCGGCCGCTATGCGCTACACGGAGGCGCGCCTTGCGCTCTCGGCAATGGCTATGGTGGCCGAAGCTGATGAAAACACCGTCGATTTTGGTCCTAACTATGACGGCCAAATGCTCGAGCCCATGGTTCTTCCCGCGGCATACCCCAATCTGCTGGTTAACGGAGGATCTGGAATTGCGGTGGGTATGGCCACAAATATGGCACCCCACAACCTCGGCGAAGTTATTGCCGCAACTAAATATCTCATCGACAACCCCAATGCGACTTTGAAGCAGTTGATGAAACACATCCCTGGTCCAGATTTCCCCACGGGCGGCCAACTTGTTGGAGTCGATGGTGTACGCGAGGCCTACGCCACAGGAAAAGGAAGCTTCAAAGTTCGCGCAACCGTTGAGATCAGCAAGGTATCGTCAAGGAAAATGGGAATTACCATTAAAGAACTTCCGTTTAACATCGGCCCTGAAAAAATCGTCGAGCGAATAGCCGACTTAGCCAAGGCTAAGAAAATTCAAGGCATTTCTGACATTATCGATCTCACCGATGGCAAGACTGGGATAAATGTCGTCATCGAACTCAAAAACGGTTTCGAGCCAGAACAGGTACTCGAGCAACTCTACAAACTCACGCCTATGGAAGATGGCTTCGCGATTAACGCCGTTGCGCTAGTAAACGGTCGACCTCAGACATTGGGACTTAAGGAATTGCTGCAAGTCTTCATCGCCCACCGCGTACAAGTTGTGCGTCGCCGTTCTGAATTCCGCAAGGCCAAAGCAACTGCGCGCTTGATTCTCGTCGACGGACTTCTCAAAGCCATCATTGACATCGACAAGGTAATCAAAATTATCCGGGGAAGCGATGATGCAGCCGCCGCAAAAGAAGCACTCATTAAGGTCTTCAAACTCAATGACGAGCAAGCGACCTACATTCTAGATATGCCGCTTCGACGACTCACCAAGATGTCCAAATTGGAGTTAGAGACTGAGCAGAAGGAACTCAAAACCACCGTTGCCGCACTCGCCGCCCTCCTCAGCAGTGAAGAGAACATCAAGAAACAGGTCAGTGACGAACTCACCGCCGTCAACAAGTCCTTTGCCACGCATCGAAGAACCGTGATTAATTCAGATATCTAGGTTCATGTTTTGAGTCTTAGGATTGCCTCCTCATACAATTTCCTCTGTGTACCACGAAAGAGAAGCCCCATGATTTCAGTACGAAAATCCTTGGAACATTTGGCCTGGTCAGACGATAAGTTCTTCGGCAAACTTGCGGATATTTCGGTGGAAAGCTACCAACTCTCCCTCAAGGCCGGCGAAAAAACAGTTGGAGAACTGGCCAGGCACATCGTCGGAGGGGCTGAGTGGCTCCGATTTCTACTAACCGGTCTCGTTCGGACCGACCTTAAAGTACCCACATCCAACGAAGAGATGGCCACCCTGCGGCAACATTTAGCACAACTAAATAAGTCGATCTTTGAAGAAGCAAATATAGAGGATGACTTGTTGTCATTTGAAGATACATCTGGTGACCGTAAAACTTCAAGAGCGACGGTTATATCCCAGGCGGTACTTCATTCGGCGGAACATAAAGCTCAGATCGTCGCCACGCTCGTGGTACATGGAATTACTTCTATCAATTTGGATAATTATGACCTTTGGCATCTTCCCTATATCCCCTGATATTGGCACGCATCGATCCGGAACTGCCAAATTCTATTGAACCCCTTTCGTTGACAAATGGAAATCCCATAAAGAAAAAGTGCTAGAAGGTAGAATCGAACGCGGCAAGAACACGATTGCAAATGCGTCGCATTCGTTACTAAGCAATTTGAGCATTTTCGATCTTTAACTCACGATGTCATCACGGCGTTATAGCAATGTTCTCTCAATATCAAAAAAGGCTTGTAATCCAGGATTGCCTCGGTATCTTGGTGAAACTAGGTATTGGCAGGGGGCAACGATGAGCAAAAATGAGCGGCACAAGCCGATAAGGATTGTGCCTCCTGAAGGTGTAATTGTGGATTCAATTGCGGCCCATTTAGGAGATGACAAGATCTCTCGTGATGTCGCCGCCGAGCAAGCAAGGGCGTCTGCGGAAGCGATTGGTTGGAGCCCTGAAAGTGGCAAGCGGAAAAGATGGGTTGGTTGGGACGATTGGGACTCAGTACGTGACAACTGATTCAATAGATTTTTGGTTGTGAATACGAAAGACGCGATTTAATTTAGATTAGGTGAATCGACTGGCAAAAGTCGATAGGCTATCGAGAACGATCACAGTTACCAGAGAGATGGGTGATCCTCTCGTGAATGCAGTCGAGCGCGGGCTCCGTACCGTCGATGCGTGGCAGCAACGTCACCGTGCGCCTGCATTCATGTTTGCCGTCTTCAAGAAATTTGGTGATGATCAAGCGGGTAACCTCGTCGCACTACTCACTTATTTCGCATTTATCGCCACATTCCCATTGCTATTAGCGCTCACGGGGATTCTTGGTTTAGTACTCAAAGGTGACCCGGGACTGCAAGTTCGCATTCAAACCTCGGCACTGTCAGAATTCCCGATCATCGGCACACAATTGGGTTCTCAGATCGGGGTCGCCTCACTCGGACATTCCACTCCAATATTGATCCTAGGCATCATCGCAGCAATTTTCGGTGGTCGCGGTCTGGCCAACGCGTTACAGAACACCCTCAACAGCGTCTGGAATGTGCCCAAAGTGATTCGTCCCGGGTTTCCTTCCAACTTCCTGCGCACCTTTGGCTTACTCGGTCTGCTAGGCGTCGCAGTCGTTACTTCCGTGGCCGTTGCATCTCTGGCTGGCGCAGGACATGTACTGGGATTGAGCGGATTCCCAATAAAGATTCTGGGATTTGCACTTGCCACTGCTATCGACATTGTTCTGTTCCTGACGGCCTTCCGCATGGCGACTGCCAGGATTGTGGCGGCCAAGGATTTACTTCTAGGCGCAATTCTTTCTAGCACCGCCTGGCAAATCCTTGCCAGTGTCGCTGGAGTAGTTATTGAGCGGGATCTCAAACGCGCTCAAGCTATGGCAGGTTTCTTCGGTGTCGTTCTCGGCCTGCTCGCCTGGTTCGGACTACAGGCGGTTGTCACGGTGTACGCCATGGAAGTGGACGCGGTGCGTGCGCGCCATCTTTGGCCGCGCAGTATTACTCAGCCGCCCCTCACTCTCGCAGATAAGCGTTACCTCGAAGAGGCGACTCAAGCCGAGACGCGACGACCCGAACAGATAGTCACCATCGAGTTCACTCCTGAAGCAGATCGAGATCCACGGCACGCACTTGAGGAATAACGCTCTGTAATCTTCATGTAAAACGGCTAGATATTGAACCAGAAAAATGTAGTGGAACTTAAAGAACCGTCTTTTTCTATGGTATGACCCGAAACTTCTCCTAATTCGTGCCAGCCCAGTATTCGATAAAGAAATTCCGCCGCCGAACCCGTTTCGGTATCCAACAAGAGCAACGTTTTCTGGTTTGCTCGCGCGACATCGACGAGTCGATTCATCAGCTCTAGGGCGATTCCCTGGCCGATACTCTGGGCGATGCCATCAAAAAATGAGCGTTTCCGGTAACTTTCGGATTTCAATCACGCTAAGCGTCTATTCGATCGCGATCTATCTCAGCCGTGGAAATGAATTCCTTGCGCGGTGCCACATCATTGCCCATGAGAAGTTCGAACATCGCATCTGCGGCTACCGCATCAGTTACTGTGACGCGTCGCAAAGTCCGATGGGCCGGATCCATTGTGGTTTCACGCAATTGATCTGCATCCATCTCGCCCAGTCCTTTGTAGCGTTGAATTGGTTCTTTCCATTTCTTGCCAGCTTTGGCAAGGTCGGCAAGAACCTTTTTCATTTCATCATCGGAATAGGTGTAGGTAAATTCACCCTTTTTGCCACCCGAGCCCATGGATTCGATGCGATGAAGGGGAGGAATTGCGGCAAAAACCCGACCCGCATCAATAAGTGGGCGCATGTAGCGATAGAGCAGCGTCAGCAAAAGAGTGCGAATATGTGCGCCATCAACATCGGCATCGGACATCAAGATAATCCGGCCATAGCGCGCTTCATCAATCTCGAAAGATCGACCTGAACCAGCCCCAATAACCTGAATGATGGAGGCGCACTCGGTGTTGTCGAGCATCTGAGAAAGTGAGGCTTTTTGAACATTGAGGATCTTTCCCCGAATCGGCAATATCGCTTGAAACTCGGAATTGCGCGCTGCCTTGGTCGTTCCGAGGGCCGATTCACCTTCAACGATAAACAATTCAGTGCGTACTACATCCTCAGATCGGCAGTCCGAGAGTTTTGTGGGAAGGGAGGAACTCTCCAGCGCATTTTTTCGCCGTTGTAGGTCCTTATGTGCCCTGGCCGAAATTCTGGTTCGAGAAGCTGCCGCAATCTTTTCTAGGATGAGGCGGCCGCTAGCCTTGTCGATTCGCTTGGTCGTATTGAAAAACGCCTTCATCTCCTCCGTTACTACCGCCGCGACAATACGCGTGGCAGCAGAGGTACCCAGAACTTCCTTTGTCTGGCCCTCAAATTGTGGCTCAGACATCCGGACCGTGATAACTGCAGTGAGTCCCTCCATCACATCGTCCTTAGTGACATCGGCTTCGTTGTTTCTTAATGTTTTGGTAGACCGCAACGCCTCATTGATGGATTTCGTGATGGCTCGCTCAAATCCCTGCAGGTGAGTTCCACCTTTTGGAGTCGCTATTATATTTACAAACGATCGCATCGTGGTCTCGAATCCGTTACCCCACTTCAACGCCAAATCGACGGCCATATCCCGTTCGACTTCGGTGGAAATCATGTGCCCTTGTTCATCTAGTACCGGCACAGTTTCTTCGTAGTGGCCTCCTCCGATTAAACGAATGACATCGCCCACTGGTTCATCTGGTTGGAGGAAAGAGCAGTATTCAGAGATGCCACCTTTGTGCACGAAGGTTTCAGAAGTCTTCACTTTGGTCCGATTGTCATTGACGTTCAGCGTCAATCCGGGAACTAGGTAGGAAGTTTGCCGTGCGCGGGCATAAATCTCTTCGAGATCAAGCTCGGCATCTTTGAGAAAAATCTCTTTATCGCTCCACCATTTTGTACGAGTACCCGTGATCTTGTGCGCCACCTTGCCGACAACTCTCAACCCTGATGCAGGAGCAAATGGCGCTCTCGGGCCGTCGCCCTCAAAGATTCCAGCCGCACCGCGCTTAAATGACATCCAATAGATTTTGCCGTCCCGATCTACTTCAACATCTAGGCGTGATGCGAGCGCGTTTACAACTGAGGCTCCTACTCCATGCAATCCCCCAGATGCTGCATATGAACCGCCGCCGAACTTGCCCCCCGCGTGAAGTTTGGTGAGAACAACTTCGACACCGGTAAGCCCCGTTTTTGGTTCTTTATCTACCGGGATTCCGCGACCATCATCGTGGACTTCAACCGACCCATCTGATTCCAGATTAATGTCGATTTTTTTGCAGTAGCCGGCTAGTGCCTCATCCACTGAGTTATCAATGATTTCCCATAGACAATGCAGCAGTCCCCGAGAATCTGTGGACCCGATGTACATGCCAGGGCGCTTTCGAACCGCGTCTAGACCCTCCAGAACCGCTAAGTCTTTCGCCGTGTAACTTGGCTCCAGGCTTTTATCTTTGATGCTCACGGGCGCAAAGGCTAGCGAGGAGGGGAGATATAAGACGGTAAGCGCGCCGCATAATAGCTCCAAAGCTGGTCAGTGGGTCTGGTTCTAATGTATATGCAGTGAATATACGCTGAGAATTCGCAGATAAGAGCGTCTTAATCACCGTGTAACGAAAGATTTACATAAATTGACCTATTATTTCCTGCGGGGAATAACCAACACATGGTTTGATGTTCTACAGATGAGGCCCACGCCGGGTCAGAGTGTGAGGAGAGCGAAATGACTGATCAGTTGATTTTAGAAGCCACGCCGCTCAATGCCGTTGATAGATGCGATCGATGCGGTGCCCAGGCTTATGTTCGCGCCGTACTGCTTTCCGGGGGCGAACTTCTCTTCTGTGGACACCACGCCAAGGAATATGCAGCTGGACTCAAGCCAGTTGTCGCTCATATTCATGATGAGACAAAACGGCTAGAGGAAACTCCAGCTCGTTAGTTCGTGCTTTCTTCAACACTTACAACTTGCATCGCTGGAGCCTGAAATCCCGCTTCCCTGTGCGATCCATCACAAAAAGGCTTCTCTTTCGATTGCCCGCAGCGACAGAGAGAAAAATTAGTCTTGGTTTCAATAATGTTGCCCTCTGCGTCAACAAAGTCGACAGTTCCGGTTACGCGCAGCGAGCCATTGGCACGTACTAAAATTCTTGCATTCTCAGTCACCGATTTAATCCAGATAATCTCGGAGGACTTGAGAGCGCGACGGGTGACGCAGTTTCGACATAGTTTTGGATTCAATCTGGCGGATGCGCTCACGAGTAACCCCGTAAACCTTTCCTATTTCATCTAAAGTCTTAGGCTGCCCGTCAGTTAACCCAAAGCGCATGGCAACTACGCCGGCTTCACGTTCGGACAAAGTATCGAGCACTGCATGTAATTGTTCTTGCAAAAGTGTGAAGGAAACCGCGTCGGCCGGAACTACTGCCTCTGAATCTTCAATCAAGTCTCCGAACTCCGAATCGCCTTCTTCGCCCAACGGGGTGTGAAGAGAGATGGGCTCGCGACCATACTTTTGTACTTCGACAACTTTTTCCGGAGTCATATCGAGTTCTTTTGCTAACTCCTCAGGCGTTGGTTCACGCCCCAGATCTTGCAACATCTGACGTTGCACACGTGCAAGTTTGTTGATGACTTCAACCATATGGACTGGGATACGAATGGTGCGTGCTTGGTCAGCCATCGCGCGCGTGATCGCCTGGCGGATCCACCAGGTGGCATAAGTTGAGAACTTATAACCCTTTGTGTAGTCGAACTTTTCTACGGCACGAATAAGACCGAGGTTTCCTTCTTGAATTAAATCCAAAAACAACATGCCACGACCGGTGTAACGCTTTGCCAGGGATACTACGAGGCGCAAGTTTGCTTCAAGGAGGTGGTTCTTGGCACGACGGCCATCTTCGGCGATCCACTCAAGTTCGCGCTTGAGTTTCTTATCTAATTTCCTATCAGTGGAGATCTTCTCCTCCGCAAATAGACCGGCTTCGATACGGGTTGCGAGTTCTACTTCAAGTTCAGCATTGAGAAGTGCTACTCGGCCGATCTGTTTGAGGTAATCCTTTACCGGGTCGGCAGTTGCACCCGCGGTCATTACCGTCTGCGCCGGAGCATCATCTTCTTCAGAGGCCTTAAGAGTAAATGCGTTTTCTTCGTTGCCCGAGCTCTCCTCTGCCAGATTTACCACACGAGGTGCGTTGGCTTTGTCTTCCACAACTTCCTCTGGCGCAACTTCTGCCACAAGGGCATCTAGATCTTCCAGTTCGACTTCTTCCAGCTCAACCTCTTCGCCATCAATTTTCGCAACGGCCGGTGCCGCACCCTTTTCATTTTTCGTCGCAGGTGGAGTAACAAGTTTCGGTGCGACAAGTGCGTACTCCGCCTTCTTCAAAATCCGATTTGGACTGCCCAGTCCATGCTTGCGAAGTTTTTCTGTTAGAGCTGGAACACTTACTGCTAGCTCGCGCGCCTCATCCACGAAAGGCTTGTCATCTTTCTTAGGAATACGGTTGAGACTTGTTACACCACGCGTGGCAAGTTCTTCGTTGACTTCTTTCTGACGATGGATTGCTTCCTTCGCGCTGATGATCAGGCGTACATCGTGCACGGTCAATTCTTTTTTCAAGGCAATTTTTGCAGGCGCTGCTTTCTTAGCGGGAGCCTTCTTCGCTACAACTTTCTTGGCTATTTTCTTTACAGGTGCCGCCTTTTTTGATGGCGCAGCTTTTGCCTTGTTTTTGAGCGCACTAAGAGAAGCCACATCAGTCCTTTGTTTTGACTTCGCTGAGTTGGTCTTTGGTCAACCGCGAAGAAGTGATGACCATATTATAAGTTATCCACAGACCTATTTGCACATTCTGAAGGCCAAAATGGGGAGCAAAGTATCTACTTCAGCATGAGAGCGCTACGAATCACATCGCCCACAGCCTCAACTTCAACCAGAAAGCCATCATGTCCAAAGGGAGAGGAAATTGTCACCAGGGCGTGGGCGTTGGGCACAAGATCGGCAATCTCAGCCTGCAGACGAGGCGGGAAGAGTCGATCGCTGTCGATGGAGACCACTACGACGGGCACGGTGATACTGGCGAGGGCGGCTTGGACTCCGCCACGACCTCGGCCTATGTCGTGCGAATTCATCGCCTCCGTGAGGGCGATGTAGGTATTTGCATCGAAGCGCTGCGCCAATTTCGCAGCCTGATGATCCAGGTAGGACTCAACGGCGTATCGGCCTGTGTCATCTCCCTGTAGTTCTCTTCCAAAGCGAACATCCATCTCGGCTTCCGTCCGATATGTCAGGTGGGCAATCCTTCGGGCAATCCCCATACCCTCATTTGGCCCCTCTTTATTTTCGTAATAGTCACCCCCGTGAAAATGCGGGTCGGCTTTTATGGCGCGGATCTGAATTGATGCGGTGGCAATTTGATCGCCAGTTGCCACGGCAGAGGATCCAATGGTGCAGATTGCAGCGACGCGATCGGGATATTGAATGGCCCATTCCAGCGATCGCATTCCCCCAAGGGATGGTCCAACAGCCAGGCGATACTTCTTAATCCCCAACAGATCAGTGAAGGCTACTTCGGCCTCAACCATGTCGCGGATAGTCAGGGTTGGAAAGCGCGACCCATATCTTTTGCCATCCGGTGCCAAACTAGAGGGACCAGTACTTCCTTGGCATCCGCCAATGACATTGGGGCAGAGGATGAAATAGGTATCAGTATCGAAAGGCAGTCCTGGTCCGACCATAGAAGGCCACCATCCGCGAACATCTGACCAGCCCGTAAGGGCGTGATTGACCAAGATGGCGTTGTCGCCTTTGGCGTTGAGTTGGCCCCAGCTCTGGTAGGCGATGGTGACATCGGGCAGGACTTCACCATTTTCCAGCGTCAGCGAGCCAATGGAGAGAAACTTTCGATCTGCGGGCTCGTGAAATTCGAGCCACGCCCCGGTGGTGCCTACATTGCTCATGTACAACCTTCCGCACTTGTCGGTAAAAAACTACCAACCTGGTCTTCACCCAGAGCACCCCGCCGCGATGGAGGGTTGCCGTCCAGTTAGCCGGGGCTTGTACCTGGAACTCATGACCGTGGGGCAATTCTAGGCCAAAGGCCAATGAAGGGAACAATGATTATTTAGTTCTCAAAGATTCCGGCACAGACTTTTGGATGAAGATCGCGCCGCATTGCGGCGAAGGATTGCGGTGGCCAGCCGGCGCTAAATACCCGCCTGAGCAGGCCCGCCAGCGAGTAAGACGGATCATCTTCTAGGGCTCGATCCAGAGAACGCTGAGCCAAAGCGCCTTCGCCCCTTTCGTAGGAAATGGCCGCCAATAGTGAAGCAACCGGCGCCACAAATCCAGTGGGGGCGATCCGGGCCAGATAGCGCCACATTGCCCAGTACACCTCGATGCTGGTTTCATCATGGGAGCCGAGGGCAAAATCGCGGACTTGGATATCGCTCAAACTTCCTAGAACTCGGGCAGACAAATCTTGATCACTATGTATGTCACGTCCCAGGGAGCCTGCAATGAAACGAGAGGCAAGGTCCAAAACGCAGAGAGCACCGCAACGTTGCGCTTTTTGAAGCTGCGCCTCATCCGCAGAGTCAATGCGCGACTGATCCACCGCAGCAATAAATTCTTTATCTATGGCGAGTGGGAGCGGGGATATTGAATCGGCCATCCCTTCGCAATCTTCGTAAGGCATGGGGCGACCCTGGGCCACTTGCTCGACGGCCACTCGGGAAGAGGTAATTTCTGGAAGTTCATTGCCTTCAATTGGACAGCACTCCACATTCGTGCAGAGCACAGATCGCCACCGGCCATCGGCAATCAGTAATGATTCGCGAGTAGGAATCTCAACTCGCGATAGGGCACCAGAAATATTCTCTAGAATCTGCAGACCATCCGCTCGTCCGTGCGGGACATAAGCAACCACAAGTGCACCTTGGGCGCCTTCTCGGACAAGATGATAAATCAATGCGTCAAAGGTATCTGTGACATCTGCGCATTCAGGACTCGGATAATCCACTCGCATTGCCATGCCCACGCAGTCCTCTTTGAGAGAGACAATGACGAGGGAATCCGAAGGGTGATATCCGATGAGAAATGGGATGGCGGCAAGAAGATCGTGAGGCGATGTAAGGGTTGTCATGAGAGGCAAGGGTTCTCTCCCGCACCGACATCTGTGATTACAGATAAGCCACCTTGTGGAAAATCCTCACTTGCTTGTCCGATCATCGTGTCAGACGGATTGGCGCATTGGCCACTGAAACCGTAGCAAAGGATACTTTTCGTATCTCCCCCGTTATGGCCCGGGCCACCCCGTTATTGCTCCATGTGCCGCCCCAGGTGGCCACCATCGATATGAGGTAAGTCCCAGCCTTTGCATAAGTATGTGTGATGACCTGATTGGGGTAGGAGGCACCCGGTGAAGTTGTTGCTAGAAAGGAGCCATCGCCGAAACTCCAAAGAAATGAGGGCCTCATTGTGACATCCACAATCTCTCCGATAATGACCACCTTTGTGCTAAATATTCCGGGCAGGTCACAAAAATAAATAACTGGGATATTCACCAGAGCGTTAGTTGCAGGCTCGTGCGCAATATTGCCGGTCGGAATAAGTTTGATCAATTTGTCGCTAAGGGAAAGTGGCTTAGCAACTTTGCGCGCAACTTTCCGAGCGTCCGGCTTTTTCACTAGCACCTTCTTTGGAGCAATGTAAGTGGACCTGACCGTTGGTCTGGGCGAAGGCGCAACCTTCACTTTCGGGACAATTCGCGGCGCGGGTTTGTGCGTGACAATGGCTTTCGGACCGCTTCCTTTATGGCCTTCAATAATGATTTGACCATTTTGAACATATACATCAATACATGCCTTGCTCGCACAGTCGCCCGCTTGCGCAGAATCGATCGGGATACTCGCAGAAAGCAGGAGTAAGGGACAGATCAGCGCCACCGCGATAATTTCTACTTTTACATGCACCATGGGCGCAGGGTAGAAGTGCGCGCAACCAGGCTTGCGTGAAAATCTCGGTGTTGTGGAAAGAAGGAGTGAGTAGGCATAAAGTGAGCCCATGGTGCATCGCGATGGAGATGGCTGGGTCCAATGTCGATGCGGCGGAAAACATTGGGGATTACATGGCGCTGCCGGACTGCTACTCGTACGTGATCGCACCATCTTGCTTCAACATCGCGCCGAGTGGGTACACAACGGTGACACATGGGGAATTCCTGGTGGCGCGCGCGATTCTCACGAAAGCGTTATTGATGCTGCGCTACGTGAGGCCGTCGAGGAAACCGGAATTGACCCGCGTCTCGTAAGTATTTACTGCACTCACGACGATGATCACGGTGATTGGCGTTATGACACGGTCATTGCAACCGCGGCGGCTGACTTATTTCCGCATGAAATGAATCATGAATCACAGGAATTGCGTTGGGTCAATTGGGATGAGATAGATTCAATGCAATTGCATCCCAGTTTCGCCAAATCGTGGCCTGCAGTACACGCAATATTAGAGCGGGATTTTTAGGCTTTTTTGCTATCCGCATAAGAGCGATGCAATGCCCGCAATGATTCCTTCACGGTTGCGGCATCAGATGTTCGCCACAACGGTGGCATCGAGTTTAAGAGAATTGACCCGTAGCGTTTGGTCACAATGCGCGAATCCAAAATCGCCACCACGCCACGGTCATCCATAGAACGAATTAACCGTCCGGTACCCTGCGCCAACATCAGCGCCGCTCGCGGCATCGAGACTTTCATAAAACCGCTACCACCGGCGGCATCAACCTCAGCTGATCGCGCCGACATCACTGGATCATCCGGGCGCGGGAAAGGGATTCGATCAATGGCAACCAGGATGCAGGAGGACCCTGGTACATCTACACCCTGCCAGAGGCTGATCGTGCCCAGAAGAATCGAAGTCTCATCCTTGGCAAAGCGTTCAACCAATGGCCCAACAGCATCTCCGCGCCGTTGAGTGATGATCTTGATCGGCAACTCCGCCAGCGCTTTGCGCAAGTGCGCATCGGCTGCTTCAACCCCACGCCAAGATGAGAAGAGTGCCAGTGTGCGCCCACCCGCGGCATCTATCAACTCGCCCAATTCGGTCAGCGCCTCTGAACTCGGTCCTTCCCTGCCCGGCTCGGGCAGGTGCTTGGGTAGATAAAGAATTCCTTGGTTGGCGAAATCAAAAGGTGAACCCACATCCAACATCTGCACATTGCTGGGATCAATATCTCCCTCATCGACTTCAACATCGATGTCATCATCGACTATAAAACCAATATTTCTGGCCATCGATTCAAATCCCTTACCGACAGTTAACGTAGCAGAGGTGGCAATGACGGGCGACTTGGTGAGCAAGTTGTTGCGCAGAACAGAGGAGACGGTGAGCGGGGCAAGGTGCAGTGTAGAAAAAGTGGGCTCGTACCAGAGTACTTGGCCCGTTCCCATTTTCAAGATCTTGGCGGCCGTAGTGGAAACTTCATTTACAGCGCCCTTGACACGAGCGCGCTCAGCGATCGAGTCAGAATCCACAATCTCTTCATCAGCCGCAATCAATGCAAGGACCGCTTGGGCAGATTCCCGCACTTTCCTTATTGGGGCTTCCAATTCAGATGGCATTTCCGTGAGACGGCCCTGCAGATTAGTTTCGTACTTGACGCGTTGGCCATATCCCGCCATCGCATCATTGAAAGAATCCGCCGCTTTCGTCAGGGCATCAGAGGCTTTGCCCGGCATATGTTTTCTGGCCATAGCCGCCGCACGCGACACCCGCGGACCAGTTAGTTCTTCCGTTACGGCTTGCGTAGTGCGATCCATAAACTCGTGGGCTTCATCCAAAATCACGGCATCGCGTTCGGGCAAGATCGGATGCGAATCAACAATTTCGATTGCTAGCAAAGTGTGGTTGGTAACTACAACATCGGCGCTCTGCGCCTTGCCTTTTGCAATCGCAGCAAAACATTGATGACCGTAAGCGCACACATCTGCGCCGACACATTCGCGCCCAGAGAGTGAATTGGCAGCCCAGACACGACGATCTACATCGGGTGCGTCATCTCGATCCCCGCTTACCCCCGGCGTTCTCGCCCATGCGTGCAAGCGCTGGGCATCGCGTTCTAAACTGCTGACTTCCAGAACGGCGGCACCATCGGGATCGTCGCCTTCGCTGTTCATTTTCTGCAAGCAGACATAATTGCCGACGCCCTTGTAGATTCCAAAAGTAATCTCGCGCCCCAAAACTTTCGATAGCGCCGGCACAATTCTGGGCAGATCCCTCTCTACCAATTGGCGCTGCAAAGCCAACGTCGCCGTGGCAACCAGAACCTTTTTGCCATGGACGAGGGCTGGAACCAAATAAGCCAGCGATTTGCCCGTGCCAGTGCCGGCTTGAACCATCAGGTGATGACGGTCCGAGAGGGCGTTGGCAACGGCTTCGGCCATTTCGATCTGGCCCGCGCGTGGTGACCCGCCAATTGCCGCAACAGCAGCATCTAGGGCCAGGCGCACCTGGTCGGAAAGCTCGCTCACGCGGGTCAGCCTACCCATCATCGATGACTCTACCTCAGGCCATGGGAGGTAGTTGAACTTTCAACTATTTTTGATATGATTGCGGCATGGCGACAAAAATGCCCGCGCTCTACATCGGCCATGGCGCGCCGATGCTGCTTGATGATCCGATCTGGACGGCGCAACTGACCCAGATAGCCAGAGATCTGCCTAGGCCGAAGGCGATTTTAATTGTTTCGGCGCATTGGGAATCGGCACCAATCACCTTGAGCAATTCCGCGGCCAATACTCCCCTGGTTTATGACTTTTCCGGATTTGAGCAGAAGTTCTACCAGATGACCTACGAATCTCCCGATGCAACCGCGCTGGCACAAAAAGTTGCGGCGCTGATGCCGAACAGCGAGTCAATCCACCAGAGCAATCGCGGGCTCGACCACGGCGCCTGGGTACCTTTAAAGATCATGTATCCCGCTGCCGATATTCCAGTGCTGCAAATGTCTATGCCGACGTCAGATGCATTCTTGTTAATGGAATTGGGAAAGCGATTACAACCACTACGCGACGAGGGAGTTCTCATTATCGGGTCGGGCTTTATGACCCACGGTCTTGCCTACCTGCGCGACTGGAGAACGGACGCCGAGGCACCCGCGTGGTCGAGTGATTTCGATGCCTGGGCCGCGCATGCATTAGCAACCGGTGATGTCGATGAACTGGCAAACTTTCGATCCAAAGCCCCAGGCATGCCTTACGCTCATCCCAGCGTCGAACATTTCACGCCACTTTTTATCACACTTGGTGCAGCTATTTCGCCTGATAAACCGCCAAAAACCTTAATAGAAGGCTACTTTATGGGGCTTTCTAAGCGATCGATCTTGGTCGCCTAATTATTACATTAAGGTGAGCGCGCTCGCATCCTGCACCATGGAAGATTGCGAATGGGTTTCCGGGTAATTGATGACAACGACTTGCGGTGAATC
Organism: Candidatus Nanopelagicales bacterium; assembly: GCA_038244965.1. Taxonomy (GTDB): domain Bacteria; phylum Actinomycetota; class Actinomycetes; order Nanopelagicales; family Nanopelagicaceae; genus QYPT01. The sequence goes on along the minus strand of JBBRSY010000014.1, from coordinate 11,863 downwards.
CTTGAATACGATTGTCGCAGTCTGCATAAAATTGGAATCTAAGTGCAGGGTATAGTTCGCGTAGTCAACGACGGTCTCCGCGTTCGTGGAGATTGCTGGATGTAGGTTTCTCGAATAAGTTCCGTACGAGTTAAAAGTTCGAATTATCAATTTGGATAGAGCGATATCTTGCAAGTCATCACCTCCCCCAACCAAGTAGGTGAGGGCACTCTCAGATCTGGATTTAACCTCAAAGGTGTACATTGCACCCGAAATTGTGCCTAACCAATATGCCTTCAAATTTCCACGTTGGACACGATCAAGAACTTCGTTTGTCGACAATGACTTTACGCCAGCATCTTGCACTTTGAGGTTATTAGCCTTCCAAGAAGATCCAGCTTGGGCAACCTGGAAGCCGCCGAAGACTAGTGCAACGGAGAGAAGAGCATCAATGCCGGCGTACCAGAAGAAATGTGGATGCGTTCTTTCATAACGTGACAAAAGTAGGTGCTCTTTCTTGATTAATCTGAGGAAGAACCGAAACATTGCAACCATGACCTTCACACTTTTCAGGGGAAAAATCGGTGACAGGGATTGCCATCGAAACCGGAATTGCTCGGTATTTACCGTGCGCCTGAACTTTACAAACGACCAGTCACGATTCCCTCACGTTCTCGCGAATTCTCCTCACTTTTACCTCTCTTTCCCATAAACGCGGCTAGCTCTGGCTATCTCTTTGCCGGCCCTCACAATCCATGTTTTTGGATCGGCCAGCGATGCTTCCATTGAGCCTGACAAGATCGCCAGATCAATTGTCGCGAAGGCATCTTCCGGAAAATCGATGCCGGATGAGCCGACGCAATATCCCACTGGTTTGCCCAACGCGTTTGCAAGCGAGCGCACATACCCCACCACTTTGCCGCCCCAACTCTGCTCATCCAATCGGCCTTCGCCAGTAAGGACATAATCAGCCGCTGCGATCGCCTCAGGTAATCCCACCATTTCCGAAATTGCCGCAGCCCCTGAGACAATTTTTGCACCCCACCCGGCGCGCAATCCATACGCAGTTCCACCGGCGGCGCCACTTCCCGGAGAATCGGAGAACCCAGTTACCTCCGCAAATTTTTTTAAGCCATTTTCCAAAATCTGGATTTGATCGGCATTTGCGCCCTTCTGCGGGGCAAAAATTGCTGCTGCACCTTTATCACCCAACAGCGGATTTGATACATCCACCAAACAAAGAACTCCATCCCTAGGAGGATGTAAAAAATTCGTGGCATCAATTTCTACCAAATCGTTAAGGCCGCCTCCGCCCAGGGCGATCTCATCTGCGTTGCCATCGAGAAATCGAAACCCCAACGCTCGCAGCGCGCCGGTTCCCCCATCTGTGCTACCTGATCCCCCAAGTGCAACATGGATTCTTTCAACATCAGGGTGACGGCGAACCTCGCTCAATAGTTGACCCAAGCCAAAGGTGTGCGCACCTAACGGGTCCAAGGTCTTCATGTGAGTGATTCCAGAAGTCAGTGCGAGTTCGACCACCGCGGTCCCGTCATCCAAGAGAATCCACTGGGCCCGATTGCTTCGCCCATCAGCGCCGATCACGGAGAGTGTCGAGACTTCCGCATCTTCGCGCTGGCCGGCAATCGTCGTTAGCGTGCCTTCGCCACCATCTGCCATTGGAATACAGATAACTGTGTCGGCGGGACGGATCGACAACCAGCCTTCGCGCAACCAAGCAGCGATTTCTGAGTTGGTCGCAGACCCTTTAAAGGAGTCAGGGGCAATCACAACTTGGGTCATCGTGACATTAGTGTAAGCATGTGATGACTAGGAAAGTTCCTTCGCATGAGGGACCACTGTGGTGGGATCACAAATCTGACGCGGGCGTTCATTTTCGACTTCCGCAGGTCGCGCGCAAGACCTTGGTGGGAAATCTGGATTGCGATGTTGTAATTGTAGGTGCTGGATACACCGGCCTTTGGAGCGCCTACTGGCTACTAAAAATCGACCCAGCGCTGTCGATCGTGATAGTGGAAGCAAAGAACGTTGGCTATGGAGCTTCTGGACGAAATGCCGGATGGCTATCGGGCGCCTTTGATGGTCGTTTAGAAAATCTGGCAAATCATTCGGGCAAACAAGCAGTAATAGATCAGGTGAAGGCATTTGAAGCTGGCGTAGATGAAGTCCTGGATGTTCTACGTGTCGAAGGCATTGATGCTGACGCAGTTAAGGATGGCTGTCTAAGAGTGGCAACTAACCCGGCACAAGCAAAGCGATTGCAAGACTCCGTGGCGGCGGGGCGCATCTGGGGTGCCACCGAAGACGACATGCGAATGCTCCCCGTCGGAGAACTCAAGGAGAAAGTCGTCATTGCTGGCGCAGTTGCTGGAGCGTTCACGCCCCACGTAGCAAGAGTACATCCCACAAAATTGGTCCATGGCCTGGCCGCAACGGTGGAAAAACTCGGTGCGACTATTTACGAAAATTCATCCGTGATAAATATTGAACCTCACCTGGTCACGACCACATTGGGAGCGGTGCGCGCAAAGTTTGTCATTCGAGCCACGGAGGGCTATACCGCAACGCTCCCCCACCTTGCACGCCGACTTCTGCCGATGAATAGTTCGATGATTTCTACAGCGCCACTTGCTCAATCGGTCTGGGATCAAATCGGATGGAAGGGTGCGGAAGTCATATCTGATGAAGCCCACTCCTACGTTTACCTGCAACGCAGCGCCGACAATCGAATCCTCTTAGGCGGTCGCGGAATCCCATATCGTTATGGAAATCGATTTGATATGGCCGGTCGCGTCCCCGATGCCACGACAACTTCACTTATCAAAATGTTGCATCGACTTTTTCCAGCCACAAGAGGTGCCGAAATTACCCACTCCTGGTCGGGCATTTTGGGCGTTGCAAGAGATTTCTCTCCCACAGTTGAATTCGACGCGAGGACCGGAATTGCGTGGGCAGGCGGCTACACCGGCCAAGGTGTGTTGGCCGCTTATATGGCAGGCCGCACCATGGCGGATTTAGTCACTGGCCAAGACACCGATCGGACTCATCTGCCTTGGGTCGGCCACTTAGCTCGCTCTTGGGAGCCAGAACCAGTTCGATGGCTCGGTGTTAGGGGCCTGTATCTGGCGTATCGAAGCGCTGACCGAATTGAAGAGCGAGGCGGAGATGAGCGAACCTCATGGCTCGCTCGTGTTGCAAATGGATTTTCAGGCAGATAGCTTTCTAATTTAGGTACGTTGAAAAGCGTCTAGTTAAGAATGAAATTGTTCATAGCATAGGCGAAGCCTTCTGCGTCATTTCGCCGCGTCAACTCGTTCGCGGCACTTCTAACATCAATACCAGCGTTGCCCATCGCAATACTCAAACCTGAATGCGAGAACATTAAAATGTCATTTTCCATATCGCCAATGGTCGCTATTTCCTCGACATCAATTTTGAATCGAGCCGCAAGGAAATCGACGACTATCCCCTTGTTGGCATCGGGATTGGTAATGTCGAGATAGTAGGAGGACGAATTTGTGGCAGACACTTGGTTGCCAAACTGCTCTCGCATCGCCGAGCGAGCTGCGGCCAGTATGGAAACGTCATCGCTCACCCCCACTATTTTGATGACTTCCCCTCCGATACATTCAAAAGTTGCAATTTCGATTGGCTCAAGTTGGCAGGACAACGAATTACTTTGTATGTGTGGACCCTTCGCATCTAGAACGAACCAGTTAGCACCTTGATACACCCAGATCGACATGCCATGCGCATTTAGCAATTCAATTATCGGAGCGACAAGTCCATCCTTGATTGTTCGTTGTTCAATCGTTTTCATGGCGCTATCTACCATTACTCCGCCATTGAAAGCCGCCAGCGGGGTCGTCAGGTTCAATGGCTCAATAAACATCGAAATACCGCGTGGCGGACGACCGCTAGTAATCGCAAAGAGGATTCCAGCCGCACCGAGTTGCTGCACCGCAAGAATCGATTGTTGAGTCAAGACCTTCTCCGGCGTGATTAACGTGCCGTCAACATCGGAGAGCACGAGTCGGACTTTGCTCATGTCTTAAGTCTTCGGTAGCGCGCTATGAGCGCATTCGTTGAAGAATCGTGCTTTAATGCAGAAGCGCTGGCATTTTCCAGGTCGGGAGCAATATCAACGGCCAAGGCCTTGCCTAATTCCACCCCCCACTGATCAAACGAATCGATCCCCCAGATTGCACCTTGGACAAAGACTGAGTGTTCATATAACGCGATTAGCGAGCCGAGTAGTCGCGGTGTGAGAACTTCAGCCATCAACACATTTGTAGGTCGGTTACCTTCCATAACGCGGTGGGCGACCACATGTTCGGGCGTTCCCTCACTGCGCACCTCGGCCTCAGTCTTGCCAAATGCAAGGGCCATTGCCTGCGCAAATACATTAGAGGAAAGGATGTCGTGATGCGCGCCAAGGGGATTGAGACTCTTGGCAAATACTATTAAGTCAACGGGAATGATGGTCGTGCCCTGATGAATCATTTGATAGAAACTGTGCTGGCCATTTGTTCCTGGCTCTCCCCAGTAGACTGCTCCAGTTGGAGAGTCGATGGAACCTCCATCAAGACTGACATGTTTGCCGTTTGACTCCATCGTGAGTTGCTGCAAGTAGGCTGGTAGTCGCTTGAGGTACTGGTCATAGGGCATAACACCAACAGTTGGACAGCCCAAGAAATTTCTATTCCATACCGCAATTAGACCCATCAATATGGGTAGGTTCTTTTCGAGCGGCGTAGTTCTAAAATGTTCATCCATCGCGTGAAAGCCGGCCAGCAGATCCTTGAATTGTTCGGGGCCAATCGCGAGCATTGTCGATAAGCCAATGGCAGAGTCCATTGAGTAGCGACCACCCACCCAGTCCCAAAATCTAAACATGTTCATCGTGTCGATACCGAACGCGGCAACTCTCTCTTCATTTGTGGAGATTGCCACGAAATGTTTTGCAACCGCCGATGCATCCCCAAGTTGCTCAACCAGCCAGTTCCGTGCTGAATTGGCGTTTGTTAGCGTTTCGATTGTTCCAAATGTCTTGGAGGAAATAATGAAGAGCGTTTCCTCTGCGTTCAAATCACGAGTGGCTTCGACCAAATCTGTCGCATCGACGTTGGATACAAAACGGAAAGTAAGATCACGCTGCGAATAGTGGCGCAAGGCCTCATAGGCCATAACCGGACCCAGATCCGATCCGCCGATCCCAATATTGATTATGTTCCTTATCCGTTTACCCGAGTGACCCCGCCATACGCCCGATCGGACTCGAATTGCGAAATCGGACATTTTCTCCAACACAGCATGTACTTCACGAACGACGTCGACGCCATCGACAAGCAGGGAAGCCTCCTTGGGCATTCGCAGCGCAACGTGGAGAACCGCCCGATCTTCAGAGACGTTGATGTGATCTCCTCGAAACATCGCATCCCGTCGCTGCTCCACACCGGACTCCTCGGCCAGGTCGAGTAATAGGCGAATAGTCTCTTCCGTGATTCGGTTTTTGGAGTAGTCCAGGTATATGCCCTCCGCTTCGACACTCATCTTCTCTCCGCGGCCAAGATCCTGCGCAAATAGAGTGCGCAGATGAGTGCCAGAAATTTGAGCGAAGTGCAATTCGAGGGCTTGCCATGAGGTACGTTGCTGGACTGGAAAAATTGTCATAATGTCACGCTACAGTCGCTCTGCAGCTTTTGCTATTCCAGTACTTGGAAGAACTTCGGGGATATCCAGGCGGGCCACGCCGATACGAAAGTCATCCATTCCATAATAAATATCGAAGCGATCGGGTTGACCGAGATCATCGCGTCGATCGATTCCAGATGGAAAAACCACATTCGCAGGGGTTCCGCGTCGTTGCGTTGATGGTTTGGGCTTGAGCACTGGAGTAGGAGAGCGGTAAAGCACAATTTGTGGATGTTCCTTTGAGAGCACCATTACACCTGCCGAATAGTTGAGTTGTTCAGTGTGAGTTTTTGGTTGTAAAAACTCGTCCACGCCATGGTAGACAACGAGCCACCCATGTTTAGTCAAAATCGGCGGCGTTCCTCCCCCGATTTTGAGCGTCTCCCACGGCGAGATCGGAGCGGCCAGTCTGTGCAACGAAGTGAACTTTTTTATGCGCTGCGGCTCACTACGAGAGCGAACTGTTGGACTATACGAGATCCAGATGCTCTCGTCATGAAGATTTCTTTTCTGATCCACCTCCAAGGCCATCGTTCTCTGCGAAAGGGTGGCTGGAAAAAGTGGCCGATGCAGCATTGCAAGTTCGGGTTGAGTCGTCGGATTCGGAATATTCACCGGAAAAAATGAAGCGTCTTTATTATCAATTCCACTGAACGTCATCCCTTCATACGAGTGGAATTTGGCGAGTCCTAATCGACGCCAATGTAGCAAATCATGGGACATGGCCAGAGCGACTCTTGGACCCTCGGGAGAAAAAGCCGTATATGTCATCACATAACATTGCAAAGGCTCCACGTATGTGACCCTGGGGTCTTCGCAACCACCTGCCCCATTCGGCCGCAATTCGTAAGGCATTTCGGGCTCGAGGGCGATACCAAGCCGCTCAATGCCGCAGGGGTCACCAGCCTTATTAAAGAGGACCCTGGCAATGCCAATTCGCGAAAAGTTGCCTGCGCCAACGATTCTTGGAAATAAATAGAGCTCGCCATCGGGGCCACGGGTGGCAGCTGGATTAAGGATGCCCTCTACCTCATGCGGATTGCCAACTTCGGGTTCAATAACAAAGTCCAGGGGACGCATCTTAAACGCACTCATCACGCCAACCTAGGTGACTTTATTTGTTTCGAAGAGTCGCCGTAGCAGGCAAGCACTGTCTGAATTACTCGGGCCGTTTCAGTTGGATCCCTAACAAGTATGGAATCCACGCCCGCCACTTGCGCCGGAAAATCGTTGCCGCCAGGGAAAACGGCATCGCCTGCAAAGAGCATTTCGGCAATTGAAATTTGCAGGTGATCGCGAAGTTTGCCAATTCCGTAGGCCTTATCAATTCCGGGCAACGTGATATCTATTGATGTAGTGCCGCCCATGTTAATTGCAAATTCGGGGATCAAGGGTTTAAGAAGTGCGACAATTTTCCGCCGTTTAACGAAATCTGGGTCCCACTGCTGCTTCTCACTTAACGGGGCATCTTGCCCGAGGGCCGACAAAGTGATCTGGCTTCCACGATCCTCAATGGCCTCCCCCCATACCTTCTCAATTTTGATGCCGGATTCCTTGAAGGCCTGCTTCAACGAAACAATAATTTTCTCTCGCTCGGCTTTGCTCAGGTCTTCCGAATAAATTTTGGACCAGTGTCCTACGTATTGATAAAATTGAGTGCCACAAGTCGGAAGTAGCGAAAGCTCCTTTAGGCGTTCATCGTTTGGAAGATTAGCGAGAAGCTGCTCATGAAATTGCGACCAGGTACCGCCAGAAATAACGGCAACCCTCATAACGCCCAGAAGTTCATGAAGTAATTCGGCCATCTCGCTTCCTAAGGATGACTTGCTCGCGGCAAGTGTCCCATCCAAATCGAAAACAAAAAGTTTCTTCATTGATTCTCTCTCCTACTACTAGCGAGCCTGCATTGATGGAATCTTCAGGCCAGCGATAATTTGTAAGCCAAGTTGCCTACTCCTTTTTCACGATAACTTCAGGGGTTGAAGGTGTCAATTCAAACTAGGCGTCTTTGGCTTAGAAAACGGTGCGAATAGTGAGCCGCCAGAGCATGGGACCACGGGCCGAACCCTGGTTTGCTGAAGTTACCTACCAAGGGTATGGTGAGAATAACGGAGAGGTAACCCATGTCAACGCCTCGATACACGGACACGAACGCGGCCAGTGCGCATTTGATACAAGCATGAGATCGCTACTAACCGCTACCCCGATTATAACCAATATAGGCAGTGGACTTCACGAGGGGTTTTTCATGTTCTGGGAGACACTTTGGGCGCTAGTACTTGGCTTCACACTTTCTGGGGTAGTGCAAGCTTTCATACCCAAAGAGAAAATGTTGGCGAAGCTTGGCGATCATGGTCCACGTGCAACGCTTCGCGCATCGGCCTACGGCATGGCTTCCTCGAGTTGCTCCTATGCCGCATCTGCTATGACGAAGTCGTTGTTTGCAAAGGGCGCGGACTTCACATCTGCAATGATCTTCATGATTGCCTCAACCAACCTCGTGGTCGAATTGGGACTCGTGTTGCTAATTCTGTTGGGTTGGCAGTTCATGGCGGCTGAATTCATCGGCGGTCCCATCATGATCGTGTTGCTCGCACTGACAGGCGGATTCGTCTTCACAAAGACGCTCGTCTCAGCGGCTCGGGAGCGATTAATTAGACCGGTGCCTGGGGATCACGATCACACCGCAATGACCGGAGTGAGCCAGGAACGACAAAATGAACTAGAACACACCGCAATGAAAGATAAATTTGGATCCAAGGCAGCTTGGTCTGACGCCTCAAGTTACGCTGTCGCGGATGTGACGATGCTGCGCAAGGAACTGGTCATCGGCTACGTGATCGCGGGATTTCTCGCCGCCCTCGTGCCGAATCACTTCTGGAACGCGCTTTTTCTACATGGACACGGTATCTGGACGAGTTTGGAAAATGCTCTTGTTGGTCCCTTGATTGCCGTCATCAGTTGGGTCTGTTCAGTTGGCAATGTGCCGCTAGCAGCGGCATTGTGGTCCGGTGGCATCAGTTTCGGCGGAGTGATCGCCTTTATCTTTGCCGACTTAATCGCGATGCCATTGATCCTGATCTACCGAAAGTTCTACGGTACCAAACTGACCGTGCGAATCGTCGCCCTCTTTTACGTGGCAATGGCAATCGCTGGCCTGTTGACCGAAGGAATATTCGGTCTGTTCGGAGGCATTCCGGCGCATAGCTCCATTAGCATTAAGCAGGCCCACTTCGAATGGAACTACACGACATTTCTCAATATCGTCTTCATCATGATTGCGATTGTTGTGTGGTGGTTAGCGCGCAACCGTGCGAAGTTCGGCGGTGGCGTTGGTTACGCCATTGATCCCGTCTGCGGAATGCAGGTGCGCACCGCGGATGCGCCCGCCATGACAATGCACGAAGGGATCATGATCCACTTCTGCTCAGATCGTTGCAAAGACCGTTTCGTCGCCAACCCGAAACGCTTTGCAGGTGGGAGCGTGACGCATGAGGGAATGGAAGCCTATGAAGCAGAAGAAACCGGCACCTCAACAGCGTCGACTGGCTCTGCGGCTACCACCATTGATCCGATCTGTGGCATGTCTGTCGACCCCGCAACAGCAGCGGCGCATCGCACGGTGGATGGACAGGACTATTGGTTCTGCAGCATAGATTGTGCTACAGCCTTCGATGGGCAGAGGGCGCACACTACTCCGGCGAGTTAGCAGAGCAAACTAACGGTAGAGAGAGCCATTTATCTTTCGGGCCGACTCAGCAATCTGCCTAGGAGAGTTTCGGTAAGACGATCTGAAAGGTTGCCCCGCCGAGGCGACCTGGACTCGTCGCCACGATTGTTCCCCGATGAAGTTCCACGATATTGCGAGCAATCGTCAGCCCCAGACCACTTCCGGTGTTATCAACTCTTCGTGAAGGATCCTCCCGATAAAACCGTTCAAATACTCGACCAATAGCGTCTTGTTTAATACCAGTCCCATTGTCAGCAACCTCCACCGCAAATTCCGCTCCGCGATCGGTGACGCTGATCTCGATAATGCCGCCGGTTGATGTGTGACGACATGCATTGTCCAAGAGATTGCTGAAGACTTGCCCGAGCCGCTCCATATCGGCATTGACAAGTAATTTTTCCGACGATTTCTGATATCGGAGTTCTTTTGCCTCAACTTCACAACGCGCTATGAAGATGGACATCGCAGAACGAATCGACTCATCAAGATCAACTGCCACAAAATTCATCGAAATCGAATGCTCATCGGCCGCTGATGCGGCTTTTAGGTCTTCTACTAATCGATTCAAACGCGATATTTGCAGCCTTAAAGTGGACCACGATTCAGCATCGGCCGGAACGACGCCGTCTTCCAACCCGTCGATATATGCGTTAATCGTGGCTAGCGGCGTACGGAGCTCATGAGCTAAATCCGCCAACAAGTTAACTCGACGTTCTTCGGAAAGTTGGAGATCACCAGACATACGCTCAAAGGCGTCATTGAGTTTGCGCATTTCACGACTAAATCCGCCCGAAGGTAGTTCGACGGGATACACCCGGTCCGCCAAACTATCTGCCGCGTTGGCTAACTGTTCGATGGGATCAGCAACTCGACGAACGAATACCCAGCCAATTAACGAAGTGGCGATGAGAGAGGCGATACCAGCAAACACCAAGGATCGCGACATTGCTGAATTAAAAGCTTCGTGGGTATGAATTTGCAGCATTGGAGAGTTATCGCCCAATTGGGCCAGGTGATGGCTGAATAATCCGGGGGCGACCAGATAAGCGGTTATCGAGATCGTTACGGCGCCTACCCCAAGTATCACAAGTTGAGCAATCAGAAGTTTTGTTGCCAGCCGCAAATTCTTCATCGGATCACTTCATGAACCGAATATCCCACGCCCCGAACGGTGTGTATATAACTTTTCAGCGGTGCTAAATCATCCATTTTTTTCCGTAAGTGCCCCACGTGTACATCAACAACATGGTCATCCCCGTACCAACTCTCATCCCAAACCGCATCTAATAGCTGACGTCGCGAATACGCGACCTTTGGCCGGCGCGCCATGACAAGCAGTAGATCAAATTCGGTCCGAGTAAGTTCTACCAGTTGACCGCTGATCTGTACGGATCGAGTATCGGCATTAATAATCAAATCGCCCAGCGTAATGCTCTCCATTGAAATTTCGTTTTTCACCAGGCGGGGCCGACGTAACATGGCATGGGCTCGGGCGATAAGTTCCTTTGTTGAGAACGGCTTGACCATATAGTCATCCGCACCCACGGCTAGGCCGACGACTTTGTCCATTTCCTCATCCCGAGCTGTCAACATGATGATGTATGCATCGGAGAATTTGCGAATTTCCTTGCACACTTCTACGCCATCAAGCCCGGGCAACATGAGGTCTAGAACGATGAAATCTGGCTGAAAATCATGCGCGACTTTCACCGCCTCCAAACCATCATGTGAGGTAAGGACTTCAAAGCCATCCTTCTTAAAATAACTTGCGATGATTTGCGCCAATGGCACTTCGTCGTCGACGATGAGCACTCGGCTAGGTCGGATCATTTCGCAATTCTAGGCGCTTGGCACGTCTAGTTTGGAAATCAATGTGCTGATAGATCATGCGCCTCGATGAGTTTGCGAGCCGCAGCATACTGCTCAACCGATATTTCCCCGCTGGCAAATCTGCGATCCAATATGGCTCTGGGTGTATCGATACTCTTTACTTGCTTGTGATCTCGGTCAGTCACTCGCAGAACCAGCCATATTCCAAGTCCAACCACCGCTATCCAGAAAAGCATCATCCCGCCCATTAATACCCAATTAGATCCAGAACCATTCCAACCCGAACCCCAATCCATCATTGTCGTACTCCTTTGCTCTTGGTGATTGCACTGTGCACCCGATATGTATGTATTCAACCGAGCAAAAGTAAAGAAATGGTCAAGATTTTCTTTATGGAAACTAGATCTAAAATTCCTTCAAACGAGAGATTCGTGCGAAATAGTTATTACATCGGTTCACGAAGAGAGGCAGTACAACTCATGAAGAGATCAACCGGAATTTCCGCAGTCATCGCAGTCGTCGCAGTTTTGGCCCTCGGCCGTGCTTGGGCAATTACCAATTCAAATGACGGGCCAAACAAAGACTCGTCGATGATGGGTGACTCCTCTC
>JBBRSY010000013.1:0-30369 GCA_038244965.1 Candidatus Nanopelagicales bacterium | reverse complement strand
TTAGCAGGCTTTCCTGATCGTCCCATGCATTCCTTGTAGCTAATAAGGAAGGCAATAAATCGAAGAAGGTCACAACACGCTCAGGACTTTTGCGGATGCTCGACCAAAAAAGCCTCGGATTTTTGCGGATCCCCCTGGCGGTGGCGGTGGGATTTGAACCCACGGTTGAGTTTCCCCAACACACGCTTTCGAGGCGTGCTCTTTTGGCCGCTCAGACACGCCACCAGAGCCGAGGATACAGTAACTAATTTCCTTTTCGTTGCGATTGGAAAAATGATCGCAGCAGTTGGGCACACTCAGAAGCGAGAACGCCCGAAATGACTTCAGGTTTGGTTAGGGCACGCGAGTCTCTTAATAGGTCCCATACTGAACCGACCGCCCCAGCCTTTTCATCCCAGGCACCAAATACAACCCTGGAAATTCGTGACTGGACAATTGCGCCAGCACACATCGCACACGGTTCGAGAGTGACCACAAGTGTGTGATCTTCCAAGCGCCAATTTCCTATTGCCTCAGATGCCTTCCGCATCGCAACGATCTCAGCATGAGCCGTCGGGTCATGGTTCATCTCACGTTCATTGCTGCCCATTGCTACCACTTCGTTATCTTGATTTAGAATCACGGCACCGACAGGCACGTCACCACTTATTTTGGCCGCCGATTTCGCAATCTCAATGGCCATCGCCATCGCATCTTCATAATTCATAGATTCAATAATTCACGAAATTCTTCCCCGAAACCCAGCCTTGTTGCGATCGCGTCTAACTGCTCATCTGGAAATAGTTCTGCGTCATCGCAGAGAGCCGAAATCTCCATATGATTCATGCCAAGGTCGGCCAGAATATCCAAATGACCCACCGGTAAGGGTTCATCCTCTTCATCAGGAGAAGGCAAGTCGGCCAATTCAATAAAATCCGATGCGACTTCATAATCGAACGCGCAGGTAACATCACTTAGGAACATACTTATGTGAGCGCCAAGAACTCGGATTACGATGAAGAACTCTTCATCGATGGCGATCAATGCAACTGCCCCACCATTGGTCTGTTGACTTTTCAGTCGATCAATTATGTGAGCCAGATCATGCGGATTGGGGAGTTTCGCAAGATTCCACCGCCCATCTTCATGCCAGGCAGCCACAGCGATATCAACTTCTTCACTCATCACCGCCCCCAATTCGCAAACTCTCAAGTCGCATTTTGACACTCATTTCTTGAGAAGAAAAGACCTGTAAGGTATGGAGCGTGAAAGTCCACGTCGCAAATCACCCGCTCATCTCACACAAATTAACGGTATTGCGCGATGAAACCACCGAATCTCCGACGTTTCGTCGCCTAGTCGAAGAGCTAGTGACATTGCTCGCATATGAGGCAACGCGCGAAGTGCGCACGAAAACAGTCACAATCAAGACTCCGGTGGTCACCACGCAGGGTGAGAAAATGGCCGACCCCCGACCAGTCGTCGTTCCAATTTTACGGGCGGGTCTCGGGATGCTCGAAGGAATGGTGCGATTAGTTCCGACAGCAGAAGTTGGATTCCTCGGAATGGTTCGTGACGAGAAGACATTGATGGCAAGCACCTACGCCAACCGTCTGCCTGACGATCTCTCTGGTCGTCAATGCTTCATCCTGGATCCAATGTTGGCTACTGGCGGAACTCTTGTTGCCGCGGTTAACTATCTGATTGACCTAGGTGCAACTGAAATCACCGCAATCTGCATCATTGCTGCTCCTGAAGGTGTTGCCTATATGGAGAAGGCGTTTGAAAACTGTCCTGTCCCAATTACGGTGGTCACGGGAGCACTTGATACAAAACTAAATGAAAAGGGTTACATCGTGCCGGGTCTAGGTGACGCGGGCGACCGACTTTACGGAGTTGTTTAACATGGCATCTACTAGTCCTGGGTATGGCATCACTATTCGTGTTGAAGGCGCGCCTTCCGCGCAACCGGTTGCTGAAGCCACCGCCGCGATTACTAAAGCTGGCGCGACGATCACGGCGCTAGATGTAGTCGAGTCTCTGCCAGATAAGGTGGTTGTGGACGTCACTTGCGACACGATTAACTCTGACCACGCAATGGAGATAACTAAAGCCATCAGCGCGCACCCAGGACTGACAGTTCGAAAAGTTAGTGACCGGACTTTCCTTCTTCACTTGGGTGGCAAGCTAGAAATCCACTCACGAGTCCCGCTGAAAACCCGCGATGATCTCTCACGCGCCTATACCCCGGGCGTGGCACGCATCTGCCAGGCAATCGTTGATGACCCAACCGATGCCCGGCGCCTAACCATAAAACGCAATACCGTCGCCGTAGTAACAGATGGCTCGGCCGTCCTCGGTCTTGGAAATATTGGCCCTGAGGCGGCACTGCCTGTCATGGAAGGAAAAGCCGTACTTTTCAAGCGTTTTGCCGATGTCGATGCCTGGCCGGTTTGTCTGGATACCCAAGATGTCGATGAAATTGTGCGTACTGTGCAATTGATTGCACCCGTCTATGGCGGCATCAACCTAGAAGATATTTCGGCACCGCGCTGCTTTGAAGTTGAGGCGCGACTGCGTGAACTCCTTGATATTCCCGTCTTTCATGATGACCAACATGGCACAGCAGTCTGCGTGCTTGCCGGCCTCACGAATTCCTTGAAATTAGTGAAGAAGAATATCGGTGACTGCAAAATCGTCATTAGCGGAGCCGGAGCTGCTGGCACCGCAATCGCGCGCCTACTCACTATCAGCGGGGCAAAGAACATTATTGCCTTCGATTCCAAGGGATCGATCAACAGTGCCACGATTACCAAGGATCCAATGCGTCAGTGGTTTGTAGACAACTGCAACCCTCATGATTTCGTTGGAAAATTATCAGAGGGGATAGTGGGCGCTGATGTCTTTATCGGCGTCAGTGCAGGCAACATTATGACGGAAGCTGATGTTGCATCCATGGCTAAGGATTCCATCGTCTTTGCCATGGCAAATCCTGATCCAGAGATTGATCCGTACATCGCTCGTAAATACGCGGCGATCGTGGCAACGGGGCGCAGTGATTTCCCAAATCAAATCAACAATGTACTGGCATTCCCGGGCATATTCCGCGGACTCCTTGATGCCAATGCACACAAGATCACAGATGAATTACTTGTTGCAACTGCAGAGGCCATCGCAGGGTGCGTATCAGCTGACCAGCTGAACACGTCATTCATTGTGCCGAGCGTCTTTGATCCAAACGTCGTTATCGCAGTAGCTGCGGCAGTGAAGAGAGTAGTTTCCTAACTCTTCTTCGGCTCGTCAGTATTCATTTGCGATGAAGAGTTCCTGCGCCGGGAATTTCGTCAGGATATGTACGCCACTTTCTGTAACCACAACCTCTTCTTCGATGCGTGCCGCAGAGACTCCGTCAGAGGCCGGGCAGTAGGTTTCTAGCGCAAAAACCATGCCTGCTTGGATTTCGATGGGATTTTCAAGGCTGTTGAGGCGAGAGATAATCGGACGTTCGTGAAGTCCCAGACCTAATCCATGTCCAAATTGAAGTCCAAAGGCGGCTAATTCGTCGGTAAAACCAAAGTCTTCTGCCTTCGGCCAAACTCTGGCGATGTCATCGGTGCCAACACCAACGCGCACGACATTAATCGCGGCATCCATCCATTCGCGGGCTTTTGTATAGGCATCACGTTGACTTGCCGTCGCACTTCCGACCGAGAAAGTGCGGTAGTAACAGGTTCGATACCCATTGAAAGAATGAATAATGTCGAAGAAGGCTTGATCCCCAGGGCGAATGATTCTGTCCGTGAAATTATGTGGGTGTGGATTGCATCGATCACCTGAGATCGCATTAATTGCTTCAACCTGATCCGAGCCCATTTCGTAAAGACGCTTGTTCGCCAAGGCGACAATCTCATTCTCTCGAATGCCCGGCTTAAGCACGTCCACAATATTCTGATAAACGCCATCGACCATCGCTGCCGCTTGGTTCAAGAGCATGATTTCATCAAGGGATTTAATTACTCGAGCGTCCAACATGTACTGCTGCGCATCGACAACTTTGAGACCCTGTCGCTGCATTTCAAACAAAAAGGCAGGCTCGACGATATCGACGCCCACAGGCAGATCCGCCACACCTGCTTCAACTAGCAACGACTTAATCTCTTTGATGGCCGATTCCATTAAACCCGCGGACGGAGCGACAGCGCCTCGCATTCCCAACATTCCCGGGCGGTTGTTCTCTTCCTTAAGCCAGGGCGAGTACAACTTATGGTGGCGGACTGCAGAGCCGAAATCCCAGAGCATCGGCTCGCCGCCATCGCGTGTTAAGAGGGCATAACGTGTCATCTTGTCGCCGAGGGCGCCACCAATCCACGTCTGAGTCGTGTATCTGATGTTGTAGAAGTCAAAAAGCAAGAAGGCGCCGCATTCGCTGCTGTTGAGCGCATTCTTTGCTCGCCCGATTCGATACTTTCGAAGTCGGTCAAAATCAACACGGGACTCGTAGTCCACCCCCATGTGTCCTGGAGCAGCCAATGGCACTTCTTTTTTCATGATTCATCCTGCCAATCTATTTTGGGATTAGACGGATTCGATTTCGAGTCCGTCAGAAACGTTCACATCTTCAGATTTCAATGACATCCCTGAGGCGGCGGCTTGTTCTAGGAGCAGCACAGCAAAATCCATATCAACGTTTCCGTGGCCGACTGCCTGCTGAACGATCTGATGCGTTGCCGAGGCGATTGGCATCGGAACTTCCAAATCTCGCGCAGCGGCAAGACCCAGATCGAAATCCTTGCGCAGAAGCACGGGAGTGAACGTAGGAGTCATATCCAAATTCACAAAAGCTGGGGTTTTGTAACGCGTAAAGATAGATCCCATGACAGATTCGTTAAGGAAGGACAGGAACGCAGCGCGGGGAACACCGGCTTTTTCGGCGAAGACGGTAATCTCGGCCATCGACTGCGTAACCACTCCAAGAAAAATATTGTGTGCCAGTTTTACAAGGCGGGCGAGGTCGCCTTCGCCGGCATACGTTGCTGCCTTAACAATATGGAGTAAAATTGGTTCGACCTCATCAAATACTTCGCGGGGTCCAGAGGCAATCATCGTCAATTTTCCAGCTTTAACGACTTTGCCGTTCCCAGAAACGGGGGCGACCAAATAACTAGTTCCACGATCAGCAGCCGCGCGACGGACATCTTCGGAGGATTCAGTACTAACTGTCGAGCAATCAATCAAAATTCTTGGAGCGAGCTTCTGAGTGAGCACCCCTCCGACTCCAGTCGTAACCTGAAGCAGGTCTGATGATTCTGAGACCATGGAGAAAACTATGTCGCATTTTGCCAATTCCAAGATCGTATCTACGATCTCGGCGCCATATGCGGCAAGAGGTTCAGCCTTGGCGCGCGTGCGGTTGTAGACGCTGACCTTGAGACCCGCACTTAGCAGGCGAGAGACCATGGCATACCCCATGCGACCCGTACCAATCCATCCGATATGTGGGTTTGTATTACTCGTCATGTCATCTCTCCTATTTGCTTCTTGATTGGCGGGCGAGTCATAGTGGACGCACCGAGATATAGTCGGGCGACTTCTGGATCTTCGAGCAACGTCGCTGCTGCTCCAGTAATACGTACGAGACCAGTCTCGAGAATTGCACCCTGATCGGCCGCAGCCAATCCAGATCTCGCGTTCTGTTCTACCAACAAAATAGTCCGACCAGCAGTAGCCAAACCTCTGATGGCCTCGAACACTAATCGGCGCGACTTTGGATCAAGTCCAATAGATGGTTCATCGAGCAGGATGAGTTTTGGATCAAAAAGAAGGGTGCGCGCGAGTTCGACCTGTTTCTGCTCCCCGCCCGAGAGAGAACCGGCGTGAGTGGTACGACGTTGCGTAATAATAGGAAAAATATGCGCAGCCTCGTCAATTCGCTCTTGAATAACGGTGCGACTGCGAATGAGATATCCGCCCATCAACAAGTTATCCCAGACGCTCATGCCAGGAAAAAGTGAGCGTTCTTGTGGAACGTGGACGATTCCCCTACGCAAATTCTGCTTCGGTGTTTGGCGTGCGATATCCGCGCCATCAAAGAGAACCTGCCCCTCCTTCGGCGGGAGCAAGCCTGAGACCGTCTTTAATACGGTGGATTTGCCCGCACCATTTGGCCCGATAAGACACATGACATTGCCCTTATAGAGAGTGAGATCCACACCCTTAAGGACCATGCCTGAGCCATAGCCCGCAACGATATTGATGAGTTGCAGCAACACTTCAGGACTAGAACCTGAGTTAGCAATATTTGTCGTAGTCATAGTTTCCTCAATCGCCAAGGTATGCATCGAGCACTCGGGGGTCTGATTGCACTGTCTCGGGATCGCCCGTGGCGATTGTTTTACCTCGATCGAGAACTATCACCGGATTACATACGCGCATTACAAAACTCATATCGTGTTCGACGATGAGGAAGGTGACACCTGCTTCATTGTATGAACGTATGTGGGTTGCCATAGTTTCGATCAAAATTGGATTGACACCTGCGGTTGGTTCATCAAGCAGAACCAATCGAGGCTTGCTCATGAGTACTGATGCGAACTCGAGCAGTTTGCGTTGCCCCCACGAGAGTTCACTGGCATACAGATCCGCCACGTGACTGAGTTTGAACTCCTCTAGAAGTTCGGCCGCACGACTTCGATCATCGATGGAAATTCGCCGGCCAAAGAAGGATCTTAAAGTTCCGCCCCGCGCGACTATCAGATTCTCTTGAACCGTGAGATCGGCGAATACTCGGGCCTGTTGAAAAGTACGAGTAAGGCCCTTGCGATAAAGATTACCCGGACCCTCGCCATGGGTAGATGAGCCAGAAAATTCAACCTTGCCACTATCGGATGGAAGATAACCGGTAATTAGATTGAACACCGTTGTCTTGCCAGATCCATTCGGACCAATGAGGGCGGTGATGCTTCCCTCCTCAACTGAAAAAGAGCAGTTATCAACTGCGGTAAGTTCACCGAACTTCTTGGTCAAGTTCTCAACACGAAGGAGTTCGCTCATGAGCGAGCTCCTTGGGATAGTGCGGCCAGGCGCCGCTTGCCAAGCAAAGTTGGCAAGATTCCACGCGGAAGTAGCAACATGATTATCAGAAATATCGCTGCGTAGGCAATGAGGTAGATCTGGCTTCCGCCCACGTAATATGCGAGAAGTTGTTGGGCCGGCATTAAGATCGCAGCGCCTAAAACTGGTCCCCACAAAGTTGCCCGGCCACCAAGGAAGGTCATCAAGACAATGGCAATTGTGATCAAAGGGTCGAATGCGAATTGCGGATAGATAAAGCCGATGTAGTACGCCCAGACGGCCCCAGCCATGCCCGTGATTGCAACGCTGACAGAAAAGGCAAGAAGTTTTACCCCGGTGGTGGGAACTCCCACTCCTTTGGCCTTATCTTCATCGGCTCTAATGGCCGTCAATGCCATCCCTAGCTTGGTTCGAATTACAAAGTAGGTAATCCCCATGGCAAGTAATAACAAAGCCGCGGCCACAAAATAGAAAGGTTGCTCGAATATATCCAGGTTGAATGGCGCTCTGGATACTCCAGCACCTTGCGCTCCCCCCGTTAGCCCCTTGAGGTTGTAACCCAGTGTCTGTGCGACAAAAAGAAGCGTGATCGTGACAATTGCGAATACATCTGCCCTAGTCCTCATCGCGAGCCAGCCGATCGGCAGAGCCAACAGAGCGCAGCCGATACCAATTAGGGGCAACGAAAAGAATGGTGCCCACCCATTTGTCAGAATCTCGGTGTTCTTAAAGAAAAAAGCAACGGCATATGCGCCAATGCCGAAGAAAGCCGCGTGGCCAAGGGAGGGATAGCCGGCGAAACCGCCGATGAGATTCCATGAAGATGACATGGCAGCGTAGAGAACCGTGAAAAAGAGCAAGTTCCAAATCCAGTGGGCTCGGAAAATTTCAGGCATGGCGATAAGTGCTGCGACGAAAAGTCCACCTCGGAGCAGACCAATCCGCGTGAAGAATGCACTCGCACCACTTTGCGTTGCGTTTTTCACAAGTTACCTCGTTCTACTCGACCAAACATTCCCTGTGGACGCACAAGAAGCACCAGAAGAAGCACGATAAAGAAAGTCATCTCCGACCAGGTCGGCGACCATGAAACCGCAGCCACGGATGAAACGACTCCGATAATTACACCGGCGAGTACCGCACCACCTATTGATCCGAGCCCACCGAGCACAACGACGGAAAGAAGTCTAGAAATAAGGTCGTAGTGGCTACCTGAGTTGAATGGAAAGAGGAGTCCAAAAATTGAGCCCGACGCAGCGGCAGTAGCAATGCCTAAACCAAATCCGTATGCCTTAACGCGATTGGAATCCACGCCGAGCAGTGTGGCCGACTGAGGATTCTGAACAGTTGCGCGAATTGCCCGGCCAAATCGCGTCTTCTGAAGAACCACATATAGCAGAAGCAACAGGACACAGGAAACGATAAAGCCATAGACTCGAACGGCTGATATAGCAAAGCCACCAACATCAAATGCTTTGTTGGCATATGAAGTATTTATACTTCGATAAGTCGTGTGATACGTCACTGAAAGAATGCCTTCAATAAGCAGAGCAAGGGCAAAGGTCACTAATATCGAAAGTTCTACCGCGTCTTCGCGCCGAAGCGGACGAAGAAAAATCCAATGACCTACAACTCCAATTCCAAACATAACTGGGGTGGTGATTACAACTGCCAGTAAGGGATCAATACCGAATTTCGTAAAAAGAGTGAACGCGAGATAGGCAGAGGCAATAACAAATGCTCCCTGAGCAAGATTGACTACCTTCATTACACCAAAGATCAGCGTTTGACCCGAGGCCATGAGCGCGTAGACCCCGCCGGTGAGAACACCCAAGATCAACCCTTGGATCAGCGTGTGCATTCTCTTGCCTCCTCAATCATCTGTGAATTACCTGGTTTTGTAGCGGGCCCAACTCGAAACGTCGCTTTCAAGTTGGGCCCGCTGTTCAAATGGGCTCTGTTTTTCTTCAGCCAGCCCAGCCAGCCTTGGGAGCCACTGGTGCGGCCTGTGCAACTGTTGCTGGGTAAACGGGCACGAGCTTGCCCTTCTGCCATTGAACTAACAAGTAACTTCCTTGTGGTTCACCAATTGCATCCCACGAGAGAGGACCAAGCACGGTATCCCACGTGCCAGAATGCAACGTCGAGATGATTGTGGCGTTATCAACTTTGCCGGTCTTGGCAGCAACCAATTCAAGAACCTGGCCCGCTGCATATGCTTCCACCGATGAGTTATCTATTCCACTTGCATCTCCGCCGTACTTGGAGATGTATGCCTTAATGAAATCAGCACTCCCCGTGGCAGTACTGCTTGGGAACCAATCACCGGAGGAGAAAACATCTTCTGTGTTGGCAGCACCAACTTTACTTGGGAATTCAACTGGTGAGTTAGCTCCGTTGCTCATATATAGCCACTTTGGGCTGTAATGAAGTTGGATTAAAGCTTTCACTTGCTGGTATGCATCAAGTGACTGCGTCCCAGACACAATTACATCCGGTTTGCCCGCGATTGCCTTAGTCATAATTGGAGTGAGGTCGGGAGTTTCTGCCGGGTAGGTGCCTGAATAAACAGTCTTGATTCCTGCGGCTTCAAAGCGAGCCTGAATATTTGCAGCGATTGGTTGAGCGAACGGATCATCCAATGATGGATAGGCCGCGGTCTTTGGTCGCTGTGCAGCAGGGAGTGCGAGAATGTAGTCAGCAAAAACATCACCTTGTTTAACAATAGGTCCCGGCTGAATGAAGAAGAGGTTGCCCAACTTCTGCGCAAATACCTTTGGACCGCCACCAGCCGATTCGATAAATGCATACTTATAGCGATCGGCAACTTGAGAGGCTGGAACTGTCAGCAGACTCGAAAATGGTCCGAAGACTAGATCAACTTTGTCGCGCGAAATGAGGTTCTGGTAATTAGTGACAACTTGGGTCGGACTGGAAAGGTCGTCAACAATCTTAAGTTGAACTTGACGACCCAGAACTCCGCCCTTGGCATTGACAGTGTCAGCCCAAAGTTCGTAGCCCTTCTTTACTGCCGTACCTGGATCTGCAAAGTCTCCAGTAAGTGATAGAGAAATGCCGATCACCAGCGGCTTGGTACTTACTGTTGGCGTTGCTGTTGGAGTGGAAGCCGAGCAAGCGCTCAGAACAACGAGAGCAGCGCCCACGACAGCAACAAGCGGAGCCTTCCTAAACCACCCTTTAAACAATCGATTGTTATTCATTCCGTTACCTTCCTAGTGCGTAGATACAAACAGTGAATGTGCCGACTCGTGGACGCTGGGGTGCATACTCGTGGACGACGTTGCTAGCCGAAGTTATTGATCATCCGCCTTGCAGGCAAGGTCAATATCTCTGGTCTGGTGGAAAGGTACGTCAGATCACCGCCTACCGTCAAGGTACTGGTTCGCCTATTCTTCCCAAATGGTAAGTACCCTGGCCGATGTGGCCGCCGCCGCCCACGTGCATCCCGGGACCGCCTCAAAGGCACTCAATCCTCAATCGCGCCATCTTGTCGCAGCCGAAACCGTCCAGCGTGTGTTGCAAATGGCCGCCAAGTTGAATTACCAACCGAATTCTCTGGCACGGGGACTGCGCACCAAGCGTTCCTACACGGTCGGATTTATGGTTCCAGATCTCAATAACCCGCTTTTTCCGCCCATCGTTCGAGGCGTTGAGGAGGTACTTGGACCGGCGGGGTTGAGTGCACTCGTTGTGAATACGGACAACGATCCGAAGAAAGAAATGCAGCTTTTTGATGCACTGATAAATCGACGATGCGATGGTTTCATTTTGGCGACCGCATTTCGAAACGACCCTGTTGTTGAAGAGATAGTTAAGCGGAAGATTCCAGCGGTACTAGTCAACCGCTTGACGGAGACGCAATTGCTTCCCGCAGTCGTGGGCGATGAAGCCGCCGAAGTTTTTGAGGCAATTGAACATCTCATAAAGTTAGGTCACCGCCGCATTGCCCACATCGCAGGTCCGCAGAACTTGTCGACCGGGTATCTGCGCCAAAAGGCGTTCAAGAAAGTGATTGCTGATAAAGGTCTCTCGGAAAAGGATTGCCCGTCCGTGGTCTCCACCGGTTATAACGAAAGGGCCGGAACCGAGGCCGTTGCAAAACTTTTAGCGCAACCGGGACCAAGGCCGACTGCAATTCTGGCAGCGAATGATCAACTGGCCATTGGAATCATCGACGGTCTTAAAGCTGCCGAACTGAATTGCCCACGAGATATATCCGTCATCGGTTTTAATGACATCCCGATGATGCACCGAGTAAATCCGGCTCTCACAACTTTCGCGCTTCCCAAACACCGAATGGGCGTGGAGGCGGCCGAAATTCTCCGTGCGTGGATTGAGGGAGGTACCCCACCGGCGCCGAACGTTACCTATTTACCTTGTCCGATGGTGATTCGAGAATCAACTGGTCCTGCGCCGACTTCCTAAACGATCAGCATTTGCCAGAACTCCGATGTATATCATCAAGATTCCCGTGACTAAATAGACGCCGACGTGAACTCCCGCCGAGGGCAAAAAGGCATCCAGAAATAGCGAACCCACTAATTGACCGCCAACACTTAGCAAGGTGAAGGTTAGAACTCCTAAATGTTGTACGACTGTTGAAGCGAAGGCAATGTATATGACGCCGGTGACGCCTCCCAAATACATCCACCATGGATTCAACACCAGGGGAGAAATCTGGGCATGATGGGTAATTAGCCCACCCAAGAAAAACAGAAGTAAAAGGGCCGTGCCCGTTAGAAAATTTAATAGCGATGTTGCAAAGCTCTGGCCAGAGTGCTCATTTACTTGTCCATTGAGAGCTCGTTGCACGCCAATAATTGCACCAGATATGACCCCGAGAACGATTACAGCAATTGACAGACGGTGCGCGTCAAATCGATCCAGCACAGAAATGGCGACAGCAGCAACTGTAAGAAGTGCTGCGATAATTCTGCGGGCAGATATATGTCTTTTCTCACCGCCAGCCAACCCAAGACGATCGACAAGAAGTGAGATTGCGGTCTGACCGGAGATGACCGAAACTGAATAGATCGCCACTCCGATCAAAGGAACGATGTGAGTTTGAATTGCCATGACAACTCCACCCAGTGCACCACCGAACAGCCGCCACCTAGGGATCGCATCGGTCTTGACGGCTTGAAAAATACTCCGCATACCTCTGGTTATCCCGTCATGGAAATATGTAATAACTAACAACACAATCAAGCCCGATCCAAAAGAAATACAGGCCGCTTCTAAACTATTGTGAAGACGAAAGGCCAACTCTCCGTTGGCCCTGGCTTGCACCGCCACCAAAATTCCCGAAAGCGCTGCCAACAGATCAAGACGCATGCAATTAGCTACCCAACTCTAATGTTGCGGTCAGCCATTCATTCTCAAGAGCGACCTGGTTGGCCCGAGCGCGCGCTAATTCTTCATCAATTTGCGCCAACCTTTCCGAGACGAACGCGGCTGCTTCCTGTGCGTCGAGCAGCGACGCGATCCTGTCGGAAATCTTTTCAAGTTGTCTCTCCAAACGCGTTAAATCTTTCTTTAGTTGTCGCTGGGTTGCGGCATTAGAAACAGTCTTCTTTGGCGATTCGCTTTCATTCATCTGATCAATAAGTGACTCACGCTGCTCAAGATATTCATCAACGCCGCGTGGTAAATCACGGAGCTGGCCATCGCCCAATAATCCTACAAATCGATCACAGACGCGCTCAAGAAAATATCGGTCGTGAGAGATGACCAAAATCGTTCCGCTGTAGCTGTCAAGCAAATCTTCCAATTCAGTAAGAGTTTCAATATCGAAATCATTGGTGGGTTCATCTAGAAGTAGAACATTGGGACTATCCATCAGCAAGCGAGTCAATTGCAGGCGCCGCCTTTCACCACCAGAAAGATCTCCTACCGGTGTCCATTGGGATTCACGATCGAAACCCAGCCGTTCGCACAACTGTGATGCGGAAAGTTCCTTTCCGTTGCCTAACTCCACGCGGTTAGCAACATCTTCGACCGCCTCCAGCACTCGCCATAGTGGATTCAATTCGCTCAAATGCTGAGTTAAGAAGGCCGGCTTTACCGTTACGCCTTTGACTAATTTTCCAGCCGTCAATTTATGCTCGCCCACCAATGTCCGCAATAAAGTCGTCTTACCAGCGCCGTTGATGCCGACAATCCCTATACGGTCCCCTGGACCAACGTTCCAATACACATCATCTAGAAGTTCCTTTTCCCCAGCGCGGATGCGCCCATGGTGCAATTCGTAGACTGTATTGCCCAATCGATTCCTGGCAAAGCGCAGCAACTCTGTCCCGTCCCTGGGCGGTGGCTCAGACGCGATGAGTTCGTTGGCCGCATCGACGCGAAACTTTGGTTTTGAGGTACGTGCAGGTGGACCTCGACGGAGCCAAGCTAATTCCTTTCGAATAAGCATGTTTCTTCGGCCCTCAAGAACAGAGGCTTGCCTCGAACGCTCTGCTTTTGATAAGACGTAGGCCGAATATCCGCCGTCATATTCTTCAACTTTGCCGTCAACGACCTCCCAGGTCCGGTCAGTTACGGCATCCAAAAACCAACGATCATGAGTAATTACCGCTACGGCTAGCTCTTTTCGCTGGTTTAAATAACGCGACAACCAGGCAACGCCTTCGACATCCAAATGGTTTGTCGGTTCATCAAGCAGGAGAAGATCTACTCCACTGATGAGAAGCTTGGCTAAACCAACGCGTCGACGTTCCCCACCTGAGAGTGAACCAAACTTTCGTTCGAAGAACTCATCGGAATGCCCACCAAACAGCCCGTCAAATACCGCTCGAATTTCCGGCTCACGAGCCCATTCATGCTTCTCTTTTTTACCAAGGACAACTTCACCGACGGTAGCTTCAAGATCGGCAACATCAACTTGGGAAAGCAATCCAACTCGAATGTCGTTGGTACGGGTGACCCGACCTTCATCCGGCGGCTCAATCCCTGCCATTACGCGAAGCAGTGTGCTCTTGCCCGAACCGTTTCGACCGACAATGCCGATTCGGTCTCCCTCTGAGATACCCATGGAAACGGAATCGAGTAAGGGTCGTATGTCAAAGGCTTTGGAAACCCCTTCAAGATTCACCAAATTACGCGCCATAGGCACGGAGTCTAACTAAGTAAACTCATCCCAAAATCTGTCTTAGAGAGCCCTACCGACTACGTGATAGCGAATGCCAGCCCACTTTGCTTCATCGGTTATGCCACGTCCATCCAAAATTGTCTTCACTCCTGGAAGGTCAGTCGGAGCAAGGTCGCGATATTGAGCATGATCTGCCTGCACAATCGCAGCATCCACCGCATCCCCGTAGTGGTAAGGAACAAATCCATAGCGAACAAGTTCTTCGTCGGTATACATGGGATCATGGACACTGACCAATGCGCCGAGTTCCTTTAGCGCGGCAACCGTGGGAAATACGCCAGAAAAAGCGGTCTCCTTCACTCCACCACGATATGCAGCACCAAGCACTACGACTTTCTGGCCTTTGAGATCGCCATGAATTGTCGCGAGAGTCTGCACGACATGCGCTGGCATTGCCGCATTTGCACTTCTTGCGGCGCTCACCACGGTCGCCGCCGGATCGTTCCAGAGATAAAAGCGCGGATAGATAGGAATGCAATGACCACCTACGGCAATTCCTGGACGGTGGATGTGCGAGAAGGGCTGCGAATTCGATGCATCAATGACCTTCTGGACATCGATGCCATGCGATTCTGAAAATAGGGCAAACTGATTTGCTAAAGCGATGTTCACATCGCGATAGGTAGTCTCCGCTAATTTCGCTAATTCTGATGCTTCAGAACTACCAAGATCCCAGACGCCATTACCCTGAGCAAGATCTGCGCGTTCATCGAAGTCAAGAACCTCTTCATAAAATTTAACGCCATGTGCGGCGCTCGCGACGTTAATTCCGCCGACTAATTTTGGATACTTTCGCAGATCTGCAAAAACCCGACCTGTAAATACCCGCTCGGGTGAGAACACAAGATGAAAATCAACTCCGGCTTTAAGTCCAGATAATTTCTCAAGCGCAGGAGCGAATCGATTGCGCGTTGTACCAACTGGCAAGGTGGTTTCGTATGAAACAAGCGTGCCGGGCTTGAGCCCTTGGCCAATGGATTCAGTTGCTGCGTCCATCCAACCGAAATCAGGTACTCCATCATCGTCGACGAATAGCGGAACTACCACGACGACGGCATCACTCTCGGCGACAGCGGATGTTGTATCGGTGGTTACCCGAAGAGATCCGCTCTTTATGACATCCGCTAGATACTCAGATAGATGAGCCTCACCGGGAAAAGGCTCGACACCTGAATTGACCAACTCCACTGTTTTCTCGTTAACATCTGTTCCGATTACAGAATGGCCTTTACGGGCAAACGCAACGGCTAGGGGCAGGCCAATCTTGCCAAGAGCGACAACAGTGATTCTCATCGATACATCCCTATCTATTGCTGACTTGCTCGGAGAACTAGGTCATCATGGGCGCCCACTAGTTTATCGGCTTGCAGTTCCCATGAATATTCATCAAGCATTGCATCGGTGATGGCACCGGCAAAGCGAGCGCGATCTGCAGTGATGCGCAGGAATGCCTTTGCAAGCTCATCCGCATTTCCCGCTACGAAAACCAAACCGTTGCCTTGAAGTAGTACCTCCTCGGCCATTGTCTTCACATCGCTGACGATAATCGGAATTCGCGCGTGTAAATACTCAAAATACTTTGTCACTAACGAAATCTCATGATTCGGGTAATGCAATATTGGAATAACCCCACTAGTTGCATCGGAGGAAAAAGTGGAGACATACCATTCTGGAACGTAGGGATGAACATGCACTCGGTCATTGACCCCAAGAGCAACCGCTTTCTCCAGCAACTTATTTACATATGGAGAGTTGGGATTCACTATCAAGCCAATATGGTGGCCTTCTGCTTTCAACAGCGCCCCCACCATCGCGTCCAAACCGCGCTGCGGCGCAGCGGCGCCAACATATATATGGAGCGGAATATCGGGGGTCAATCCAATCTTGGTCCGGATTGTTTTGAGTCTCGCGTCAACCGCGGGTTGAAGCCGCCGTGGGGCGTTAAGGACAACGGTGGGACGCACGCTAAGTTGATAATCATTGACGAGCATCGTTGCGATTGTTTCGGATACCGTCATAACGGTGTCAACACGAGTGATCGAAGTGCGTTCGAGCAGAGCCATAGCGTCCTGCCACACCGGATGCTTACGGTGGACGCCCTGTACATATTCGTGGGCATCATAGAGAACTGAAATTCTCCTCCCTCGCGCAGCTGCTCTCTTCTTGGCGCGGAGAGCTAATCCCAAAGTATCGCAATCATTAGCGTGAATAATGTCCGGGCTAAGTTCGTCAATCACTTTTCCAAAAGCGAGTTCACCATCTCTAAGGAGCGGCCATGTGGCGTACAGAAATTTGGGAGAAATCTTTAATAAGCGTGGGCTTGCCCAACGCCAGAACAAGCGGTCAGTCGTGAAAACCTTGCAACCGTAGCGAACAAATCGCTTGCCGCGCGGAAGGTAACGGTTACTCAGGTCCAGGATGCGATTGAATGGGAAAAAAGGAGTATGGCGTCTCAACGTATCGTGTTTTAAGACTGGTACATGACGAATCGTGAACCCGTTAAATTCTTCTGACTTCGATACAGAACCTACTAACCCCGCTAAGAGGGTCACTTTGTAACCTGCGCCGGCCAGACTTTCCGCGGATTTGAGAACTCGAGAATCTCCGACAGCATCATTGGTAACTATTGACAGTATGTGGACTGAGGCGCGATCTTCATCTTTCATGACTCGTAACAACCTTGCTAGCTTGATGTCGAAATCATTACCGTGGAATTGGAATTAGCACTCTGGATGATCGCCTCGGCAACCACCACGGTGGCAAGCCCCTGTTCCATTGTGACGATGTCTGCGGGTTTGCCCAAAATTGCATCTCGAAATTGTTCATGCTCCATTCGAAGCGGTTCGTGCTTAGCAATCGCGTATCGTATGACATCACCTTCGCTCACCCCGCGGAACTGAGCTATCTCATCCCATCCAGAGGTAACCGTTCCGTTAGCATAAAATGTTAGATCGGCGGTCAATGTATCCGCGACGAATGCACCCTTCTCGCCAGTAAGGATCGTGACCCTTTCCTTCAGTGGACTAAGCCAGTTAACCAGATGGTTGGTGATTGTTCCGTCCTGCAGTGTTCCAACAACTGCAACAAGGTCCTCGTGCTCGCGTCCAGTTCGCAACGCTGTGCGCGCGGAAACAGAGGCATAGGCCTGACCGGTAATCCACGATGTTAGGTCAATGTCGTGCGTTGCTAGATCTTTGACGACGCCAACATCAGCGACGCGCGCGGGGAAAGGGCCCTGTCGCCGCGTCACCACTTGATAAAGCGAGCCGAGCTGATCAAGCCTTCGTCGTGCTTCTTGTAGTGCCGGGTTGTACCGCTCAATATGCCCAACTGCCCCCACTAATCCCGCTTTATTGAATGCTTTTGCAAGCTCTTTCGACGTCACTGTGTCATGAGAAAGGGGTTTCTCCACCATGGCATGTATTCCAGCGGCAGCTAACTTCTTACCGATTTCCAGATGGTAGATCGTGGGTACGGCGACCATCGCATAATCAATGCCGAGCTCGATAAGTTCCTCAACGGAGGCCACAACTGTTCTACCTTGGGCCACACCTTGTGCATCCCCAGCTGGGTCAGAGACGCCAACAAAGTCCACACCTGGCAGTGATGCCAGAACTCGTGCATGGTGTCGACCCATCATTCCAAGGCCAACCAGACCTGCGCGAAGATTGGTCACGTGCTATGCGCCCGCTGATGCTATTGAGTTGATCACGGAGACAATGGTCTCTAAATCTGCTTGCGAAAGAGCCGGATGAACTGGAATCGATAGCACTTCATTTGCCGCACTTGTCGTATTTGGCAAATCAAAACTCAAGCCAAAAGACGGAAGGCGGTGAACTGGAATGGGGTAATAAACGCCATTACCTACTCCGCATTTGGTCATCTCCGCACCGAATGCATCTCGATCGTGCCCAACGACTCGGATCGTATATTGGTGATAGACATGCACGGCTCCCGGTGCGACGTAAGGAACGACGACACCTTTGAGGTTTTCATTTAAGAATTTGGCGTTTGCTTGTCGCGTTGCGGTCCACCCCGCCAATTTTCGAAGTTGCACACGTCCAATAGCCGCATGAATATCGGTCATACGCGTGTTAAAGCCAATAATTTCATTTTCGTACCGTTTCTCCATCCCTTGATTTCGGAGCAACCGTGACTGTCGAGCAATCTCATCAGAGGCGGTAGTAATCATTCCGCCTTCACCAGAGGTCATGTTCTTTGTCGGATAAAACGAAAAGACACCAGCATCGCCAAACGCTCCCACTGGCGTGCCTTCAAAGGAGGCCATATGTGCCTGTGCTGCATCTTCAACGACCATCAAATTGGCCCGCTTGGCTAATGCCATGATCTCGCCCATTGCTGCCGGCTGGCCGTACAAGTGAACTGGCTGGATTGCCTTTGTTCGGGGGGTGATTGCAGCTTCAATTGCCTTGGGGTCGATGTTAAAAGTCCGAGGATCAATATCGACAAATATCGGCGTGGCACCAGTTAAGGCAACGGAGTTTGCCGTGGCGGCAAATGTAAAGGATGGGACGATTACTTCATCGCCAATATCCATTCCGATCGCTTCAAGGGCCATGTGCAAGCCAGATGTACCCGAGTTAACCGCAATGCAATGTCTGCCTCCAACAATAGAAGAGAATTCTTTCTCAAATGCGGCGACTTCAGGACCCTGCGCCAACATGCCAGATTGCAGAACGCGATCAACCGCCGCCCGTTCTTCGGCGCCTATTAACGGTTTTGCGGCAGGAATCATGGTGGTCATTTATCTACTTCCGAGAGAGTATGTGCATCACTTTGGATATAACGGGTACCGGTCTTTGGACATATGAACTTTCCGGCGCCCTCATCGGTCAATGGTACGCCAGCCTTTCCAACCCACCGAACTCGCTTTGCAGGCACGCCAGCAACAAGGGCGTAGGCCGGCACATCTTTTGTAACTGTGGAACCTGCCGCAACCAGAGCCCAGGCGCCGATCTCCACAGGGGCAATGCAGACACTACCCGCACCAATAGATGCGCCTTCGCGGATTGTTACGCCCGATAAATCCCAGTCACTCCCGCTTTTCTGGGAGCCGTCCGGATTGATCGCCCGTGGATATTCATCATTGGTAAGAATGACACCTGGACCGATGAATACACCCGCCTCCAAAATTGCCGGCTCGTAAACCAAAGCATAATTTTGAATTTTGCAGTTATCGCCAACTCGAACACCGGTGCCAATGTAGGCGCCCCGACCAACGATCACATTCTCGCCAAGAACACAGTCTTCTCTGACTTGTGCATAGTGCCAAACTGCAGCTCCATCACCTATACGGGCGCTTTCTGCTACATCCGCCGTGACGTGGATTCGCGCAGTGGAAGCAGAAGGCATGGGGCAACCTTACCTTTGAGCCTGTCTTAATTGTGCAATTGCCTTGGCTACCAAGTCGTAACTGGCACCACTGCGCCAGAAATCCACTTGGGCTTCAGCGCGCACCCTTACCTCTTTATATTTGTCAGGATTCTCCGCCCAAGAATTTAGAATTCCAGCAGTCTGCCCGGCCGTTAGTTCGTTCGTATCATAATCCACCGTTGCTCCAGCACGAGTGGCAACTATTACTTCTCGAGGTCGAGGTAAGTCCGTCGTGATGACGGGAATTCCGCACGCTAAATATTCACCGATCTTCGTAGGCCATGCCCGTTGAAATGCTGGGGTGTTCTCCAAAAGCGAGAGTCCTACCCATGCACCCTTGGCAAATTCCCAAGACTGCGCTGGATTGAGGGCGCCATGAAAACTGACACGGTGGGACGCAGCGGAATGCTCTTTCCATG
Organism: Candidatus Nanopelagicales bacterium; assembly: GCA_038244965.1. GTDB lineage: Bacteria > Actinomycetota > Actinomycetes > Nanopelagicales > Nanopelagicaceae > QYPT01. The sequence goes on along the minus strand of JBBRSY010000013.1, from coordinate 10,332 downwards.
CAAGCACTCGCGGAATATCTTGATGTGAAATTGTTCCTATTACATCCAGATGCCACGCTGGGGCCAATTCAAGTGTTCGCAGCATTGACCACAATCCGCGGGAACCTCGTACGTCGCCAACGTAAAGTGCTCGCGGAATGGAATCCGGTGCTTGTATATCCGGCAAGAAACGAATCTCGGGGGCGTTGGTGACGACCAGCCGCCGCTTTGCCTCAAAGGGTCGTACCCAGTCATCAACGACAACTGTCACATCGGCGCGCGCGCTTGCGAACAGCGCCAGTTTCGCTATGCAAATCGCCAAAACTTTCTGCACACCTTGTGCCCACGAGCGATCTTCCAGAAGAAGCCGATAATCTTCACGAACGTCAACGATCCAGGGACGTTTTCGGAGCAGCGTGCTCAACCAGATGGCAATTGCGCCTTCAGGGTCAGATGTAAAAAGGACTTTTCCGCGAGCACGCCATGGCAACAGAAACGAATTGGTCACCCGCGTCGCGCGAGAGCCCTTTGAAACGATATGGAAATCCACACCTTCAGGAACATCACTTTTGTGGCCAGAACTAAAAAGTTCAATAGTGAGTCCCTCTGAGAGACAGGAAGCCATGATGCGCTGCAATCGGGCGTTTGAAGCATCTCGCGCCGCAGCAAGAATGCTCACGTCATACTTGGTCTTCATCGGATTTTCGGAATTACGTCGGCGTAAATATCTCGTAGAACCTGTGCATCGCGCTCCCAGGACAGATCGGCACTGGCCATTTTCACATTAGCAATCAATTCCGAATGCCTCGACAATGCCCTGTTGATTGCGTCTTCCATCGACTTTGAATTTCCGGGCTCATAAAGTTCGCCGATGTCATACTGACGTACTACGCGCGCCAATTCAGGAACGTCCGTGGCAATTACGGGCACGCCTGCATGCACTGCATGAAAGAGTTTGTTTGGTAGCGCCAGGCGATAAGACTCAAATTGGTTGGAATGTGTCACGAAAACAAGCCCTGCGTTCTGCATTGCTGTTGTTACCGCTTCGATCAGTTGAGATTTCAGAACCTCAATTCCCAATTTCCGGGCCTTAGGCAGATGAAGGGCCGCCCATTGATTCTCATGTTCGCCCATCCAGCAGACCGGAAGTGAAATTTTTTGCGCAACATCCATAATTACTTCAAGCTCCCGAAACGCATCAATTCTTCCCGCATAGATGATTCCTTTCGGAGGTGTTGCAACCTTTTTCGAATTGTCCGCCGCACCGGGAAAACTATTGCGTACGACAAAGACATTCTTTACCCCACGCCGACTCCGCATCAATGCCGCAATAGAATCGCCAACAGTGATTACGACAGCCGCATGGCGCGCCAATCGGGCTTCAGCGCGAGCCTCTCTTTGATCAGTTATTGGTGAGGGGCGGTATTGACGGGCGCGACCTAGCCACCATTCGTGGCTGTCATATATGTAGGGAACTCCATGCTCTTTTGCAAGACGGTGCCCCAACTCCAGGGCCGTGAAATCATGCGCATGCACAACTCCAAATTCCAAATGAGTTGCCAATGCATAGGCCTGCTCGACCCAGGCGTGAAAGGATCTTCGTCGATGAAGAGGTAGCAATAACCACCGGATTAAGCGAAGGTGAGGTGGCAACTTCCTCGCAGTAAGCGAACCCATCGCGGATGGACGCAAACCCGAGCCGCTTGAACAAGAGAGGATTGTTATCCCTTTGGGGGGTTGAAAATCCGTTGGGACATTGCGGCCGAGGATGATGAGATCGAAACCATCATCAACGAGAGTCTGGGCTTCCCGCAATACCCGCGTATCGCTGACCACGGAAGTTGCAACCAGCATAAGCACGGTTGGTTTGGTAGTCACAAGAGATAAAGATACTGCCTACCAATAGGCTTACCTCATGTCTCAATGGATCCAGACCGCTTCTGATTGGCTCATCACAAATCACCTACAGATTCCACTCTTTTTGCTCTTGATTTTACTGGCATTTGCCGAGGCTGCCGCCTTCGTGGGCTTTGTCTTACCAGGGGAAACCTCGTTACTTATTGGTGGGGTTCTTGCCCACCAAAAAGTCTGGCCTCTTTGGCTCTTCCTCCTCTGCGCAATTATTGGAGCTATCGCTGGAGACTCCGTTGGATACGAGGTGGGAAAACATTTCGGACCCAGAATTGAAGTGTCACGGATGGGCAGATTGGTCGGACCCAAACGTTGGCTCTTGGCGCAACGGATATTCGATAAATATCACGGCGGGGCAATCTTCTTTGGTCGCGCACAAGCACTTCTTCGAGCGCTCGTGCCAGCGTTAGCGGGAATGAATCATGTTCCCTATCGGACTTTTCTGAAATGGAATGCGGCAGGCGGGATAGTTTTTTCGACAATCGTCGTTCTGCTTGGTTATGAGTTTTCAGACAAGTTGGCGAAAGTAGAACACGCATTGAAATACTGGGCTATTGGATTCTTAACGCTGGTCATCATTGTTTTCCTCTATATCAAACACAAAGTTGAGATAAGGATTGAAGCCGAGGTCGAATCGGAGTAATCTTTTTAAATGTCATTCAACCGACGTCGGTTTCTTGCTCTTTTGGGTGCTCTACTCCCTTCAACTCTGATGACGAAGGCGCAAGCCTCCTCCTTCATGACATCATCATTTTTAAAAAAGGGCAATCCGAAATTGGGTGCCCTGCTAGGAAAGTCTTCCGTGATTAAGGTAGGTCAAACTCAAATTTACTCTGGGAAGGAATCCTCCGGTCGAGCAATAGAAGTCATCCTAACTAGAACCAAGAAAGGATTAATTGCCCTCGATGGAACCTGCACCCATCAAGGATGCACCGTCGGTCTGGACAAAGCGCAGAAAAAAATCATCTGCCCCTGTCATCATTCAATTTTTGATCCTGCCTCAGGTGCAGTCGTGCTGGGACCCAACGGATCTCCGAAGGGCTCGATCTCACCACTGATGAAGTACACAATTACTGAGAAATCTGGCAACATCTATATTAAATAGCGGAACTAAATCAGATCAAAGGACTCTGCACTTTTAGGCACATAAACGTCCCACTTCAACTCACTTCGTAATCGTGTCGCTAGCGCCTCTTCTGAATCTGGTTCACCATGCACAACGAAAACCTTCTTGGGGTCTTTAATATCTCGAAGCCATGCAATCAATTCATCAGAATCAGCATGGACGGAAAAACTGTCGACTTTTACAATTTCGGCGCGCACCGGAATCCATTTACCATGGATTTTTACTTTTGGTTCACCCTCCTCTAAGGATCGACCTCTACTTCCCGCCGCCTGATAGCCAACCAAAATGATGGTATTTTTCGGCTCGGGCAACATATGTGCCAGGTGATGTACTACTCGACCCCCAGTACCCATACCGCTGGCCGAGATAATGATGCTCGATTGCCTAATTTCGTTGAGAGATTTAGATTCATCGACGGTTCGTATCTCTGTTAATTTGCCTGGGTTAAAGAGATCGATACCCCGCCACTTATTGGCCACGCCCTCTCGAAGTTCGGGCGCATCCTTATCGACAGCATCTCGGTAAAAATCCAAGGCGCTCAGGGCCATTGGCGAATCCACATAAATCGGAATGCTTGGAATTTCTCGATTTTCAATCAATTCGCGCAGCGCCATCAAAATTACCTCGGTTCGGTCCACCGCAAATGCGGGGATCAGAATGGAACCTCCTCGCTTTATCGCCATATTTAGCTCATCAGCAAAAGCCTTTGCGGGGGCCTCGTGGACTCGATCGCCGTATGTGGATTCAGTCACCACAGCATCTAATGAGGCTGATGGCGCTTTATCTGGCGGGGAAAGTAGAGGATGACTATTTCTTCCGAGATCACCAGTGAAGAGCAGTTTCTTCCCACCAATGTCGAGCACAACATATGCGGAACCGAGAATGTGACCTGACGGGAAAAATGTGGCAGAAGCATCCTCAGTCAATTTCACAGTCGTTCGAAAATTGACCTCTGAAAAGTGGGCAAGCGTACTTTCTACGTCATCCTCGTTATACAGCGGTAACGGCACTGAATGTTTAGAAAAACCTTTCTGCGCCGCGTATTTAGCATCTTCCATCTGAAGTTTGGCAGAATCTCGAAGAATGATTGTCGCCAGTTTGATGGTGTACTCAGTTGCGTAGATCTTCCTATGAAACCCCTGGCGGACCAATAAAGGTAAATAGCCGCAATGATCAAGGTGGGCGTGAGTGAGAACAATCGCGTCAATACTCGCGGGATCTATTGGGAAAGGATCCCAATTCTTCCGGCGATCTTCACGACGTCCCTGAAAAAGGCCCGCATCCACCAAAACCTTTGATTTCTCGCTCGCCACGAAAAACCTACTGCCAGTGACCGTATCGGTGGCCCCTAAAAACTCGATGGTGACTCTGTCCATAATTAAAGGGTATCGACATTGAAGGAGTTGAATACCGTGATATTTAACCTACTGACGCGTATTCTTTCCATGAATCACCCCCTCTGTTAGCCTTTCCCACTTAATGTTGCTCTGGTCCGATCCTTCAGATTGAGTGGGAGATGTTATGAACCGCAAAAAGGTAGTCTTCGTTTCAGTTGTTGCGTTCGCCACTTTATTTGTACAACCAATGGCTCTCTCGCAAGCATCTGGATCCAAACAGCATAGCCATTCGCAATTAAAAAGCTTCTTCCCGACTGCTGGAAGGGTTACGTCGACTGCTTCATCGGTTGCGGCCGGTCTCGGTGCCGTGACATACCAACCTGGTGGCGCGATTATTGCAGAGCCTAAAATTTACGTTATTTGGTATGGCAACTGGGATGCGAATAGTTGCACAGCAAGTAACGGTACCTCATCCACTCCCTCCGTCGTTAACGAATTTCTCGGCTCGTTCGGCGAATCTGATTGGAACAAAATCAATACCAGTTACTACCAGCTGATTCGCGGAGAAAAGACTTTTGTCCAGGCTACGGCTGAAGTTAAGGGATGCACCGTGGACGCGAACTCCCAGGGACTTTCCCTCGATGGTATTGACGGAGCACAAGTATCAGATGTAGTAGATCACGCACTCTCGACCAAGGCACTCAAGACAGATCCCAATGGCGTATACCTAGTGCTCACTGCCAGTAACGTAAATGTCACCGATTTCATGACACTCATGTGTGCATATCATTATTATTACGACACTCCACAAGCAACAATCAAGTACGCATTTATTGGAGATGCCACCTCAAATCTCGCTTCTTGCGCCCCTCAAATAACAAACTCTCCCAATGGAAACCCTGCAGCCGACGCTATGGTTTCAGTTATCGCTCACGAATTCGTGGAAGCGGTCTCGGATCCAACTGGAACGTCGTGGTTTGACCAAGCAGGTTTCGAAAATGCTGACAAATGCGCGTGGAATTATGGAAAAGCCTTCAAAAATGCTAGCGGGGCATTTGCCAATATGACTCTGGATGGACGTCAATACTTGATTCAGCAAAATGTTGCCGCCAATTCCAATACGTGTGTATTGTCCCTGAAGGGAAATGAGTCGGAACACAAGTCAGAGACCAATAAATAACTTAGAACTGACTCTTTTCTGCTAATTCTGGGTAAAGTATGGGCGTATCCGCCAAAAGCTATCTAGGAGATCCAAAAAGTGGTCGACGACGCCGCAATCATTGTTTCGATCCGCAATCTCTCCCGCTCTTTTGGAAGTGTGCGAGCAGTGGATGGAGTCGACCTAGATATATATGCTGGTGAGTTTCTGACTTTGCTCGGGCCATCTGGCTCGGGGAAAACGACAGTACTGCGCATGATTGCGGGTTTTGAGAAGCCAGACACTGGCACGATCCAGTTAGCCAGCAAAAATGTCTCCCAGTTACCTCCGTATGAGCGAGACGTAAACACGGTCTTCCAGGACTACGCGTTATTTCCGCATATGGATGTCATTTCCAATATTGAATACGGTCTTCGGATCCAAGGTATCGAAAAGAGCGAGCGGCGAGTTCGGGCGGAGCAAGCGCTTGAGCAAGTGCGCCTGGTTGGATACGGAAGTCGCAAACCCGCCCAACTCTCTGGTGGACAACGACAGCGCGTAGCCCTAGCACGCGCACTAGTAAATCGACCATCTGTACTGCTTCTCGATGAGCCCCTCGGCGCACTTGACCTCAAACTGCGGGAACAGATGCAGATTGAATTAAAGGAATTGCAGCGCGAGGTAGGAATCACTTTTGTCTTCGTAACACACGATCAGGAAGAAGCCCTAACGATGAGTGACCGGATCGCGGTTTTTAACCAAGGCAAAATCGAACAATTGGGGACACCCCGTATTATCTACGAAAACCCACAGAGTTCTTTTGTCTCAGAGTTCGTTGGACAAACTAACAAGATCGCTCTCGACGGAAAGCAAATCAATATCCGGCCCGAATTTATTACGATTTCGAAATCTAAATCCTTTGGTGACCGTCTCCTGAGGGGAACTCTCCACGACGCAATCTTCGTTGGCGCAACTACTCGTTATCTCGTCCATACAGATCTCGGGCAGAGAATCGTATCCACCCAACCTGATGGCGCTGTAGCTGTGGGAGATTCCGTAACCCTTTCGTGGGAGTCCAAAAAAGAATTCTTGGTGAATTAAACACACCAGGGAACCGCGTTCAATGGCTGAGCGCGGACTGTTTAGAGGGAGGTACAGATGCGTAAGAAGCGTCTGTTTTCGCAGATCGCAGCCGCATCGGCCGTTGCACTAATCCTGGCCGGATGCAGTTCAAGCAGTAACAGCACCACGACGACTCTCCCTAAAGTCGACGCTCTCAAAAATCTTGGCAATGGTGAAGGTCAAGTAAATATTGTCGCTTGGGCCGGATACGTTGAGAATGGATCAAATGATCCTAAAGTCAACTGGGTATCGGATTTCGAGAAATCAACTGGTTGCAAGGTTAATGTGAAAATTGGTTCGACGTCAGATGACATGGTCGCCTTAATGAAAACGGGCGAATACGACGTTGTCTCAGCCTCAGGTGACGCATCACTGCGCCTTATCTATGGTGGCGACGTTGCGCCAGTCAACACATCCCTCGTTCCCAACTATGCCGACATCTTCAGCGACTTAAAAAATCAGCAATGGAATTCAGTCAATGGCGTTGCCTACGGGATTCCGCACGGTCGTGGCGCAAATCTTTTGGCCTACCGGACTGACATCGTTAACCCCGCGCCGACTTCATGGGGCGCAGTCTTCGATGCCAACTCGCCATACAAGGGCAAGATCACTGCATATGACTCTCCTATTTACATTGCCGATGCCGCGCTCTACCTCATGAAGACTCAGCCAAGCCTGGGCATCAAATATCCGTATGCCCTTGATCAAAAGCAGTTTGACGCTGCAGTGGCATTGCTAAAGGTTCAAAAGCCACTCATTGGTGAATATTGGAGTGATTACCTCAAACACGTTGCCTCGCTGAAATCAGGCGGAACCGTCCTCGGAACCACCTGGCAGGTAAACATCAACCTGGCACAGAGCGAGGGCGTCAAAGTTGACGGCATCAAACCGGTAGAAGGCTCCACTGGATGGTCGGATACATGGATGATCAGCAGCAAAGCAAAGCACCCAAACTGTGGCTATATGTGGATGAATCACATTGTTTCACCTGCCGCCAATGCCGCTGTTGCCGAATGGTTTGGGGAGGCCCCATCTAATGCGAAGGCGTGCGGATTGACTTCCGATAAGAACTTCTGCACCACATTCCATGCTGCCGATCAGGCATATTGGAAGGACGTCTACTACTGGAACACCGCAACGCAAGCCTGCCTGGACGGGCGGACCGATGTGAAGTGCGTTCCATACTCAGAATGGGTGAAAGCTTGGTCCAGTCTGCGTAATGCTTAATTGAAAAGCGGCTGATAGGGGGCGAGGTGAAGAGTTCTGTTGCTACGTGGATGCACAAGCGACCCAAACTTCGCCTCGCCGCCCTTCTCGCCGCTCCAACTCTCTGGTTGGTCGTTGCATACTTGGGCGCACTTGGCGCCTTGCTCGTCACCGCCTTCTTCACAATCGACAGTTTCACCGGCAATGTCGTTGCGAAATTCAATCTCGGCAACTTCCACGACATGCTTACCGATCCCGCCTACCGAAATGTCGTACTTCGCACGGTTGGTATCGCGATTTCCGTGACTATTATTTGCGCAGTCTTAGCAATCCCGATGGCTTTTTATATGGCCAAAATCGCAAAGCCACGTAGTCAAAAAATTCTGGTTGCTCTCGTACTTACGCCGTTGTGGGCCTCATACCTGGTAAAGATCTATGCCTGGCGAACGATGTTAGAGCCGAACAGTGGTGTAATCGACTGGATACTGGGACCCATAGGTATCCACTCACCAGGTTTCGGTGGGCCGGCAATAATTATCGGACTTTCCTATCTCTGGCTTCCTTACATGATCTTACCGATTTACGCAGGACTTGAACGTCTTCCAAATTCGCTACTTGACGCTTCGGGAGATCTAGGGGCGCGAAATTTGTACACATTCCGAAGAGTAGTTTTGCCGCTGATATTTCCCAGCCTTGTTGCCGGGTCTATGTTCACTTTCTCACTGACGCTGGGCGATTACATTACGGCGCAGATCATCGGGGGAAAACTCCAAATGCTCGGCAACGTTGTTTACCAAAATTTTAGTATCAATTTGCCATTTGCGGCCACCATCGCCACGATTCCGGTCACCATAATGGCAATCTATTTATGGTTAGTACGTCGCACTGGCGCATTGGCAAGTTTGTAAATGACAATTTCCAACCGCGCAAAATATGCACTGATGTCCCTCATGGGAATCGGCCTGGCCTTCATTTATGTTCCACTCTCCGTCGTAGTGATCAACTCATTCAACAGCAGTCGCACGTTTAGCTGGCCACCGACGAGTTTTACCACTCAATGGTGGAGTAAGGCGATTTCCAACACTGGTGTGCGCAAGGCCTTGTCATGGAGCATTGCCGCTGGTTTCTCGGCTACCTTTATCGCCCTGCTGCTCGGCACTTCACTTGCATTTGCAGTAAGTCGCTACAACTTTTTCGGTAAAGACATCATCTCGCTGCTCGTCGTCCTTCCAATCTCACTTCCCGGAGTCGTAACGGGTATCGCGCTGAGCAATGCCTTCAACCAGGAAATCGGACTTTCCACTGGACTGCTAACAATTGTCATCGGCCACGCAACTTTCTGCATCGTTGTTGTGTACAACAACGCACTGGCCCGACTTCGAAGAATGGGCACCTCTTTACAAGAAGCCTCAATGGATCTGGGAGCGAACGGAATCACCACCTTCCGATTGATTACCTTGCCGAACTTGGCGTCTGCGCTATTTGCTGGCGGTCTGCTCGCCTTCGGCCTCTCCTTTGACGAAATTGTAGTAACGACTTTTACTGCGGGGCCTGGGATCCAAACCTTGCCGATCTGGATTTATAACAACCTATTCCGCCCCAATCAGGCGCCGATCGTCAATGTAGTGGCGGCGACGCTTGTCGTCGTTTCAATTATTCCTATTTACCTATCGCAGAGGTTGAGCCAAGATTCAACTAGTGGTGGGCGATTCTAAAGGAGAACACGGATGAGACTGTATGGAACATATGTCCCGGCCAAATGGAATGAGAAGACTATTGAAGTAATTGAAGATCGCGCGAAGTTAACCAGGGTCACCGCTGAATTCAACTTCGAGGGCGATATTGAGGGCGTAGCGAAAGTCGAGTATCTCATGTACTACTCTTCCTTTGATCCAGATGATATGCATAAGGCCCGGGCTCAATATGTTGGTCAATTGAGAATTGAAGGCAAACTCAAAGGAAAATCGGGGAGCTTCGTTGCTAATGATTCTGGCAATTACGCCGGTGGAGTCGCCAACTCAGAACTCTCCATCATTACGGGATCCGGAACTGGTGAACTTCTCGCCATCAAGGGAGTAGGCGAATATTCAGCGGATGAAAAAAGTTGCACGTGGGAAATGGAAGTGGCTCTGTAAGGCTCATTTGGTGAAGGGAATGAAGCGCGGAATCCGGGTTGCGTACTCTTCGTAGTCAGAATACTTCAATCTCAAGTGTATCTCCTCGAAAACGGACTTCGCATAGAAAAGAATGCATAGCAGAATCACGAGTATGTATTTAAAGACGTTTCCACTTTCCAGTGCGAGACCCATCGCTAGAAGCAGAACACTGGTGTACATCGGGTGGCGCACATATCTATACAAGCCGGTCGTGCTCAGTTTTCCTTCGACCTTGGGGATGGGCACAACTGTTAGAGAGCTTCGAAGACTCGCTGCGCAAATCAAAATTCCAAGAACGCCCACTAATTCGAGCGCTCGACCAGGTAAGACAATGCGATAGATATGTGGACCGAAACT
>JBBRSY010000012.1:0-33485 GCA_038244965.1 Candidatus Nanopelagicales bacterium | reverse complement strand
TGCTACGACTTTCTTTGCTGCCTTTTTCGGAGCGGCCTTCTTCGCAGCTTTCTTAGGAGCAACTTTCTTTGCTGCCTTCTTCACGACTTTCTTTGCTGCCTTTTTCGGAGCGGCCTTCTTCACGACTTTCTTTGCTGCCTTTTTCGGTGCGGCCTTTACAACTGGCTTTGCAACAACTTTAGGAGCTGGCTTTGGAGCTGGCTCAAGTTTGCGTGCGCCTGAGATAACTTCCTTCAAGCCCTTGGCAGGTAGGAAGCGAGGCTTCTTGCTGGCCTTAATCTGAATTGTCTCACCCGTGAATGGGTTGCGACCTTTACGGGCCTTGCGATCAACTTTCTTGAACTTACCGAAATCGTTGATCATTACATCTTCACCCTTTGCAAGGCTACGAGTAATTGTGTCAAAGACAATATCTACAGCGTGCGCTGCTTCCTTCTTGCTGTCGTTGAAGTGTGGGGTCAACGAGGCAATGAATTGGGCCTTATTCATCAAATTCCCCTTATTTTTACGCGTAAATGTCGAGCAATTGCTCAACACAGTTAGAAATTTACGCACCTTTGCAAATTGAGTCCACCATCGCGCACGCGTGTCGCACTTTTTTATTTCCAGGGCTTAGTCGCTAAAGATGGTGAAAATCACTGCTTTTACGATTGCACATCCCTCGATAAAGGGTAGAGAGTTCTACGCGATGGCGCATTGGTGAGGCAAATTCATGCCCGGAAGGGCAGAAAATGAGCCTATCTCACTGGCAGAGTGGCCGGTTTCAACGATGAACGTCTACTTTCGAAGTCAGCAATGGCATCGCTCTGCTTCAGTGTCAGACCAATATCGTCCAGGCCCTCCATTAAACGCCAGCGGGTGTAATCATCTAGATCAAACCCGACGGTATTTCCGTCATAGGAGACCGTGCGATCTGCCAGACTCACGGTGATTTCCAAAGTGGGCGTGGTTTCCACTGCAGCCCAGAGACCCTCAATTACTTCCTGTGGCAAAATCACTGTAAGTAGACCAGCCTTGAGGCTGTTTCCGCGGAAGATATCGGCAAAGCGCGAGGAAATAATTACGGCGAACCCGTAATTTTGCAAGGCCCACACGGCATGTTCGCGGGAGGAGCCCGTCCCAAAATCCATGCCAGCAATCAGAATAGTTGCGCTCTTGTACTCCGGTTTATTAAGTACAAATTCTGGATCTTTGCGCCAAGCACTGAATAGCCCATCCTCATATCCATTACGTGTGACTTTCTTGAGGTAAACGGCCGGAATGATCTGGTCGGTATCAACATTGCTACGGCGCAGTGGGAGCGCCGTTCCGGTGTGAGCGATGAATTTCTCCATGATAATTTCGCCTCTCTACAGATCTGCCGGTGATGACAACGTGCCGCGGATCGCGGTAGCAGCAGCCACTAATGGGCTTACCAAATGGGTGCGACCGCCTTTACCTTGGCGGCCTTCAAAATTTCTGTTGCTGGTAGATGCAGCTCGCTCGCCCGGTGCCAATTGATCTGGGTTCATGCCAAGGCACATCGAGCATCCGGCGTTTCGCCACTCGGCCCCGTCCGCCATAAAAATCTGGTCGAGTCCCTCTGCTTCTGCTTGCAAACGAACTCGGGCCGAACCAGGCACTACGAGCATGCGCAGATTTGGCGCAATGGTCTTGCCCGCCAAAATTGCAGCGGCACTTCGCAGATCTTCGATTCGACCATTTGTGCACGAGCCCAAAAAGACAGTATCAACCGCTATTTTTTTCAAAGGCGTGCCGGGTTTTAAGCTCATATATTCAAGGGCGCGCTCGGCAGACTCGCGCTCTTCCAGATCTTCAATGTTCTTTGGATCTGGCACCTTCTCACTTAACGGAAGACCCTGCGCAGGATTGGTCCCCCAGGTAACAAAGGGCGCCAAAATATCCGCATCGATCGTGATTTCTACATCGAATTTCGCGTCGGCATCAGATTGCAAAGTGCTCCAGTAAGCCACTGCGGCGTCCCAATCTTCGGGGGCGTGCGAACGGCCGCGGATGTAATCAAAGGTGGTCTGGTCTGGGGCAATGAGCCCGGCTCGTGCGCCAGCTTCGATAGACATATTGCAGACCGTCATCCGTGCTTCCATGGAAAGATCGCGGATGGCACTTCCCCGATATTCAATTACGTAGCCTTGTCCGCCACCCGTACCGATCTGGGCAATAATTGCCAAGATAATGTCCTTTGAGGTCACCCCTTGCGGCAAAGTGCCTTCGACATTGATAGCCATAGTCTTGGGACGATCCAGCGGCAGGGCCTGCGTCGCTAAAACATGCTCAACCTGACTTGTACCAATTCCAAAGGCAAGAGCCCCAAAAGCTCCATGCGTTGAAGTATGAGAATCACCGCAAACTATCGTCATGCCTGGTTGGGTCAATCCGAGTTGCGGGCCCACAACATGAACAATCCCCTGATCTATATCTCCGAGTGAGTGAATGCGAATTCCAAACTCTGCGCAATTCTGTCTCAAGGTATCAATTTGAAGTTTTGAAACGGGATCTGCAATGGGCTTATCGATGTTCTGAGTCGGAGTGTTGTGGTCTTCCGTGGCAATTGTTAGTTGGGGAGCGCGAACTTTGCGACCAGCAACCCGTAGGCCATCAAAGGCCTGGGCGCTAGTTACTTCGTGAATGAGGTGCAGATCAATATAAATCAGATCAGGTTCGCCCTGCGCACTTCGCACCACATGCTCTTGCCAGATCTTCTCTGCCAATGTCTTCGCCATTTTCACTCCTCAACTTAAACACTTGCACATCTCATGCATTGAGATGCTAGTATTACATCGTGGACAGAAAGAATAGCGGAGTTGGCGTACTAGATAAAGCCGTAGCGATTCTTACCACGTTGGAATCTGGGCCTCATTCATTGGCCCAACTTGTCGCCGCAACCGGTATTGCTCGACCGACGGCGCACAGATTGGCAGTGGCGCTGGAATTTCACCGTTTAGTGACGCGCGATCTCAGCGGACGCTTTGTACTTGGTCCGCGCTCTGGCGAATTAGCCGCCGCTGCAGGTGAAGATCGGCTCCTTGCCGCTGCTGCCCCAGCACTTGCGGCCTTGCGCGATGCAACGGGAGAGAGCGCACAACTTTACCGACGACAGGGCGATCTTCGCCTTTGCGTTGCCGTGGCCGAGCGCGTCTCAGGTCTGCGTGATTCTGTTCCGATCGGTTCTGCACTCACGATGCAAGCAGGATCGGCGGCACAAGTACTCCTTGCTTGGGAGGATTCGGAAAGAATTCATCGCGGATTGACGTCAGCGCGCTTTACCGCCGCACAACTTGCTGCTGTTCGTCGGCGTGGGTGGGCTCAGAGCATGGGCGAGCGCGAAGCCGGAGTTGCCTCTGTTTCGGCCCCAGTGCGCGGACCCAACGGAAAAGTTATTGCAGCAGTCAGCATTAGCGGCCCTATCGAAAGATTGGGAAGGCAACCAGGTCGCCTGCACGCGGCAGTGGTTGCGGCCACCGCCGCACGCCTTTCAGAACATATTGCTAACGTTTAGCAACTGAATTGGGGTTTTTAGCATGGCAATATCTGTCTTTGTCGTTGATGATCACGAACTCGTGCGAAGAGGACTCATTGATCTGATTGATGCCGAGAATGACATCCGCGTCGTCGGTCAGGCGGGAAGCGTTCACGATGCACTTGCGGGACTTGCCGCGATTTCGCAGACAGCCCCCCAGGTGGCAGTGCTAGATGTGAGACTCCCCGATGGAAATGGCATCGAACTTTGTCGTGAGATTCGCTCGCTCTACCCAAATACCTATGTTCTCATGCTCACATCGTTCTCTGATGACGAAGCGCTCTTGGGGGCCGTTCTCGGAGGAGCTAGCGGTTTCGTCATAAAGGACATTAAGAATCTTGACCTGCTCGATGCCATTCGTACTGTGGCGCGCGGCGAAAGTCTCCTACAGAACTCAATTGCCGCAACCGTCCTAAGTCGGCTTCGCGATGTAAGCAATCCCGCGGGCGGCATACACAATCTCACGGATCAAGAGCGTAAAGTGCTTGAGCACATTGGCCAAGGTCTGACCAACCGCCAGATATCGAACTCCATGTTTCTCGCCGAAAAGACCGTTAAAAATTATGTTTCTTCGCTGCTCGCGAAATTAGGGCTGGAACGACGGACGCAAGCCGCAGCACTTGCCGTGCGACTCGGACTGAGTAGGACTTAAAGTTTGACTTTCCATAATGCACTCGTTCCACCACTAGATAATTTTTGAATCTCGAAGTTACCGTGAAACTTTTCTGCACGACCAGCAAGGTTGGTAAGGCCGCTTCTCTTCACTTCGTCTTCGAAACCCACTCCATCGTCAATAACTCGAACCTCGCACCCAGAGATCAGCGCAACAATCTGTACCTCAACTTTCTTGGCTTGTGAGTGCTTGATTGCGTTGGAAAGCAGCTCGCGCACGACGGCAAATACCTGCTCGGCAAGTTCCTTCGATACAACCGTGTCAATTGGTCCATTGAATTCGCATGAAATAGCCATCGGTGAACTGTTTCGAAGTGATTGAATTTCAGTTTGGATTCTGGAACGGAGACTGTGAGAGCTTTCCTGAGTTTGAAGGGCAAATACTGAGCTGCGAATCTGCTGAATTGTCGAATCCAAATTATCGATTGCTGCTCGCACGCGAATCAAATCGCGCTCGGGTAACTCTGGATCTCTTACGATCGCCTGCAACGATAAACCAGTAGCGAATAGACGTTGTATGACAAGATCATGCAAATCTTGCGCTATGCGTTCGCGTTCGGCCAGCACAATCACACGATGCTGAGCTTCTTGACCACGTGCATTGTCGATCGCCGCACCTGCCGCTGAGGCAAGCGCGCTCACCAACTGTTCATCTTCTTCGGTGAAATTTCCGCCGTCAATCTTCTCCGTAAGATAGAGACTTCCATAAATCTCATCCCGAATTCGAATTGGAACGCCGAGGAATGAGTTCATCGCAGGATGTCCAGCAGGAAATCCGACTGAAGCCGGATGGGAACGAATTGGATTGACGCGTAGCGCAACTGGATG
Organism: Candidatus Nanopelagicales bacterium; assembly: GCA_038244965.1. Taxonomy (GTDB): domain Bacteria; phylum Actinomycetota; class Actinomycetes; order Nanopelagicales; family Nanopelagicaceae; genus QYPT01. The sequence goes on along the minus strand of JBBRSY010000012.1, from coordinate 28,447 downwards.
TGTCAGCAAATGGCCCAGAAGCCCTCTGCCCTCTGGAAATGTCGCTATCTCGTCTGCGCTCTCTTCACTTAGTCCGACATAGACGAACTCTTCAAGGGTGCCATCTTTGGCAATCGCACCTAAAGCCCCGTATGTGGCGCCAGATAAGGCAACAGCGTTCTCAACCAGGCGCTTAAGTGAGGCCTTTAGATCCACACTTTTTGCGATATCAATCACAGCCTCAGATAGCGCCGTTAATCGAGACGTCATACTCCAAAGTCTGCCTAATTATGGCTCCGAATGCGAGTCTGTCTGGACGGAGCCATCACCGAAGAAGAATCAGGGTCTTTGTACCTATGTTCAGACGGATAGGCAGAGGTCACACTTATCACATGAGCAAAGTGAAAGAGCCAGGTATTGATGCCGAAGACGCCCTTGTCAAGCTGGGAAGGTTCTTCTCTCGCCAGGACGTCTCCTCCGACCTGCGCAGCGTTACCAAAAGTGGCGGGCGCAGCAGCGATGTCTTCTATCGAGATCGCTGGAGTCATGACAAAGTTGTCAGATCAACTCACGGAGTAAATTGCACTGGATCTTGCTCTTGGAAGGTTTATGTAAAAGACGGAATTATCACTTGGGAAACGCAACAGACTGACTATCCATCAGTTGGCCCTGATTCCCCTGAATACGAACCTCGCGGATGTCCTCGTGGTGCATCTTTTTCCTGGTACACCTATTCGCCTACACGAATTCGCTTCCCTTACATTCGAGGAGTCTTGCTTGATATGTACCGTGAATCTAAGGAACGTCTCGGCGATCCGGTATTGGCGTGGGCTGATGTTGTAGATGATCCAGAAAAAAGGCGACGCTACCACCGAGCTCGGGGCAAGGGCGGTTTAGTCCGAGCCAATTGGACGGAGATCTCCGAGATCATCGCAGCGGCCCACGTTCACACAATTAAAAAGTACGGGCCAGATCGAGTCTTTGGTTTCTCACCAATTCCGGCAATGTCCATGGCTTCGCACGCAGCAGGTGCGCGATTTATTTCGCTTATGGGCGGGGCGATGCTCTCTTTCTACGATTGGTACGCGGACCTTCCTGTTGCCTCCCCTCAAGTATTCGGTGACCAAACCGACGTTCCAGAATCGGCCGACTGGTTTAATTCTTCATACTTGATTATGTGGGGATCAAATGTTCCGGTAACGCGCACTCCTGATGCTCACTTCATGACAGAGGCACGCTATCGTGGACAGAAAGTCGTTGCGATCAGCCCAGATTATGCCGATAACACAAAATTTGCCGATGAGTGGGTCGCTCCGCACCCAGGCACTGACGGTGCACTTGGAATGGCTATGGGACATGTCATTCTCAAGGAATTTTATGTTGATAAACAGGTACCCAGGTTTGTTGACTACGTGAAAAAGTACACCGATCTGGCCTACCTAGTATCCCTGCGTGAAAAAGATGGTGCGTGGGTTCCAGATAAGTTCGTTGTGGCCGCAGACCTGGGAGATACCTCTGAAGGTTCGAAATTTAAGACTGTAATGCTGGATTCCGCCACTGGAGAAACATTTGTTCCCAACGGATCCCTGGGACACCGTTTTAATGATTCTTCAATGGGTAAGTGGAACTTAGATCTCGAGGGTGTAGATCCCACTCTGAGCGTCATCGACAACGCTAGCGCCACAAATGCGACGGTGCTAATGCCTCGATTTGATGTCGGCCAGGAGGACTCTGAAAGTGGTGGGGTCCTGCGTCGTGGAGTTCCGGTAATAAGCATTGGCAATAAGAAAGTGACAACCGTTTTTGACTTGATGCTCGCACAATATGGCGTATCGCGCGAAGGTTTAGACGGAGATTGGCCGGCGAACTATGAGGACCTTTCTCCCTATACCCCCGCGTGGCAAGAGGAAATCACGAGTGTTCCTGCCGTGCAGGCAATTCGAATTGCTCGTGAGTTCGCGCAGAATGCCATTGATTCCGAAGGTCGATCAATGATTCTTCTAGGTGCCGGAACCAACCATTGGTTCCATTCGGACACGATGTATCGAACTTTCTTAGCGCTAATAACTTTGACTGGATGTCAAGGCGTTAATGGTGGTGGGTGGGCGCACTACGTTGGACAGGAAAAAATCCGACCTATAACAGGATGGGCCCAGCTCGCTTTCGGTGCAGACTGGTCAAGGCCGGCGCGACAGATGATTGGAACTGCCTTCTGGTATGTCTCCACAGATCAGTGGCGCTACGACGCGCTAGGTTCAGATCTCCTAGCAACACCATTAGGTGAAGGCCGCTTCAAAGATATGGCAGCCATTGATGTACTCGCGCAGTCAGCCCGTATGGGGTGGATGCCTTCTTACCCCACACTTAACCGGAACTCGCTCGACCTGGTGGATGAAGCACGCGCACTCGGGGTAGAACCTGCGACCCATGTTGTCAATGAATTAAAAAATGGAAATCTCAAGTTTGCAATCGAAGAGCCGGATGCACCGGAGAACTGGCCTCGAATACTTACTGTATGGCGTGCAAACATTCTTGGCTCTTCAAGTAAAGGTAATGAATATTTCCTTAAGCATCTACTAGGTACCGATAACTCTGTACGAGCCGAAGAGAATGCGCCAGGTGAGCGGCCGAGGGACGTGAAGTGGGAAGAAGACGCCCCAGAGGGCAAATTGGATCTCCTCGTCTCCGTGGATTTCCGAATGACTAGCACCGGGCTCTTTGGTGACATTTTGCTTCCTGCTGCGACTTGGTATGAGAAGCACGACTTATCGAGCACAGATATGCATCCATTCGTTCATGCCTTTACTCCGGCAATTGATCCACCATGGGAGACGAAGACCGACTATGAGATTTTCCAAATGCTGGCAAGACAAGTTGCAGAACACTCCAAGGGACATTTAGGAGAACGTGAAGATATTCTTGTTGTGCCACTTACTCATGACACACCCGATGCCATGGCAAATCCTGGCGGAGTAGTTCTAGATTGGCACAAAGGCGAAATCGATCCGATTCCTGGGGTCACCATGCCCAAACTAATAGTTGTGAAGCGGGATTACACGGAGATTGGGGAGAAGATGGCGGCTCTTGGGCCGCTCATTGATCAATTGGGCACCAACACAAAGGGTGTTCCGGTTAATGTCCAACCCGAGGTTGAATTACTGAAACGGACAAATGGCGTGATCTCTCACGGGATCGCAGCCGGTCGTCCATCCCTTGCACGCGACATCGATGCATGCGAAACAATCCTTGCGCTTTCCGGCACCACAAATGGGCGCGTGGCTGTTGCGGGATTTCGCGCACTCGAGAAACGTACTGGGCAGAAGTTGACTGATCTGGCACTTGACAACGAAGGCAAAAGAATCACTTTTGCGGACACGCAGGCCCGACCCGTGGCAGTTATCACGAGTCCAGAGTGGGCAGGCTCCGAGCATGGAGGTCGTCGCTACACGGCTTTTGCAATCAACGTGGAGCGCTTAAAACCCTGGCACACACTTACTGGTCGCCAGCATTTTTTCTTAGACCACGATTGGATGAGCGAATTAGGTGAGCAGCTTCCAGTGTTTCGACCGCCTTTGAATATGCATCGTATCTTTGGTAATCAAGCCGATGGCGTCGAGAAAGAAGTGACAGTTCGATATCTCACCCCACACTCAAAATGGTCTATTCACTCTGAGTACCAAGACAACCTCTTTATGCTCTCCCTTTCGCGAGGAGGACAAGAGATTTGGATGAGCGTAGAGGACGCAGAAACAATTGGCGTAAAAGACAATGAATGGATCGAGGCTTACAACCGAAATGGCGTCGTCGTAGCACGGGCCTGCGTCTCTCATCGAATGCCAGTGGGAACGGTATTCATGTATCACGCCAAAGATCGCGTCGTAGATGTACCACTGGCAGAAACCTCTGGTAAGCGTGGCGGGATTCACAATTCACTCACCCGTCTAATGCTAAAACCAACCCACCTGATCGGCGGATATGCCCAACTCACGTTCGCCTTCAACTACCTCGGACCAACTGGCAACCAGCGCGACGAAGTCACAGTGATTCGTCGCCGATCACAGGATGTGGAGTACTAATGAAGGTTATGGCCCAGATGGGCATGGTGATGAACCTTGATAAGTGCATCGGTTGTCACACATGCTCAGTTACGTGTAAACAGGCATGGACCAATCGAACTGGTATGGAATACGCGTGGTTTAACAATGTGGAAACACGCCCTGGCCAGGGATACCCGCGCCGCTATGAAGACCAAGAAAAGGCCAAGGGTGGTTGGATTCGCACGAAGGGCGGGCGACTAAAGCTCAAAGGCGGAAGCAAAGCACGTCGATTGCTCTCGATTTTCTCCAACCCGCAAATGCTCAATATCAAGGACTACTACGAACCGTGGACCTATGAGTACGACAACCTGATCACTGCTCCCCTGGGCCAGCAGACACCAGTTGCACGACCCAAATCCTTGCTTACCGGCAAACCTATGAAGATCGAATGGTCGGCCAACTGGGATGACGATCTTGGCGGCGGACCAGTCAACATCGAAAAAGATCCAATTCTTCAAAAACTTGCCGAAGACGTCACAACTAAGGTGAAGCTTGAATTCGAACAGACCTTTATGTTCTACCTGCCTCGCATCTGCGAGCACTGCCTCAACCCCGCATGCGTTGCAGCCTGTCCATCGGGTGCAATCTACAAACGAGCAGAGGATGGAATCGTTCTTATTGATCAGCAGCAATGCAAAGGCTGGCGCATGTGCGTCTCGGCATGCCCTTACAAAAAGATCTACTTCAACCACAAGACCGGCAAGGCTGAGAAATGCACGCTGTGCTACCCGCGCCTGGAAATCGGACTACCGACAGTCTGTGCAGAAACTTGCGTAGGCCGTCTTCGCTATCTAGGTCTCTTCCTCTACGACGCTGACAAAGTTCTTGATGCCGCATCAGTTGAAAATGACCAGGATCTCTACGAAGCCCAAATGGACCTCCTCCTTGATCCCAATGATCCGGAAGTTCTTGCAGCAGCTCGCGCGGAGGGAATGCCCGAGGACTGGATAATTGCGGCGCAGAAATCTCCCGTCTATAAATTGGCGAAGATATATCGCATCGCCCTTCCGCTCCACCCTGAATATCGGACCATGCCTATGGTTTGGTACGTGCCTCCGCTGTCGCCGATCGTAGATGTTCTCACTGAGACCGGACACGATGGCGAAGAAGCTGGGAACCTATTCGGGGCGATAGAGGCCTTGCGTATTCCGTTGGAGTACTTGGCTGAGATGTTCTCCGCAGGGGATGTCTCGATCGTAACTGGCACGCTTCGAAAGCTCTCCGCGATGCGCTCATACATGCGCGATATCAACTTAGGTCGCGAACCAAGAGCGGATATTCCTAACGCTGTTGGCATGACCGAGGAATCGATCTATGAGATGTACCGATTGCTTGCCATTGCCAAGTACGAAGATCGCTATGTCATTCCGGCGGCTCATACAGAGCAGGCCAAGGAGTTGGACCACCTGGGATGCTCGCTCGACGGAATTGAAGGCGTTGAGAATTTCGGAGGCGGACCATTTGGTCAGTCCTCTGGCAATCCAGTACCGGTGACGATTGAAAGCTTCCTAATGGCCAAAGAACGGCAGACAAAATGAGTATCGCAACGGCCCGATTAATATCTTCATCCCTCCTTCTCTATCCTGATGAGGATTTCATGTCCCAGCGAAGGCAGATGGAAGTAGTTGCCAAGAAATTGGACAATTCATTTGGAGAGCCTCTCTTAAAATTTCTCGAAGAGACCTGGACTATGACTCTGGCCGAATTGCAGAGGCACTACGTCGAAATTTTTGATATGCGCCGTCGATGCTCACTTTTTCTTACCTCTTGGACTCATGGTGACACGAGGAATCGTGGCATGGCCCTTATCTATTTCAAAGAGATTTATAAGGATGCAGGGGTCAAGATGTCAGAGGAAGAACTTCCGGATCATCTCGCCGTCGTTCTCGAATTTGCAGCTCTGGTGGATCCGGTCGAAGGCAATTTGCTTCTTGGCGAACATCGAGCTCCGATTGAATTGATCCGCAATGCCCTCCACGGAGCACATTCTATTTACGCACATGTTCTAGATTCCGTCGTGGCAACTCTTCCCGCCATGACACCAGAAATTGAAGCTCGTGCCCTTGCTCTGGCTTTAAGCGGGCCACCACAAGAATTTGTCGGATTGAGTGGGGCCATCTCCGTTGCACTAGAGCCATTCTCGGCCTTGCCTGCACTTGAAAGGGTCCACATATGACATCCCTCGACATCCTTCTCTGGTCGGTCCTGCCTTACATTGCAATCGGCTCTCTCACCTTTGGACTCGTTTGGCGGTACCGATACGACAAATTTAATTGGACAACTCGCTCCTCACAGATCTACGAGGGCAAATTGCTCCGTGTCGCAAGTCCTCTCTTCCACCTGGGCCTCTTCGCAGTTATAGGTGGACATATTGTTGGGCTACTTATTCCGAAAAAATGGACTGATGCGATCGGCATAAGCCAAGAGTCATACCATATCGGTGCCATCTCCATGGGAGGCCTTGCTGGTGTAGCGACTCTGCTTGGTATTGCACTTCTAATTTATAGACGGCGAACCACAGCCACAATTTTTGTCGCAACAACTAAGAATGACAAGACAATGTACATCTTTCTTGTTGCAACACTTTTGGCGGGTTGCAGTGCGACTCTTTCAAGTGCCGGGGTCATCGGTACCGAACATAATTATCGGGAAACCGTCTCACCTTGGTTTAGATCCATCCTGCTCCTCCGACCGGATGGAACTCTCATGATGGCATCACCACTGGCATTTCGAATCCATGCAGTCGTCGGAATGTTGCTATTCATCATCTGGCCGTTTACTCGTCTAGTCCACGCAATGAGCGCACCAATCGGATACATATTTCGCGCACCCATAATCTATCGCACGCGTGATGAACGGGTAAATGCGGGTAACAGAAAAGCGAGACCCGGTTGGGAAAAAGTTAAGTATTAGATATCAGGAATACCCAAATAGTTCGACATTTTGATTGAGTACCAAACAGAACGGGTGTCCAACTGGGTCCAGATACACTCGAAAATTGGAAGCAGATTGAAATGCTGCTTTCGTAGCCCCGAGTGCCAAGACTTCATTTTCTGCCTGGTCCAAATCCTTCACGTCAAAATCAAGATGCAGCTGCTGCGGCACAGGCCCTTCGGGCCATGTGGGCGCCACGAAGTTGTTAATCTTTTGAAAACAGATCACCCCTTCGCCATCACGCATTAAGCAGACCCAGGAAACTTTTTCAGGAGCTAGATCGCCGAGGGGTTCCACTTCCAATCCTGAAAGTTTCGAGTAGAAATTTGCGAGCGCTACTGGATCTGGACAGTCGATGGCGGTTACTGAGTATTTAGCAATGGACATGGGTAGAAATTACACAATTACCTTCTATTTGCCTATAGCTTCCATCATCTGATCTGCATGCGCACGGGGATGCTTTGTGTAGGCCCGCAGCCAATTCATGATGGTGTAGTGACCACTGTCGGTGTGAACTCCGGAGCGCTCAAGGTCTTCCATGTTCATCCTTTTTAGAATATCCAGACTAGCTGCGCGCACCGCCTTGTAGACAGCAATGGAGTTCTCGACTGGAAGTTTTGCGTAACCAAGAGTTGGGTTTTCCGCCCACATCGCTTCGTCATACCCTTGAATAACTGAACCGGTTGGTTCGGCGATGAGGCGACGAAGCCTTGCGTAGGACTGCGCCTCACTATCTGCCATGTGGTGGGCAATCTGCCTAGGTGACCAGCCATCTGGGATGTGCTTGTCCAAATCGGCCGGTGTCACCAAAGCAAACTTCTCCAAGAAATATTGGGTTGATGCTTCATACTCGCGGGCGTAATTGTTGATATCCATGCGGGCAATTCTAGGAGAAACAACTGCGACGCCGTGGGGCTATGGGGCATTGCGCATCTACTGCCTCAGGTCTAGGTTCGCCCTAATACGAAAATGCCCGTACGTGTTGGATCGGCGTAATAGGGACCCGGGCGCGATGTTATTCCCCTGGCAGCGCAAAGTTGACGCTTAAGCCACGGGGGGATGCCATGTTCAGAATGCCGACTTCGAAGATTTTCGCCCGATCAACTTATCCACGACTTAGGAGCGGACCGATCGGCGTTCTAGTAAGTAGCACGTTGATTCTCGGGGTCCTCGCTATTGTCCCAGCGGGCGTTGCTGACACTGCGAAACCTGGGACAGTGAAAATTGCCGCTGTTGTCTCGATGTCCGTAGCGCCAGATACAAATGGCGTGCTTGTATCAGGCCAATTGATCGTACTTTCGGGAAAGGTGACTTCTAGCGGCAAGAGCGGCCCGATACCAACTGGCATCGTTCACGTGCTCATCAATGGCCTGGCAAGCAAAGACGGACCAACCGTCGCACTGGATTCTGCTGGACGCTTCACTCTTCCAGAATTCTCTCTGCCAGTTTTGCTCAACCTGACCGAACCGGTCTATCCAATAGCCGTAAGCGTTGCCTACGACGGCGATGATATTTTTGCGGCGGGCTTCGGTTCAGCAATCAAAATGTCAGCCTTCGCTTCAAACACCGTAACGATGCTGACCTCCAACGAGAGCCCCTCACCGTATGGAAAGGACGCGACTTTCCACGTTCAGGTTTCATCTGTAGCGGGTTTAGGAAAACCCAGTGGTTTCGTGATGTTTGGAGCAAACGGAATCGCAGCCGGCGGCACGGTCCCGATTGATTCCAAAGGAGGCGCTGACTGGACGACGTCCATGACTTTGGGAAAACATCTCGTAACCGCAACATACTTACCAACTAGCGGCGAGTTCAGAACAAGCCAAGCGAAATTGACACAGATAGTTCTGCCACCCACTAGCAAAGTTCAGGCACATCTCACGGTGGACTCAGTGCCCTTAAAGAATTCTAGAGTCGGTTTTCGATTCTCCGGTGAACTTCAACCTCCTGTAGGTTTGCCAGAGAAGGAAGCCTGTACCGGAACAGTGAAATTAATTCTCGCCCAAGGCCAAAATAAAATTACAACTGCGACCTCGGTCGGTGGCAATTGCCGTTACGACGTTTCAATCTCGTTCCCCGCTAGTGCAAAAATCCAACCTGAACTTGAAATCAATGCGACCGCAACATTTAGTGGAAACCCTCTCATCCAGGCATCTCCTGAGCCGATCCAGATGCCGCTCTATGGAGGTCGGAGCCCGAGCCTTCACTCAAAACTGCCAGTGTCCTCGGCTTGTCAGAACTGGCATCTTGGTTGCCGAGTCATCCCTTGGATCGTGGTACTTGGAGATTCGTATATGGCTGGTGAAGGTGGACGCTGGGCAGGCAACACCAACTTGCCAGGTGTCCCACCACTTCCGATCTTGACTGACGCCTTGGGTGCGAATGCTTACCGCGATAACTTAACCAATAACATCAACTTCCCAGGACCCAACGGTGCACCCGTGGCCGGAACCAACGAAATTATCCCTGGGTGCCATCGCTCGCGAGTGGATGAAGCTTTCATCGGCGGCCCAAAAGGGCTAGACCTGGCCTGTTCCGGAGCGCAAACTTCCTCTTTCTCGACAACCTGGACGGGGCCCGTCCTGGCCAAGCCGGGAATCGATTTCGAAAGTTGGGGTGGAAACAAGGGACAAGCGCTTTTGCTCTCTGACTTCGCCTCAGTCCCCTCCCGTAAGGTGAAAATGGTTGTGCTTGGCATTGGTGGAAACGACTACGGGTTCGGTGACATTTTGGCCACCTGCGCGAGCGACTACCTGACTTCAGAAAACCGGACAACACAGTCCTCTCATTCGCAGTGGTATTACAACAATTGGCACGACTGGGGCTGGACTCAGGTTGATGACGCTCCGGTAGATCACCGAACTTATTGCAGCGATGACCCCACATTGACGGACCGATTCAGCCCAGCACACGTCGCGGCTATCGAAAGCAAAGTCACGATCGCCATCACGAACGTCGCCCGAGCATTAGCCAGCCAAGGTTATGGACGAAACGACTACACCATCATGGTTCAGTTGGCGCCGCTACCAGTCGCCAACAGTGCAAGCATGCGCTATGGACAGGGGGCTACATTTTCGTGGTTACAACCATCAACATGGCTGGACAAACCACGTCAAAGTTTGGGTGGCTGCGGTTTCTGGGACCGAGACGTCAACTGGATGACCTCCTTCGTGATGGGCAAATTCAATGCCACGACATGGCAGGCCGTCCAAGATTCAAGGAACATAAACGTGACCGGACCCGGCGGCGTAGGTTACAAACCTCGGATTGAACTTCTCGATGTCGGCAACGCTTTCCAAGGTCATCTTCTATGCGAAGGAGCAACATCAGGTGGCCCAAACCCCGACGTTCTAACTTCCTCATGGTCAGCCGCCGGCTCGATCAATATCTCAGAGTGGATAACCCAGCTACGCATTCTGCCAAATTTCATTGGCGAGCTTTCTTCATATGCCTTGCAGGAAGGTTTCCACCCGAACTACTGGGGCCATCTAGCATTGCGAGCATGCCTTCGTCTGGCATATAACAACGGCAATCCCAAAAGCGGGAAATGTGCCCCTCTAACTGGTTCGGCTGGTCTGGGCCTGAACACCACTCACAGCCCAGCCGAACCCAAAATGGGCCTTAGCTAATTGGAAAAATTTTGGTAGCCCCGAAGGGATTCGAACCCTCGTAGCTGGCTTGAGAAGCCAGAGTCCTAGGCCGCTAGACGACGGGGCCCTAGTGAAGTACGTGCTCACGTGGAGCAGGGTGAAGCATAATCCCCAAGACTCCACTTGACCAAAATAGGGCGCCCGTCATCTAAATGAGGCTAAATTACATAGGGATTGCTTCGAAAACCCTGACTCCTGTCTTATTTGGACATCCACTTGCCAGGGCAATTGCAGCATCCATATCAAGCGCGTTGACTAAGGAATAACCACCGACGAAATCTGACCACTCGGTAATGTCCTTAGCTCCAGCAGCTGTGACAATCTTGCCGCCATTAAATGGATTTCCCATGTCAGCCATGCTCTGCCCAATCGAGGTAAACCAGGTCATCCAGGCATCATCGCTATCCGCATCATTGCTTGCGTTATAAATAAATAAAAACTTCTTCACTTTCTCTCCTTTGTTTTGGGGGTTGCTTTGGAACCCATCTGCTTTTCTTGCAGTTCTGCCGCGTGCACATAATTCGTAAGGGTTTCCGTACCGCTGTCCCAATAGGTATGGAACTGATTGAGCCAGGCTTGGACTCCACGAAGTGATGCCTTATTCAAGGTGATGAAATTAATCCGCCCGGACTTCTGACGTTTGATCAGGCCCGCGCTTTCCAGAACCTTGATGTGCTTATGAATAGCCGGTAAGGAGAGCCCGCGCAGGCTGGCCAATTGGCTAATCGATGAAGGTTGCAAGCCCAGGCTGTAGATGATTTCCCGCCGGTGCTCATTTCCAAGTGCGCCAAATAGGAGATCTAGCTTGTGGGTAGGAATCGCCGCCTTCATTTAACTTAACTTATTAGTTAACTATTAACCTGTCAAGGGTCGGCGCATAGTTCTCTCAAGCGGCATTAGCGAAGTTGCTCTGGGTCGTACTTGGCTGGGGTACCAGGACTCGAACCTAGACTTACTGAACCAGAATCAGCAGGGCTGCCAATTACCCCATACCCCAAAAGGCGTTCGCAAGGATACCGTAGAAACTAGAGCGCCAGCGCCCCGGAAATCCGCTCCAGGCAAACACTTTTGCCCAACAACTCCATAGATTCAAATAAGGGTGGAGAGATCGTGCTACCGGTAACTGCAATTCGCAGAGAAGTAAATGCAACCCTTGGCTTCAATCCCATTTCCTCGATGAGTGAGGATCGAAGAGCGAGTTCAATTGTTGAATGAGTCCACTCGGTAAGAGAAGTCAATTCGGCAAAACTTCGCAGCAAAACGGCTTTCGCGCCCGCCTCGCTAACCTTGGCGATTGATGCCGGCTCTACTGCAAAATCCTTCACGAAGAGGAATTTCAACATCGCTGGAATCTCACTTAACTTGGTGATGCGCTCTTGAATGATCGGCAACGCGGCTTTCACGAGAGCAATTTCTTCCTCAGAACCAGCGATCACATTTGCATCTTTCAAAAACGGCAGTGACCAATCCAGAAATTCATCGAGTGTAAGTGCGCGGATCTTGTCACCATTAATTGCTTCAAGCTTCTTCATGTCGAACTTCGCGGGCGAACTATGAACGCGCTCAACCGTAAAGAGCTCAGTGAGCTCCTGCATTGAAATGTTTTCGCGATCCTCCCCAGGCGACCAACCAAGTAGAGCCAAATAATTACAAATTGCTTCCGGTAAAAAACCTGCTTCGCGATACCAATTTACCGAGACCTCACCATTGCGTTTGGAGAGCTTGGTGTTGTCCTGTCCCATTACAAATGGAAGATGGGCAAAGACCGGAAAGTCTTCCTCTTTTATTCCCATTGCTTGATAGACACGAGTCTGTCGCGGAGTCGACGAGAGCAAATCCTCACCGCGCAGAATATGGGTTACCTTCATCAAAATATCATCAACGGCCACGGCCAGCGTGTAGAGAGGTGATCCGTCACCACGCACCAGGACAAAATCCGGGACGAATTTGTGGTCGAAGGAAACTTCGCCACGAATTTGATCGATGAAGGTGGTCTGTCCATCGGGCATGCGCATACGAATGACCGGTTGACGACCTTCTGCTCGAAAACCTGCAATCTGTTCTTCGCTTAAGTTGCGACACTGCCCGTCATACCCGGGGGCAACATTGGCGGCCCGTTGGGCTTCCCGGCGGGCTTCAAGTTCCGCCGCCGTGCAGAAGCAGTAGTAGGCATCTTTTTGATCTAGAAATTTCTTTGCCCAGTGGGCGTAAATGTCCATGCGCTGTGATTGTTGATACGGGCCGAACTCTCCGCCTACTTCTGGACCTTCATCCCACTGCAATCCTAACCACCGAAGTGTGTCAATCGCCGCCGCGATGTATTCGTCAGTTACGCGCGTGGTATCGGTGTCTTCAATTCGGAAGATGAATGTTCCGCCGGTATGCCGGGCATATGCCCAATCAAACAGGGCGGTCCGAATATTTCCGACGTGAAGGTCGCCGGTAGGAGAAGGTGCGAAACGCACCCGGACTTTCTTATCACCCACGAGCACTTACCTTATTCGTCAGTTCGCCCAGACCTTCAATTGCCACAGTAACCGTTGATTTCTCTGGCATCGGACCGATGCCGGCAGGAGTGCCTGTCAAAATTACATCGCCCGGCAGAAGCGTCATCACTTGAGTCACGAAATTAATGATCTCAGGGATTCCGTTGATCATGTCGGACAAGTGGCCCGATTGTTTTACTTCACCGTTTAGGGTCGTGGTGATCCTCTGATCCCCGGGCACAAACTCAGTTTCAATCCACGGACCGAGTGGACAGAATGTGTCGAAACCTTTGGCCCGTGTCCATTGGCCATCCTTCTTCTGAAGATCGCGGGCAGTAACATCATTGCCTATTGTGTAACCGAAAATAACGTCACTTGCTCGCTCTTTTGGGACGTCCTTACAGATGCGACCGATGACAATGGCGAGTTCGCCCTCAAAATCAACGCGCTCACTCATGTCGGGCCACACAATTGTGTCGTGGGGTCCAATGACAGATGTGTTGGGTTTGAGGAAAATAATGGGCTCCTCTGGCACTTCCCCGCCCATTTCTTTGGCATGATCTGCATAGTTCTTCCCGATGCAGACGACCTTACTTCGGGGTAGCACTGGGGCCAGTAAACGCACCTGGGCAAGCGGAACCACTTTCCCCGTTGGCTTAATCCCTGAATAAAGCGGATCTCCCACGATTATGGCGATCGCGTCTTCGGCAAGAACGCCAAATAACGGCTCTTTTCCCAGATCAAGTGCAGGATCGGCAGCAGCGGGTGAAAATCGAACTATACGCATGGGGTTAGGGTATCGCCCTTTAGAGGCCGGAAATTTCCGTTCTAGATTTCGTCATGCTCGACCGGGCTTGTCGGCGCTTCGCGTTCAACGAGCACGCTGCTTATTCTGCGACGTCGTCCGATCGGTCGCTCGGCGGTAATGTTCCATCCGCTCATAAATATTGTGCTGCCGGGAATTGGAACTCGACCCAATTTCTTTGCCATAAGGCCACCAACAGTATCTACGTCGTGATATTCACTCTCTGCAACAGTGATATTCAATTCCCTTGCCAGATCTTCGACATGCAAAGTGGCCTGCGCTCTGGCCCTATCTTCATTGAGCCACGAGAAAGCCTCTTCCCCATCGTCGAACTCATCCTCAATTTCCCCAACAATCTCTTCCAAGATGTCTTCAATGGTAATTATGCCCGCGGTTCCGCCGTACTCGTCGATGACAATTGCCAGGTGAATCTGATCTCGTTGCATCTCCTTCAGCAACTCGACCGCAGTTTTGCTCTCGGGAACGAATGTTGCCGGCCTCATATGCTGTTCGACTTTCTCACTCTGCTCGGCATCGTGATGGTCTAGGGCACGCTTTGCTAAGTCCTTTACATATGCAATTCCAATAATGTTATCTACCCCGCTACCAACTACTGGTACTCGCGAAAATCCAGAGCGCAGCGCCAAAGAGAGCGCCTGGCGCAAGGTTTTCTCCTTTTCAATCCAGACCATCTCAGTTCGGGGCACCATCAGTTCTCGCACTAATGTATCGCCGAGCTCAAAGACCGAGTGAATCATTTCGTGTTCGTCGGATTCAACCAGACCGCGTTCGTGGGCTTGGTCCACTAGATCCCGCAGTTCTGCCTCATTCGCAAAGGGTCCTTGACGAAAACCACGTCCGGGCGTGATGGCATTTCCGATAGCGATTAACAGAGTCGTAATTGGTCCCAAAATGCTCGCCAGCCCAAATGCCGTGACCGCGCCACTTCGCGCCCAGACATGAGGGTTCTGTTTTCCTAATGTTCTTGGACCAACACCGACTATTACATAGGAAAGCACGACCATGATAAGAACGGTCAAGGAGAGCGCTTGGGCGGCCGCGAAATCATGCGCCAAAATAACGGCCAGCAGGACAGTGGCAGTGAGTTCGCAGGTCTTGCGGACAAGGAGAAGAACGTTGAGATAACGGGCAGGATCGGATGTCACCTTCCGGAGAATGCCACCACCTGGTCGCGATCCAAGTTCATCGATCTTTATGCGTGAAATCGATGTTAGTGCAGCTTCACTCCCGGCGAGAAAGCCCGCAAAAATCAGAAGTGCGACGATGGCCAGAATTAAAATCGCTGTCATGCACTCCACCTATTAACTATGGAATCTTGTCGAGCGAACATTTCTAATTCATCCCCTTGAGTGGCGTGGTCGAAGCCAACAATATGTAGCAGGCCGTGGATGGCCAAGATTGACATCTCACGGGTAAACGGAAGGTCGCCGGATTCGGCTTGGCGAATCGCGACCTGCGGACACAGAACGATATCGCCCAGGGTCCCAGCTTCCGTACTGTTGGGGCGGAGTTCATCCATAGGAAAAGTCAGGACATCGGTAGGACCTGGCTCATCCAGCCATTTCAAGTGCAATTGGCTCATTTCATCTTCAGATACTAGAAGAACGTCAAGATCGCACTCTGGATTGAGCCCTAAATCCGCCATGCCAAACTGCAGGAGAGAATCAAGGTCTACCTCGTTGTAGGCAATTCCTGAACGATTGGTAATTTCAATAGCCATAATCTAATTACTTGGACGCAATTGGCGCGGTGCCCGTTGCTCCTGTAAATGGGCTTCGAGTTGTGCGTCGTATTTTCCGTATGCCTCAACGATTTCACCAACCAGAGTATTTCGAACGACATCTTGGGAACTCAAATCAATGAACGCTATGTCATCCACGCCGCTCAAGATGTCGCGGATTACCTTCAATCCAGACTTCGAACTCGATGGAATGTCCATCTGCGTCACATCCCCAGTGATCACCATTCTTGATCCAAAACCCAATCGAGTCAGAAACATCTTCATCTGTTCTGGCGAAGTATTTTGGGCTTCGTCCAAGATAATGAATGCATCATTGAGTGTGCGCCCGCGCATGTAGGCAAGAGGGGCAACTTCAATAATGCCCGTCTGCATGAGTCGCGGAATCGAATCTTGATCGATCATGTCGTGTAGCGCGTCAAAGAGCGGGCGCAGGTAAGGATCAATCTTCTCTGACAAAGTACCCGGAAGAAATCCGAGATGTTCTCCAGCTTCTACCGCCGGGCGAGTGAGAATAATTCTGTTCACTTCCCGGGCCTGTAAAGCCGCAACCGCTTTGGCCATGGCGAGATAGGTCTTGCCTGTTCCAGCAGGACCGATCCCGAAAGTGATTGTGTGTTCGCCAATAGCATCGACATAATGTTTCTGATTTGCTGTCTTTGGTCGAATTGATCGGCCGCGGTTGCTTAAAATGTTAAGAGAGAGGACCTCAGCTGGATGCTCCTGTGGGATATTGCGCATCATAGAAATTGCGCGCACCACCAGTTCGCTAGTAAGTGTTTGCCCTGATCGGATAACGACAAGGAGTTCGTTGAGAAGTGCCTCAAAGCGCAGTCCTTCATCGGAATCGCCATGAAAAGTGATCTCATTGCCCCGGACTGTGATTGTCAATGTTGGAAATGCCGCTTCAATAATGCGCAGATGTGCGTCTGTGGCGCCCAGCAGTGCGACCATGGGTATTGCACTTGGCACGGCAAAAAGAGTTCTTTCCATTAGAAATATTCTACGGGTTATTGCATTAACCGGGCGGCCAGGCGAAAGTTCGGCCACCTAAAAGGTGTAAATGAGCGTGAAAAACGCTCTGCCCAACCGATGCGCCAGTATTAAATACCGCCCTGTAACCATCCAAACCTTGCGTCCTAGCAATCTCATCCGCCGCGACGAAAAGTGCCGCCGTGATCACTGAGGACATCCGTGCAAGTGCGGCCGCGTTCTCAACATGAATTGTCGGAACGATGACCACGTGAGTCGGGGCTTGGGGCAAAATGTCTTTGAAGGCAACCACATTTTCGTTGCGATAGAGGATCGTCGCCGGCACTTCGCCATCAATGATTTTGCAGAACAAACAATCGGGATCCAGTGCCATCGTCGACCTTCTTCTTACCAGAGGCCTAGAGCGACGCTCAGCGCGGAGACTGCGGCAATTCCCGCATGTGCCGATCGCAATATTGTGCGACCAAGTTTGGCCGGAATCCCACCAGCCTCTTTCATCTTCTCCAATTCCTCATCAGTAATCCCGCCCTCTGGCCCAACAATTAAAACGACTGAGGAGAGGTGATAATTCTTATCCTTTAGCTCCGACAATTTCCGTTCTGCTTGCGCGTCCAGAATGATGGAAAGATCTGCGCTTCTAATAATGGATTGCAACTGCTCCAAATCAACTACGTCTGCCACTTCTGGCAAGTAGTAGCGGCGAGATTGCTTGCCGGCTTCGATAACTGCAACCTTAAGTTTCTCAACTCCATCGGGCAATTTGCCGATCGAGCGAGCAGCTTTCCAAGGAACAATGCGATCTACTCCTGCTTGTACAAGAAGTTCGATATTCTCGCGAGTGCGATCACCCTTTGTAATTCCCTGGACCACGGTAATCGAAATATCGCGTGGGACCTGATGGCCAGATTCGAGAACGACAAGTTCGACGGCACTCTTTTCGACTCCACTTATCGTGACGCGAGACCAGTACCCTTTCCCATCTGAAAGCAAGATTTCCTCGCCCGGTTTGGCTCGCAATACGCGGGCGATGTGGTGACCGACATGGCCAACCAGACGGCATCGTTCGTTGATTTCCTTCGGAAGTTGGGCGACATAAAAAAGTGGCAACACTAGCGACCGAAGGCATCTCTGAATTTACTGAAGAATCCTCCGTCATGGCGTTGCATTTGTGACTCGCCCTCTTTCTCCCCGCGCATGTGCGCGAATTTGCGCAACAATGCCTCTTGTTCCTTAGTCAGTTTACTTGGAGTATGCACTTCGACGTGAACAATGAGATCGCCACGCCCTCCCCCTCTCAAATGCGTCACCCCTTTGCCCTTAACGGAAATCGTTGCCCCGCTTTGAATGCCGGGTTTGATCGAGACCGGTATCGGACCATCCAGAGTCTCGACGGTCAGGGTTGTACCGAGGGCGGCTGCGGCCATCGAAATTCCTAGTGCCAGATGCAAGGTATTTGCTTCGCGAACTAAAAATTCATGTGGAGTTTGCAGGATTTCAACATACAAATCACCCGCTGGTCCCCCACCAGGTCCAACTTCGCCCCGGCCGCTTAGTTGAATTCGATTTCCAGTTTCGACTCCAGCAGGGATCTTGACCGGGATGCTTTGGCGCGACCGGATGCGTCCATCGCCGGCACATTCTCGGCATGGGTTGGAAATGACGCTTCCAAATCCCTGACAGTTGGCACACGGTCGACTAGTCATCACTTGGCCCAAAAATGAGCGAGCGACATGTTGGGTCTCACCACGCCCCTTGCAAATCTCACACATTGTCGGATGCCCACCATCTGCGCATCCTGATCCATCGCATTTAGGGCAGATCACCGCGCTCTCAACCGTGATCTCCCGATCGGTTCCAAAGCACGCTTCATTGAGATCAACCTCGATGCGAATGAGGGCATCTTGACCGGCACGCTTTCGCGAGCGTGGCCCGCGACTTCCACCGCCACCAAAGAAAGCATCCATAATGTCGCCAAAGCCAAAGTTTGCCCCGCCCAGATTACCGAAACCGTTTGCCCCGCCAGAATCATAATTCGCACGTTTCTGCGGATCGCTCAAGACTTCATAGGCCGCGGTAATTTCCTTGAAGCGATCTTGTATTTGCGGATCAGGATTCACATCAGGGTGTAACTCTCGCACTAATTTACGATAGGCACGTTTAATTTGGTCTTGATTGGCATCGCGAACAACACCCAAGACTTCGTACAAATCCGCCACTACGAACCCTCATTCATGTAACGCCCGACATAACGGGCAACTGCCGATACCGCTGCAATAGAACCTGCATAATCCATGCGAGTTGGGCCAATTACGCCTAGTGCACCCAGTGGCGTCGATTCACTGCCATAACCCACCGATATGACACTCGTCTGTCGCAAATTTTGCTCACTCTGCTCTTGTCCTATGCGCACTTGCACGTTCTCTCCAACATCACCTAGCAGACGCATGAGGACGACTTGCTCTTCCAATGCTTCTAAAATCGGATGAATTTGGGTTGAGAAATCCTCGCGAAACCGGGCAAGATTCGCCGTCCCTGCCAACACAATGCGCTCCTCTGGTTTTTCCAATGCCATTTCCGTCAAAGTAGAAACGATTGCTTTAACATCGCTCTCATCGCGTCCACTAAATATGGTCACAATTCCAGTTAGCCTTTCCGCGACATCAAGTAGGCGAGCACCTGCAATGGCCTGATTTAATTGAGAACGTAATCCAACGACAAATAATTCCTCAAGGTCATTGCCAAACTCGACAATCCTCTGTTCAACTCGTCCGGCATCCGTGATCAGAATGAGCATGAGACGCGTGGGGGTTAGGGAAACCAATTCAAGATGGCGCACGTATGATTTCACAAACGAGGGGTACTGGACTACCGCCACCTGCTTGGTTACATCTGCCAACAACTTTACGGTCCGCATGACAACATCATCGAGATCATGGGCACCTTCGAGAAAACTCTCAATGGCACGACGTTCGGCAGGGGAGAGCGGTCTTATATTGGCCAATTTATCGACAAAGACCCGGTAGCCCATATCCGTAGGAATGCGACCGGCACTCGTGTGAGGGTGCGTGATCAGGCCTTGCTCCTCCAGCAATGCCATCTCGTTGCGGATGGTCGCCGGCGAAATACCCAGGCTATGGCGATCGGCAATAACTTTCGAGCCGACCGGTTCTTGGGTTGCCACGTACTCATCCACTATGGCGCGGAGAATTTCCAGACGACGGGCTTCCATTGCCATCAACTAAATCGTGACGAGGGCGATGGAGACCAAGGTAAGGAGGAAGAATGGCGGAAAGGCACTCTTGATCTTCTCAGCTTTGAAATGGAAATACATTGCTGCGCTCATATCGACCCAGAGAACAACCAACGCAATCCACTGAACGAAGCCATTGCGTAATCCGATAACAACACCGAGAGCAGCCATCGCCTCAATGACGCCGATCGCGCGGGCAAGCCCATCTTTGATCTTTACTTCGCGCGTGATGGCAAGACCCCTCGGATTGCCACTTGCCTTTGCCAGACCAGCAAGAACAAATACGAGTGCAATTAGCGAAGAAATGATCACATGTGCGGTATGCATAGGACTACAAGGTACTACACAACTAATTCACGCACGATTCGGTCGGCAATCAAGCGGCCGACCGGGGTTAGTTGCAGGGTGCCCGCCTCCCAAGCGGTGCCATCGAGATGTCCACTCTGCCGATATTCGGCCACTTTGCGCCTCTGCTCCTCCGATAAATCGCTAAGCGGGATGCCCCCGCGCATGCGTATGGAGAGCATGATCGCTTCATCGGATTTCTGTCGCGCGGTAAGGGTTTCACTTTCTTGCAACGGGGATCCGTCTGCGAAGAGAGCGGCTTTGTATGCAGTTGGGTGTTTGATATTCCACCAACGAATTCCATCGATATGAGAGTGTGCGCCCGGTCCAAGTCCCCACCAATTTGCATTCTTCCAATAGGCAATGTTGTGTCCAGCCTGATGCTCTGGTTTTGACCAATTGCTCAACTCATACCAGGTAAGTCCTGCACGCTCGCATAAGTCATCCACGAGCAGATACATATCGGCCATCAGATCATCAACCGGCATGCTCAATTCTCCACGCCTTATCTGAGTTGCAAGTTTCGTGCCCGACTCCACAATGAGGGCGTAGGCACTGAGGTGGTCAACCCCAAGTTCGAGCGCGGAATTAACGGAGGTGCGAAAATCTTCGAGTGATTCCCCCGGAGTGCCATAGATCAGATCCAAACTAACGCTTTCAAATCCGGCGCCCCGAGCAGCTTCCACGACCATGGCGATGTTTTCGGGATCATGAGTGCGATCGAGAACTTTTAGCACATGCGGAATGGCCGATTGCATCCCGAATGAAATTCGATTGAAGCCAACATCGCGCAACTCGCGCAGTTTTGCCGCACCAACCGAATCCGGATTGGCTTCCAATGTGATTTCTGCCTCGGCATTGAGTGACCATCGCTGTCGTATTGAGGAAATCACTCGTCCAAGATCGCTGGGAGGAAGCAGACTCGGAGTCCCACCGCCAAAAAAGATTGTCGGAACACTCGCATCCGGATTCTGGCGATGGGCAATGTCGATCTCTCGAATAACGGCGTCGATGTAGTCGCCAGAAACGCTCTCTAACGTCCCGCCATCGCGCAATTCAGAGGGGGTGTATGTATTGAAATCGCAGTAGCCGCACCGTTTGACGCAGTAAGGAATGTGAACGTAAAAAGAGAGGTCTGACATAGCGATTACTTCCGTGCGGCTTTCGCCTTTTCAATGTCGGCGTCAGTTGCCAGGGCTGCCACAAATGCCTCTTGCGGGACTTCAACTCGTCCCACCATCTTCATGCGCTTCTTACCCTCCTTCTGTTTTTCAAGGAGTTTTCGCTTACGGGAGATGTCTCCGCCGTAACATTTTGCCAGAACATCTTTTCGAATTGCTCGGATATTTTCCCGAGCAATAATGCGCGACCCGATTGCCGCCTGAATTGGAACTTCAAACTGTTGGCGGGGAATCAGTGCCTGCAATTTGGCGGTCATCATCAGCCCGTATGCGTAGGCCTTATCACGGTGCACAATCGCGCTAAATGCATCCACTGGTTCGCCTTGCAGGAGAATATCGACCTTCACCAATTCACCTTCGGCATCCCCAATAGATTCGTAATCCAAAGATGCATACCCCCGCGTACTAGATTTCAATTTGTCAAAGAAATCAAAAACTATTTCAGCTAGCGGCAATGTGTAACGGATCTCTACCCGATCCTCTGAAAGATAATCCATACCAAGTAGAGTTCCCCGGCGCTGTTGACACAATTCCATTATGGCACCGATGAATTCGCTGGGCGCAAGGATTGTCGCCCGCACAAGTGGTTCCTCAACGCTCATGATCTTTCCCTCGGGAAACTCACTCGGATTAGTGACAATGATCGATCGTCCATCATCAAGTTTTACGTTATAGACCACGTTGGGAGCGGTGGAGATGAGGCTTAGATTTGATTCGCGTTCAAGTCGCTCGCGCACAATTTCCATGTGCAGCAATCCTAAGAAGCCGCATCGAAATCCAAAACCAAGCGCAGCTGAAGATTCCGGCTCATACACAAGGGCAGCATCATTGAGTTGTAATTTATCTAGGGCTTCACGAAGCAGCGGATAATCCGCACCGTCCAACGGGTAGAGCCCAGAGAAAACCATTGGTTTTGGGTCTTTATAACCAGCAAGCGGAGTCTTCGTTGGGTTGTTGAAATTTGTCACCGTGTCGCCGACTCGGGATTGTCGAACATCCTTCACACCTGTAATTAGGTAGCCAACTTCTCCAACTCCCAAACCTTTGCTAGGCACTGGCTCGGGAGAGATGACACCGACTTCTAACATTTCGTGGCGAACTCCGGTTGAATACATCTGAATTTGATCACGTGCCGAGAGGTGACCGTCCATGACGCGCACATATGTCACGACGCCGCGATACACATCGTAAACAGAATCGAAAATTAGTGCGCGAGCCGGGGCGTTGGGATCCCCTTTGGGCGCCGGAATTTGCTCGATGATCTGATCGAGCAGATCGGCAACTCCTGCTCCAGTCTTGCCCGATACGAGCAGGCAATCACTTGGCTCGCACCCGATGAGTTTGGCCAACTCTTTAGCAAACTTCTCTGGTTGAGCCGCGGGAAGATCGATCTTATTCAAGACCGGAATAATCTTGAGATTGTTCTCCATGGCAAGATATAGATTCGCCAAAGTCTGCGCTTCTATTCCTTGCGCGCAATCCACCAGCAAGACTGCACCTTCACTTGCGGCTAGCGAGCGCGAAACTTCATAGGTGAAATCAACATGACCAGGCGTATCGATCATGTTCAGGATGTATTCCTTGCCATCTAGGCCAGAACGCCACGGCAGCCGAACTGCCTGAGACTTAATCGTGATTCCGCGCTCACGCTCGATATCCATGCGATCCAGATACTGCGCCCGCATGTTACGAGCCTCTACAACTTCGGTGATGCCCAACATGCGGTCGGCAAGGGTTGATTTGCCGTGATCGATATGGGCAATGATGGCAAAGTTACGTATCTGTGCCGGATCAGTAGCCGCCGGTTGCGGTGCCTTGGCAAGGGAGATCGCAGGCATAAAACTAGCCTCGCGTAGAAGGTGCTAAATAATTAACGAACGCCAGCTTTTGTAGCCGACTTCGCCATGGATGACTTCTTGTTGGCTGCTGCATTCTTGTGAATCACACCTTTGGCAACGGCAACATCGAGGGCTTTGGATGCAGTGCGCAGTTCGGTGGTGATAACTGCGTGGTCTCCTGATACAACGGCGGCGCGAAACTTGCGGACGGCGGTCTTGATGGAGGATGAGACCGGCTTGTTGCGAAGGCGTGCCTTCTCATTGGTCTTGATCCGCTTAATCTGGGACTTGATATTTGCCACGCGCGCCTCTTTATCAAATTTGTTTGACCCCGTTGGGCCTTAACTAAGGGTCGTAGGCTACCAGCGCGGACAGGTTAGGCTCAAATTACGAGCGTGAACGGGCAATCTCGGTGACTGCCCGCTCCAAGGCATAGATCGGATCCACAGCCGCACCCTTCACCTGGGCATCGGCCCGTGCAATCGCTCCGACAGCCGCCGCGATCCCGGCCGGTGACCACAAACTAAGTTGGCGACGGGCCTTATCAATTTGCCATGGGGCCATACCTAAATCCCCTGCCAGTTCAAAGGATTTCGACCCGCGATTGGCACCGGATACCTTGGCCAAACCCCGTAGCGCAGATGCAATTGCACTGGTTACCATCACCGGATCGGTTCCTGAATCAAGGGCATTGCGCAGTGTCAACAATGCGCGCGAGACATCACCATCAAGGGCCGCGTCTGCCACATCAAAGCCGGTCGTTTCAATTCGTCCTTGATGATATTTATCGACCATTGCCTCATCAATAACGCCGACGGTATCGGAGGCGATCTGAGTTGAGGCGGCAGTTAATTCGCGCAGGTCAGTGCCGACCGCGCCAATTAGAGCGTTCACAGCTCCGGGCGTTGCCTTTCGGCCAAGATCTAGAAAAAGATGGCGCACAAACTCTTGCTTCTCGCTCTCTTTTTTGAGCGTATCGCAGGAAATAATTTGCACATCGGCTTTCTTGATTTGATCAAGGAGAGCTTTTCCTTTCACGCCACCTTTATGCGTGAAGATTACGGTAATTGTTGGATCAGGATCAGCCAGAAACCGCGTGATTTCCGAGTGGATCTCGACCGGTAAATCTTGCAGATCACGCAGAACCAACGCGCGTCTTTCCGAAAAGAGCGAAGGCGCAAGGGCATCTGCTACATCGCCAACGAGTACTTCAGGTGCGACCAGGGAAGTAACTTCGGCATGCTCCTCTTTCAATTGCGCGAGTAACTTGGCGAGTGCGCGGTCGGCAAGGGCGGCCTCGGCACCGAGAAGAAGATAAAGGTTCACCCCAACCTTACTTTCTGCCACCATGCCCCCGCACTCGTATGGACATGAAAGCGGTGGGCGCGCGCCGTAATCGCGATTCCACCATTTTTGTCCGTTCGGTAAATTCTGCTCCGAAGTCTAGCCAGAGCTGCAATGGTCTGTGCCGCGGGATGACCGTAGGAATTGCCTACACCCACGCTGATAATCGAAATTGTGGGTGAGACTCGCTCCATGAAGGACCGATCTTGGTAGAGGGAACCATGATGGCTGACTTTGTAGATATCGACATGACTAAGAGAGGCCAAAATTTCAGATTGCACGCTGGGCTCGAGATCACCCGCGGCGAAAAGAGAGAAATCGGGCGCCGTGATCGATACCGCAACGCTGGAATTGTTAATCGCTGACCCATCTCCGGGCAGAACTTCAAACGCACGCGCGCCAGCATCTGGCCAGAAGGATTTGATTGCAATGGGGCCGCGCGCGCTTTCCAATATAACCGCTGTCCCTCGCACGGCAACGACCTGGGGAACTTTGGCAAGCCACGAATTTACGCGTTGACTTTCAAATACTGGCTCAGCGTTGTTGCTCACCCATACCTGACCAACTGAGCGTCCGCGAATAAGCCCAGCGACGCCTTCGACATGATCGGCGTGAAAGTGAGTCAGAATGAGTAGCGCAATTGATGTGATTCCCAATCGAGAGAGGCAGCGATCCTCCAACGCAGCGTCAGGTCCCGTATCAACGACTATTCCACGGTGATTTCCCAAATTAATCACCAGAGAATCTCCTTGGCCCACATCACAGTTGACAATCTGCCAATCCCCTGGCGGCCACTGTCCGATCCAGGCAAATGTTAGGGTCACGATTAACAGAACCACGATCACGATTTTGTGCGTTTTGCGAAGTAAAACGACCAAGATAATCAACAAGGATAAAACTACGACGCCGCCGATGAATCCCCATAGTCCAGTAGACATTTGCAGGACCGGAAAGCCAGCCGCCCAATGTGCCACTCCCGCAATCCACCCTGCCGGCCACTTAATCAGAAAAAGCAACGCGGAACTCAAGGTTGGAGAAATCGGGGACATGAGTGCTGCTATGAATCCAATGATGGTTATCGGTGCAACCATCGGCGCCGCTAACAAATTCGCGACAACCGTCATCAGACCCAAATATCCAGAGAGGGCAACCAGAATCGGGGCGCACATAACCACTGCCGCGATGGGAGGACTCAATGAACTGGCCACGAAAGTGGGGATGAACTTGCCCAGCCATCGTCCTATGCGCGGTGAGAGCAAAAGTAATCCCGCAGTCGCTAATACGGAAAGCGCAAAACCTGGATCCCTAGCTTGCCAAGGATCGCCAATCACTACGGCGGCAATGGCAAAGCCCAATGTTGGCAAAGGATCACTGCGCCTTCCCACGCCCCTGGCTGCGAGAACAACACCGGCCATTGCCGCAGCGCGCAAAACCGATGGCGAGGGCCGCACCAACGCAATGAAACTTGACAGTGCAACAGCGGTGAATATCAAACGCATGCGCAGTGATCTAAAGATCCATTGCATGCACCACAGAACGAAAAGGGAGATGATCGCGAAATTCGCGCCACTGACGGCAACCAAATGCGTGAGACCAGATCGCCTCATTTCGTTCTTAAAATTCGCGCTCTGCAACGAGGTATCCCCCAGCACCATCCCGGGAATCAACGCACCAGCGTCATCAGTGCCACATAGTGAGCGCAAGTGCGTTCTTATCGAACCCAAGGCACTGGCCCAGTGTGATGCTCTGGTTTCAATGGAGATTTCTCCCCTGACCAGATACATCGCGGCAACCCGCGCCTCTTTGCTGACACGAATTGCCCCATCGGCACGGACCATCTGGCCGGGAAGCAATCCCAGTACTCGTCCGCTCTGTGCGATCACTCGAATCGGAACACGCAGTTGGTATCTGTTGTTTTCATTGCTCACTTGAAAGGCTGTGGCAAGGAACGAATAACTAGTGGGTGCCAGTGTTGAGCCAAAGACTTTTGATTGAGTTTTAGTAGGATCGGTCGAGATTTGAAATTGAATAGTGGCGGTGCTTCCGATTAATCGGTGCACTTGGGATGTTTGCAACCCCACCTGCCTAAGGGACATTACGGATGAGCCCAACAACATCGCACATGCCAGAACGACAAGTAAGGCTTTCTTCTGCCACATCGCGAGAAGTGCGACACCGGTGCAGAGTAAGCCCGTCCGCCACGGGCTGGTCCAACTTTGGCTAAGCGCACCCGCCCAGATCGCCGTACCTAGAACTAAGGCACGGTAATCATTTACACGCGGACTTTGCTCTTGAATTGAGCGAATTTGGAAACTCCAATGCCGGAAACTTTCTGAAGATCATCCACCGAGGTGAAGGGTCCGTTCGTCTTCCTATATTCGATAATTCGTGAGGCAATTACGGGGCCAATCCCAGGAAGGGCATCAAGTTCTGTTGCGGTCGCACGATTGATATTGATCGGGCCAGATTTTCTTTTTACGACGCGAGTTGATCCACCAATTGGATTGGAATTGGTAACTGTGGCAGGTTCCACATAGATCTGCTCGCCATCTTTGATGATCCGCGCCAAATTGATATCGCTAGTGTCTGTACCCGAAAGCGTTCCGCCGCCGGCTTTGATCGCATCCATCACGCGCGAGTTGGCGGGCAATTCATAAAGGCCCGGAGATTTCACGCCACCTGCAACATCGACCATCACCTTTGGTGGTGCAACCACGATCGGCGCAATCTCAACGATGGGTTGTGAATGCCCGCGCGCGACCACGGCAACAGAAACCACACAAATAACGGCAAATGCGACAATCAAGGCGCGCTTGTGCAGGCTGTTGAAGTGAAGGTCCTCTACCCAGTCCTGAAGCCGATCACGGAGTTCACTTACCATGTGCCCATTGAAAAGGGCTTCTCAGTGAAATCCTGCTGAGTAAGTCGAGATTGTTTAGTGTCAGCCGTTGTTGATAACGATATTGACGATTTTTGGCGCTCGCGTAATTACCTTTGTGATCGTTTCGCCCTGCAGCGCTTCAACGATTGTCGGGTGGGCAAGAGCCGAGATCTCTAATTGCGAGTCGGTAATTAAGGGCGAGACTTCAATGCGCTCTTTAATCTTGCCGTTGATCTGAATAACTGCGATGACGGAGTCCGCGATGAGAAGTGACTCATCCACCTTTGGCCAGCCCACAAGCGCAACCGATGGCTTATGCCCCAACCGCTCCCACATTTCTTCTGCCGTAAATGGCGCGACGAGTGAGAGCATGATCGCGATTGCCTCTGTTGCTTCACGAGCCGCAGGATCGGCGGGGCCGCAGCCAGAATCAATTGCCTTTCGGGCAGCGTTTACTAATTCCATAATGCGCGCGATTGCCACATTAAAGCGCAACGACTCCACTGCAAAGCCGGCATCGTGAACCGCCTTATGCGTGGCTTTGCGCAATGCCACATCACCTGCTGAAAAATTGACTTCGGGCGCACTGGAAATATCACCAGAAAGTCGCCACGCGCGGTTTAAGAACTTGACCGATCCCGATGGCGATACATCCGCCCAATCGATGTCATCCTCTGGCGGACCGGCAAAAACCATCGATAGGCGGACCGCATCCACTCCATGAGTATCCAATTCACCAGAAAGTGTCACGAGATTGCCACGACTCTTACTCATCGCCGAGCCATTCATGCCAACCATTCCTTGATTGAGCAGACGGGTAAATGGCTCATTGAAGGAGAGCATCTCCATATCGTTGAGAACTTTCGTGATGAAGCGCGCATACAGCAAGTGCAAGATGGCATGCGTTA
>JBBRSY010000011.1:0-34733 GCA_038244965.1 Candidatus Nanopelagicales bacterium | reverse complement strand
TACTAGACGGCCCTCATAAAATTGGGTCATAAAGGTCCCAGCCAGATTTTTCTGACTGGGACTTTTGCTACTTTTTCGGAAGGATTATTTCCTACGGCGATCTTGGTGGCGAAGCAGTAGATCCAATTGGTTGTGTGGTGACCAGTGCAAATACAGCCGCCAGCACTTCGACACCAAGTAGTTGTCGGCCAGGCACTTTCAATGGTTCCAAATTTGATTTTTAGTCGATAGGGGCCACCGAATACTTTCTGTTTTGCATTTGCTTTGGTTGCAATTTTGAGCGTGGAAATGCTTGGAGTTAGTAGGTTCAATTCCAGGTTTTGGGCTGCTGTCCTTCAACGCTCAGAAAATCGGACGAATGGGTATTGGGATGGTCGTACTGTGTGATGTGGCGCGACGGAGATGACCAAAACTTAGACGTGATCAACGATCTCAGGAAGTTGCTTACGTAATTGATGGATTTTCCTCGAATTGTTGGTTAGATTCTTATTGAGTCTCCGCCTTAGGAGATTCAAAGGGGGGTTTACATGAAAGTTGATTGGATCCACATCCCGATGTATAACACTTTGATGTCGGTTGCCGCCGGTGTCGGCCTACTTCTTCTAGTCATGTTCGGTCGAGCTGTTTTTTACCGCAAGAAATTTTCGGCAGAGGGCTATTCCCTGGCATTCGGGGTTCTGGGCGTAATTCTCTTTTCGATGGGGCTTCACATGTCTTTGACTTGGCCCATTGCGCGGATTGCTCCATATGACAACTTTATTTTTGGGGAGCCGTCAGTTGCCTTCGGCGCAATGCTCTTTGCCGCATCGATTTATTTGTGGAAGCGCGGAGCTAGGTTAGAAGTCCCTAGATCGTCCGGAGATGTTGAAGTCGGTGATGAAGAGGCTGAGGATTTAGCCCGATTGCTTCTGCCAACTTCTCTCTTTGCAGCGGCCATGGGTCTAGTTTGCTTCGCGGTAGCCGCCGCCGGTTGGAAGTACACACTGTGGGCCGCGCCCCCTCAGGAGCCGATCTCCGGCAATTTTGCCAACCATCCTTTGATCGAAGCTACGTTTATTTCTCTTCTATATGTTGGCGTGGGTGTCGGAGCCGTACTTTTGCCGTTGCTGTTGATGACCCGAAAGCGAGTGATCGCTTCCCTGATCGGATGGGCCTGGACATTGGCAGGCATCGGATTTACGCTATTCGGTGCCCTTAACTACTTCACGCATACGGGGCTGATTATTCATACGAGTTGAAATAGTGGCCGTTGGAAAAGTTCAAACGATCGCAAGATTGGGGGTCGTACTCTCCCGTAGTTAGAGAGTCCACTATGCGGTTATGTAGGTGAGTCACCGCGCGACCTAATCACAGTGTCTTCATCAGCAGTAGGATCATTTGATCGCTCCAACCGCGCTTCCGCGGTCTCACAACCACAATGATTGAGAGAGCGAACAGAGGAGTTTCTGATCATGCGTGTCGACTACAAAAAGCACTTTCCAAAGGGCGTTGCAGCACTGGGGAATCTGGAAGCAGCTCTGCTAGACACATCCCTCGAACCGGCCTTACTTGAACTTGTTCGAATCCGTGCCTCGCAGATCAACAGATGCGCCTACTGCCTGGCGATGCATACCCGGGATGCTAGAGCCCGCGGAGAAAATCAAGTTCGACTAGATACCGTCGTTGCATGGCGTGAAACTCCGTATTTCACAGAACGTGAGCAAGCCGCTCTGGCTTGGTGCGAACATCTCACAGACCTTGCCCACCTCGGGGCACCGGATGAGGCATATTCAAGGATCGAGTCCTTATTTTCAGCACCTGAGGTAGCTGCCCTTACTTTCGCAATTGTCGCCATTAACAGTTGGAACCGCCTGGCGGTTGGTTTGGAAGCAGACGTCACGAGTTTAGAGGGAGTAGATGCACCGGTCGTGTCTGCGGTTTCGCGGGACGACGCATTTAGAAAGGGAGATCAGTGATGAATGAGGCTATGTATCCACCGGCGACACAGGACATCTATGAACTCAGGAAGAAGCTTGCCCCTGAAATCAATGAAGCGTTTGAGAATTTCAGTCATAAAGTTTTTGCAGATGGCGCCTTACCCGAGAAAACCAAACAACTCATTGCTGTAGCGGTAGCGCATGTGACTCAGTGTCCTTACTGCATCAAAGGCCATACCAAGACGGCCCAACGTAAAGGAGCAACTCCTGAAGAGATTATGGAGGCAATCTGGGTTGCCGCCGAAATGCGTGCCGGGGGGGCGTATGCTCATTCGACTTTGGCCTTGCATGCATTGGGTGAAGTATCACCCAAACTAGATTGACCGCCAACAGTTTTTCTACCCGTGACCAGTTAACGGTCAGGGATACAACGTACGAGATTCACCGTCTCGACCGGATCAATACTGCGAACCGACTTCCGTATAGCCTCAAGGTTTTGCTGGAGAATCTGGCACGCAACGAGGATGGCGTGCGGGTAACGACGGACCAAATTCGCGCGCTGGCATCGTGGGATCCAACTGCCCAACACGTCAGCGAGATTCAATTCACCCCGGCCCGCGTCCTGCTCCAGGATTTCACTGGTGTTCCGTGCGTTGTCGATCTGGTCGCGATGCGCGATGCGATGTCTTCCTTTGGCGGTGACCCGACAAAGATCAATCCGTTGATCCCAGGCGAGTTGGTTATCGATCACTCCGTCATTGCTGACGTATTCGCTCGATCCGACGCCTTCCGCGTCAACGCCGACTTGGAGTTTGAGCGAAATCAGGAGCGCTACCAGTTGTTACGGTGGGCGCAGCAAGCATTGGATGACTTCGTGGTCGTGCCGCCGGACACGGGCATCTGTCACCAAGTCAACCTGGAATACCTTTCGCGCGTGGTCTTTACTCGTCAAGGAGAAAATAAGTTGTTGGCCTACCCGGACACCCTGGTCGGCACGGACTCTCATACCCCCATGGTCAACGGACTTGGCGTGCTGGGTTGGGGCGTCGGGGGCATTGAAGCGGAGGCCGCGATGCTGGGTCAGCCCATGAGTATGTTGGTCCCGCAAGTGCTAGGCATCAAACTCATCGGTGAATTCCGCGAAGGTATAACCGCAACTGATTTAGTGCTCACGATCACCGAGCTTCTGCGTCATACCGGAGTAGTAGGCAAGTTCGTCGAGTTCTACGGCCCAGCCTTGTCGCGTATCCCCCTGGCCAACCGGGCAACTCTGGGCAACATGAGTCCGGAATACGGCTCCACGTGCGCGATCTTCCCAGTGGATGGGGAAACGCTAAATTATCTACGTCTGACTGGGCGAAGTGAGCAGCAGGTCGCCTTGGTTGAGGCCTACACCAAAGAACAGGGTCTGTGGCATGACCCTGATCATGAGCCGGTTTATTCCATGACCATTGAATTCGATCTTGGCAGTGTAGAGCCATCTATTGCCGGACCAAAGCGACCTCAGGATCGAATCCCTCTTTCCAAGGCTGCCCTTACTGTCGGCAGCCTTCTTTCGAAAAGTGCGCCGCCTCTCACTGAACTCACCGAACTGGATCAAGCCTCGGCTGGGTCCTTCCCCGCTAGTGACCCAATCTCCATCTCTCAAGAGAACTCGGGCGAGAAGAAGGAGGAGCCTTTTGAAGCCGATGAATCGCAACAGTGGCCCTCCAATCCAGTCTCCGTGACCTTGCCTGACGGAACGCGCGCACATATAGATAACGGGCACGTCGTGATTGCGGCAATCACTTCTTGCACGAATACCTCCAACCCGTCGGTGATGATCTGCGCGGGACTTCTAGCCAAGAAAGCAGTAGAGCGTGGATTGTCGAGTAAGCCCTGGGTGAAGACGTCGTTGGCACCGGGTTCGCGGGTGGTTACCGACTACTTTGACAGAGCCGGGCTGACGCCCTACTTGAACAAACTCGGTTTCAATCTGGTTGGCTATGGTTGCACGACGTGCATCGGCAACTCAGGGCCGTTGATTCCACAAGTCAGTGTTGCCATCGCCGAGGGGTCTCTCACCGTGAGCTCGGTGCTCTCAGGTAATCGCAACTTTGAGGGGCGCATTCACGCCGAGACTCAGATGAATTTCCTTACTTCTCCACCGCTGGTTATTGCCTACGCTTTGGCAGGGACGATGCACCTTGATCTTCCGAATGATCCACTTGGTTTTGATAGCAAAGGCCTTCCCATTTTTCTACGTGATATTTGGCCGACGACCCAAGAAATCAAACAGGTCGTAGATGAGTTTGTGAAGGCCGATATGTTTGCTGCAGGTTATGCCAGCGTTTTTGACGGCGACGAGAAATGGCGCGGACTCGAAGTTCCTACTGGCGATATGTTTGATTGGGATGTGACATCCACGTACGTGCGCCGGCCGCCTTACTTCGATGGTATGCCACGTGAGCCAGAACCACTGTGTGACATCACCGGGGCAAGGGTGCTCGTCATGTTGGGCGATTCGGTCACCACCGATCACATTTCACCTGCTGGAGCAATCAAGGAGGATTCTCCAGCCGGGCAATACCTCATCGAACAGGGAGTAAGTCCGAAGGATTTCAACTCATACGGCTCGCGCCGCGGCAACCACGAGGTGATGATTCGAGGCACCTTTGCAAATATCCGATTGCGCAATCGTCTTGTCCCCGAGTTAGAGGGTGGCTTTAGTCGCCACATACCCAAAGGTGAGCCAGAGAGTATTTACGAGGTTGCGATGAAGTACGGCGTTGAGAAGGTGCCTTTGATCGTGATTGCCGGTTCTGAATACGGCTCAGGTTCTTCGCGCGATTGGGCCGCCAAAGGCACTTATCTACTCGGCGTGAAGGCGGTATTGGCCACCTCCTTCGAACGGATCCACCGCTCAAATCTGATCGGCATGGGTGTTGTCCCTCTTCAGTTCAAGGAGGGGGAGTCGGCTCAGAGCCTGGGTCTAACTGGCGAGGAGTCTTATTCACTTACCGGATTGGAGAGTGCTCTAACTTCAAGTGGTACGAATCTACCTGGCGAAGTGATCATCCATGTGAGTCATGACGGTTGCACCCGTGAGATTGGTGCAATCGTTCGGATCGACACTCCGGTTGAGACGACATACTTTCGCCATGGTGGAATCCTCCAGTATGTACTTCGTCAGTTGCTGAACGCTTGAATCCGAGCGCAGTATTGTTGAGAAATGGAGCCTACTGTGCTCAACATTCCAATTGGCATTGACGCAACCGGGGATCGGAGGGAATTCGACAGCCTGGGGGATGTAATGGTTCCTGCCAATCACTATTGGGGTGCGCAAACCCAGCGCTCCCTTCAACACTTTGATATTGGTCATGACCTGATGCCAAAGGAGGTCTACCACGCCTATGGTTTTGTGAAACAAGCCGCAGCCATTATCAACGTTCAGGCGGGGCGCCTTCCGAAATGGAAAGGTGATCTCATCGTGCAGGTGTGCAACGAGATCACAAGCGGCAAACTTGATAGTGAATTTCCACTCTACCTCTGGCAGACGGGCTCCGGGACGCATTCGAATATGAACGTCAACGAGGTGATCTCCAATAGATGCATTCAACTGAGCGGAGGCGTGTTGGGATCGCAACATCCGATTCACCCAAACGACGACGTAAATATGGCTCAGTCATCCAATGACACCTTCCCGACTGCGATGCACATTGCGGCATACAAGATGACGACGGAGAAAACTATCCCCGCGCTTCTCAGGCTGCGCGATGGCCTTGATATCAAGTCAAAAATGTGGGGAAGCATTGTCAAGATAGGGCGTACCCACCTCGAGGACGCCACTCCTTTAACGGTCGGACAGGAATGGTCTGGGTATGTAGGTGGACTTGATGACAGTATCGCTGAACTTGAACATGCTACGGCGGGATTGCTGCACGTAGCGATGGGCGGTACCGCGGTTGGGACCGGTTTCAATTCTCCCATTGACTTTGGTGAAGATGTGGCGGCGCAGTTGCAGATTCTCACGGGATTTCCTTTTAGGACTGCCACAAATAAGTTCACTGCCCAAGCCACTCTGGATCGGATGGTGCGGGCTCACTCGGGCCTTAAGGCGGTGGCCGTCACGTTGTTTAAGATCGCCAATGACTTACGTTGGCTCGGCTCTGGGCCGCGCACGGGAATAATGGAGTTGATCTTTCCGGCCAACGAACCGGGTTCGTCCATGATGCCGGGCAAGGTGAATCCAACCCAAGCCGAAGCCATGTTGATGGTCTGCATCGAGATCATGGCATCTGATGTGGCGGTTCAAATGGGTGGGGCTGAAGGTAACTTCGAGCTAAACGCCTTCCGACCAATCATCATTTCCCATTACTTGCACTCGGCGCTCATTATGGCTGACATGTCCGATCGCTTCCGTACTTACATGGTCGAAGGTGTCCGACTCAATGAGGGCAAGATCCAAGGTGATGTTGCCCGCTCCGTCATGACTGTGACTGCATTGTCCCCAGTGATCGGCTACGAGAAAGCCGCCACGATTGCGCACGACGCGATAGCCAGAGGCATCACTCTCAAAGAAGCAGCACTGGCAAATGGAGTAAGCGAAGAATTATTTGACAAGACCATTGTTCCGATCGACATGACAAGGCCGGGGTAATCTTTACGCTAGTTTGACGACAGTCTGTAGTACGACGGAATCTTCCACTGCATGTAGGTCATGGCGGGCAGGTGGGACGATAATTTGGATTCCGAGCAAACGCTATCGACTGAGGAAATGCTTTATTACGATGGCCTCATTGTGCTCTTCGTCTCTCGTTGCATAGAGAAGAGTGACCCGCTTATTCTTTTTAATAAGCGTCTCAAGCATCGTAACGTATTCCAAGTTCTTGGATAGTTCAGTCTTGTATTTTCTCTGGAACCCAGTCCATTTTTTAGCGTCATGATTGAACCATTTTCGTAATTCCGTTGATGGTGCAATCTCCTTAAGCCATAGATCCAGATTCGCTTTCTCTTTGGATACACCACGAGGCCAGAGACGATCTACCAAGATTCTGAAGCCGTCTTCCTCGGTCGTTTCATCGTAAATTCGCTTCAGATGTACTTTCATGGCGCCTTGTCAAAAGTAGATCACATAGAAAAGTGCTTCCTCCATTTCATCAGGTTACCAGTTGAAAGACGAGTTCGAGAGGCTTAGATTGCCTCCCTTACCATTCTTAGCTCTTGAATTCTGACGTTAGCTTCTCCGCGAAGATGGGAGTGCATTACAAATACCCTCGTTCCACGGATGATTTCTCGCTATCCGTAAGAGAATTCCGTCGGCCAACTGGCTCCTCGCCACGAACAAGATCGGAAATTCTCCGGGTCGGTCTGCCTTCCTTCAGGATCGATCGCAACCCACCGTCCCACTCGACGAGTAACTTCAATGCGTCTCAATCCGGAGATGAATAAGTTGGTTTCGGGCTCAATCCTTTATTGGTCGGAACTAATAAAGTAGGAATTTGTTGTGTTTCAGGGCTCTAAGGGTTGAGACTCACTCACACCGTGAAAGGCCAACTTTATTAAACCGCGTAAGTGATCTAATAGATCACCTGACTTTCCTTCGGCCCAATCACGCATTGCCATTTCTAGGGCAGCGTGTACCTGGAGAGTAAGAATTTCCACTGAAAGATCGCGGCGCACATCGCCCTGGGCGACACCGTCTTCAAGTACTTTCCTCACTTGGCGCATCACATATGGCGTGGAAGTAGTACCAGGTCGAAGTAGGGCGCTATGCCGTACTGGCAGGCTGTAAACGAATCGTGCCAATTGCGGCTGACCGAGCATTTTGGTCGCTGCGCTTACTAAAAGTTCTGTCATTCGTTGCTCACTGGAGCCAGTCATCTTTAGCGCCTGAGGGTCAAATTCGGATTCATCCCCTAAGAGGCGCTCAAAAAGCTCGGCGAGAATCTCTTCACGCTCAGAAAAATATTTATAGAAGGTAGCTCGGGAAACCCCGGCCTCTCGAACGATGTCTTGAACCCGAACGCCCAAATAGCCTTCTCTGGCAAAGAGCCGCAGGGCTGCATCCACCACGGAATCACGAGTAGCTTTTCGCCGATTTGCCGTCGATCGCCTCTGAGGTTGCCCTACCTCTCTGGCCTTCATCCACCCATCGTATCTAGAGAGTTAAAAGTAGACACGTGTTTGACATTTAGGTAGACACGTGTTTACTTTTAGGTACTCCCCGATCAGAAAGAGGAACTGAGGATGGCCAGAAGCGCGGGTAAGAAAATTTATCAACGGGCGAGGAAGGCAGCCCGGCCAAGCACGCCACTGGCGACAATGGCACGATTTGCCATCCGATTTCGTTGGGCGGTCATTGTTGGCTGGGTTCTTCTGATAGCGGTGGGCGGGTTATCTAGCCGAATCGCTGGTGGCACTTTCGTGAACGACTTATCGGTTTCGGGGACAGATTCGCAAGCGGCGTATAACGCAATGCGAGCTCAGTTTCCTGATCTTTCTGGGGATCCCCTCCAAATCGTGATTCATACGCGAAGCGGGATTAACGATCCCACGGTGAAATCGGCCATCGAAAAAACGATTGGTCAAATTCGCGGGAGTGCAGATGTTGCCCTCGTTCAATCCCCGTATGGGCCAAGTCCGACAATTTCGGCGGATGGGCGCACCGCGATTCTGTCGGTTGTATTTGCAGAGCGTGTAAAAGATATTCCATCCGCATCCATCGCTGCCGTAAAGGCAGCTGCAACCAGTATGAGAAATATCGATAACCAGATTGAATTTGGCGGCCCTGCTGCCACGACCGAATCAGGACCGAGTGGGAGTGAGGTAGTTGGTCTACTAGCTGCAATCGTGGTGCTTCTGCTGGTTTTTGGTTCTCTCTACGCAATGATCGTTCCGCTACTCACTGCACTATTTGCACTTGGCTTTGGAATTTCAATTGTGGGACTGCTATCGGCATGGGTGTCTATTGGGACAGCGGGTCCAGTTGTTGCAGCGATGATCGGGCTCGGCGTAGGAATTGATTATGCATTGCTCATCGTGACCAGACATCGAGAAGGGATTGCCTCAGGTCACGAACCCAATGACTCGATTCCTTTAGCCCTAGCCACTGCAGGCCGTTCGGTGCTTGTCGCAGGATCTACTGTCATAGTCGCTTTGCTGAGTCTTTACTTGATAGGAATTCCCTTCGTCTCTGCTCTTGGTCTTGCTAGTGCAATTACCGTCGGTGCGACTTTATTTGCGGCCCTGACCTTGCTTCCAGCGTTACTGGCAATTTTTGGTGGAAATCTGGATCGTTTCCGAGTTCGACCGTTACGACTGGATCACGGCAACGGAAAAGAAAGCGGCTGGCATCGATGGACTCACCGCATACAGCGCCGACCATGGCCGTACCTAGTGATATCTGTACTCATCCTGCTAATCCTGGCAACGCCGTTACTTTCACTTCGGTTAGGTACGGGCGACGGTAGTTCCTCCCCAAAGGGATCCACCGTTCACAAATCTTATGACCTAGTGTCTAAAGAGTTCGGACCAGGCTGGACTGGTCCGCTAATGATTACGGTGGAGTACAAAAAAGGTATCTCACGCGATCAGGCCCAGTCTTCCTTAAATACTTTACGTGCCGATCTTGGGGCTACTCCAGGTGTATCCGCAGTACCAAGTGCAACTCTTAATCAGGGAGGTAATGCCGCCTTAATTAGCGTAATACCAACTGGCTCACCGCAAGATCGGTCTACCGAAGATTTAGTTCACCTTCTGCGATCAAAAGTTTTGCGACTAGCTGAAGGCCCCGCCCATGTTGGTGGATCGACGGCTACTGCAATAGATCTGGCGGATCGGCTCGGAGAGCGAATGTTCTGGTTCGTTGGTTTCGTGATCGGTTTGAGTTTTCTGCTACTACTCATGGAATTCCGTTCAATCTTTATACCGTTCAAAGCGGCATTAATGAATCTGTTATCGGTGGGCGCGGCATACGGGATTGTCGTAGCGGTATTCCAGTGGGGTTGGCTTTCATCCCTCATGGGTGTTCAGCCCGGCCCAATTGAATCCTTCGCACCCATGATGCTTTTTGCAGTTCTCTTTGGATTATCGATGGATTATGAAGTATTTCTCTTAAGTCGAGTCCGAGAAGAATATTTGCGAACTCATGATGCCGGGCAATCCGTTGCCGATGGAATAGCCGCCACTGCGCGGGTAATTACCGCTGCTGCCTCTGTAATGGTTGTTGTTTTCGCGAGTTTCCTCCTTAATGACCAACGAGTTGTGAACCTCTTTGGTTTTGGGCTGGCCATTGCAATAGCAATCGACGCGACTCTTGTAAGACTCATCCTTGTTCCTGCTGTGATGGCGATTGCAGGGCGAGGGTCATGGTGGATACCTAAATGGCTCGATCACTTCTTGCCACGAATAAATGTGGAGTCATCGTCATCAGATCCGTTGAATTCTAAAGACGGCGAGAAAAATCGCACCTAAACATCAGAGGATGTGTAGAGTTCAAGTAATGGGTTAAGCCATTCTTTGAACATAAATGATGGAGGTTGCGATAGTGGAGAAGTTTTCGTTAGATGCCCTGGCACGCGAGCATTTAGAACGCGCCCGCGCAAGTGGTGCCGGACGCAGCGCCGCGACTGTATATGGGGGGCACGAACATGTACTGCGGCAGACGATCATCGCCCTCACCCAAGGAACCGTGTTGGCCGCCCACGAAAATCCGGGTGAATCAACGCTTCAGGTTCTAGTTGGGCGTATCCGTCTGAGCGCAGGGGAAACTTCATGGGAGCCTCGGTCAGGGGACTTGCTTGCCATCCCTCCGGCGCGTCATGACGTGCTAGCTCTCGAGGAATCAGTCATTCTGCTTACCGTAGCCGTGCCCCTGAGTTAAAAGTCGCGACAATATAGTTAATGCGCCGCCAATGAATTCTGGATTGGACTTGTTACCAATTATTGGAGGTCGTAAAAAAGTTTTCTTTTTCCTTTTTTGGCTACGCTAACGCAATGTCCACTGGAGCTGACTTCAATTATCGACGTGCGGCCTGTACTCAGGCGGTGGCTACGCTAAATCCCGGGTATTTTGCTTTAGTTATGAGTACGGGGATCATTTCAGTAGGAATGCGCAATCATGATCAGAAAGCGCTCTCCATCACTCTGCTCTGGATTGCCGTGATCAGTTACATTGTTCTGGTTCTGCTGACTATTTGGCGGGCCATCGCCTTTCGTAGCGAACTAATGATTGATTTCACCGACCCTCGTAGAGGATTTGGATTTTTCACATTTGTTGCGAGTTCGGATGTATTGGGTAGCCGACTTGGGATGTCGGGTGCTCACACGATCGCCTTCATACTCCTTGCTATTGGCGCCTTAAGTTGGCTAGGTCTTGGCTATGTTGTACCTTGGACGGCCCTGCTCGGACGTGCAGAACGACCAGTACTGGCTAGTGCAAATGGAACGTGGTTTATTTGGGTTGTTGCGAGTGAGTCAGTTGCGGTGTTGGCCGCGCTTATGGAGCCAACTGTTCATTTGGGACGACGCGAACTGGCGCTCCTAGCCGTTCTGTCATGGTCGGTTGGGATTTTTCTTTACGCTGCCACAGGTATTTTTGTTGGAGCAAGACTTCTCATCTATCCGCTAAATCCGACCGACCTCAACCCGCCATATTGGGTGGCAATGGGGGCAACGGCAATAACCGTGCTTGCTGGGGCACGCATAGTTGAGATGGCGGATGCGCCGATCATCAATGCCACGCGCGGTTTGATCGCGGGCCTGGCCGTAGTTTTTTGGGCCTTTGGAACCTGGCTGATTCCTGCGTTAATCGCGGTGGGTTGGTGGCGCCACGTTATTAACCGAGTGCCTCTCAAGTACGAGGCAACCTTGTGGAGCATAATCTTTCCACTGGGGATGTACGGCGTGGCCAGTTTTTACTTGGGCCAAGCCGATCACCTCCCAATCGTTACCTCCATTGGCCGAAGCGAGATATGGGTGGCGCTAATCGCCTGGCTCCTCACCTTCGTCGCAATGTTGCGTCACCTCGTGATTACTCTGTTTAGCAAACCGTCAATTATGGCGAGAGAAAAGGCGGAAGCCTCAGTTTGACGTGTGCCCAATGCGGACGCGCCATACCTCTGGTCCAGACTCCAAATAGTCCCAGCTAAATCGCCCTTTTTCTTCGGCCTCGAATTGGTAATAAAGGGGTTTTGGGTCATGGTCATTTATAAGTATGAATGCCTCGCCAATGGGTGTGGCTTCATAGGTTTGAAAGATTAGTTGGTGGCGAGTCATAGGCGCTTCGTTGCGCACATCGAGTCGATGATCTGGTCCAGTTATTCTTGAACCTGCGATTGGCAATGTCTTTGGGTCTTGATGCAGGCTGAATCGCTCTTCCATTAGGGGCATTAGAGCAACGAGGTCAGTGTTGGGATCATCACCCAATGCGGGCAGCAGAAGTTCATTCTCTCGACGCACATGTCCGGTAAAGATTTCCAGAATTGCGCGCGCAATTCCCGCTGCATCTACGGCGGAGTTTGCCTTACTGAGTTCGGTGGCAAGGGCTAGTAGCGTTTCATGCTCAAAGCGCATCCCCGAAACGAGAAGGCGAAGTTCATTTGAGACGGCGGCGGCATAGAGCACATCTTCTTCTGCACGAGCATGTGGCACGATGTCGTGTGCGAGAAACTGGGTCAGCTGTGCAACGGCTAGTCCATGAGGTTGGTTGGTATGCGCAGCAACTATAACGTCGTTGACCCTTGACGTGAGAGTGGTCTGCAGTTCAAGGTGGTGGTCAGTGATTTCACCGATCACATCTGTGGTGATGCTCATCTTTTTTCTCCCTATTTTTGAGATTGGCGATTAGAAATTTATTAGTTCCAGCCCAGTATGTGCTTGGCCTGATCACTCATATCACTTTCTGGATTCCAAGGCGGCTCCCAGACGACCGTTACGTTAACGTCAGTGATGGAGGCGACAGACTCAAGGGTTTGTTGGATTTCTTCAATGATATAAGGGCCAAGTGGACAAGTTGGAGTGGTTAACGTCATTTTAATTTCTACCACGCCATCAACTGTTACCGAGACTTCGCGTAACAAACCCAGATCCACGATATTAATTCCGACCTCGGGATCGATAACTTGGTACAAAAGTTCGATGATAGAACTTTTCTCGACGCTTTTGATATCGGATTTAGACGGTTGCACTAGGACTCCCATACATTCGCATGTGCTTTTTGGACTTTGATAGATGATGCGGTTTTGCGGCCTTGATAAGCAGCAATCCCACTTGATGCAATAAATCCGAGTACTGCGACTTCATTTAGGATGCCACCTATTTGCCAACAGATGCGATCACCCGCGAGATCCCCACCAATAAGTCGTATTAATAAAGAGATGTGAAGCAGATAGAGATGGACATAAAATCGTTTCTGATATGGCAGGGGCGTACGGAAAACTGCCGGTACGATGACGGGTGCATGTGCGAAGACCATACTCATTACAAAACCTAGAAAGACAGAATGAATTATCGCGTCAAATGCCCTTCCATCGCTGAGAGTGGCGAATGAGAGCCAGAGGATTCCCGCAGTGGCAAGCCAGGCATAACCCAGTAGAAGCGAAATTGCCATGTATCGAGTTAGTCCGAATTGGTGCACCGTTCGACGGGCGACATCATTTTTAGCTAACCAGGCAGCCAGAGCGATTAGACCAAGACCGGCTATACGAACACCCGGAGAAAGTTCGATCAGTGTTATCGCAATCCCCAATGTAAAGATTCCGATTGCGATTATGAACTGCCGGCGTGCGATACTAGTTACGCGGATGACTCGAGCTAGTTCGAGTCGTTCCCCAGCAATGGTGAGTATGACGAAGCCGGCTAGAAACGGAACGAGTAAGACGACGTCTCGACCGGCAATCCAAGCGATCACAGCCGCGATCCAGATAATGGCACCCACCGCCATTACGCCAAGGTGCAGACTTGATTGTCGTTGCCCCGACTTTATATACAAGCAGAAAAGTCCGATGCCACCTAGCAGAAGCAGGGTTTGCCCGAGCTTTATCGGTAAGCCGAATGCTAGAGAGAAGCCACCTAAGCCCGCAGATATCGGAGCGAGGTAGCCCATTCGATTACCTAGTGCTACTGCTCGCTCTAGCGCAATTAATGTTCCAAAAAAGCCCAGTACCATCAATGGTCCGTGAATCTCTTTGAAATCCGGTCGCGGGCTGGGAATTTCAAGTTTAAGGAGAATCAAACCAGCCCAAAGTCCGGCAATCAGTGCGACTACACCAAGTAATCCAATGACGAGACGAGAGGGGGAGGCCTTTCTCATCATGAGATCGCTGGTAGTAGCCGGAGGGTGGCAGTGCAGAGGTTGGGCTTTACGAAAGGTTTTAGGGGAAGTGCTTCGGCTCTGGCACCTAACTGACTTAGTGCGCCCTGCATTAGTCCTAAGTGAAGAGTGCAGATAATTTCCGTGTGAGGCTCTGCGACTTCGCGAAAGGGACAATGGTGCAGCTCTAGTTGAAGCAGATCTTTATCGCTCACTGGTGCAATTTCGGATGCAAACCCAATGGCATCCAGAAGCGCACGAAAACTAACCAGCTGCGCTTTTAGATTAGATCCTGGTGCCGGGGCCATTTTGTCTATGAGATCGCGCCCCCAAGAGCGCCCGATTTTAAGAGTTGCCTCATGCGTATCAGCACGAGCGGCAAGGATGGCCGTAAGCATTGAGGCTAGGAGTCCAAAACTGCGCGGTCCGGGGGCGTCCTGGTATGTGTAGAGAACCCTGGGTCGGCCTCGTGTGCCGGCCTCTTCAACTTTTCGGCTGGCCAAACCTTCAGAGACTAGTGCGTCGAGGTGAAATCGAGTTGTGTTGATGTGCAGTCCAGCCGCTCTGGCTAACTCGGCCACGCTCATGGGCTCTTGGGCCTCACGCAATTTCTCGATCACATGCCGCCGGCGCGTGGTAACGGCAATATCGGCGGTCAAGTCGGTAAAACTCACCCTACTCATGCGACAAATAATGCTCTACTACTCCAATAAAAACAAGTTTTATTCGTTTCAAATCCAAATCCCACCCTTTTGAGCGCTATGTATGAGGCGAATAACAGTTAATTGACGGCAGTATTGAAATTAGCGTGAGACATTTCAAGTAGCCTCTAGTTGCCTTTTTCCTCCCGTGGTTTGTGAGGCCTTTGAGTCGAGAGAATGGTGATGAAGTATGAGTTCGGTGCTAACAAAACACTCGGTTCCCGCTCAGCAAGGTGCCTATCTGCAACTTCTCCTGGCGACTACTGGATTTGGCCTCAACTTTTGGGCCTGGGCATTAATTGGACCACTCGGGCCGGCATATAAAACGGCTCTGGATCTGAGTTCATTTCAACAGGCCTTGGTTGTTGCCCTTCCAGTCCTGGTTGGCTCGCTGGGACGAATTCCGGTGGGCGCCCTTACCGATCGCTTCGGCGCGCGCGTCATGTTTCCGGCTATCAGTTTCCTAACGATGCTGCCCCTGCTCTATCTGGGGTTTTTTGGCGATAGTTTGAGCCAGCTCCTGCTCGGAGGATTCTTCCTCGGCTTGGGTGGCACCACATTTGCCATCGGAATTCCCATGGTTAACGGTTGGTTTCCACCTGAGCGTCGCGGTTTAGCCCTGGGCATTTTTGGAATGGGCATGGGCGGTACTGCTATTTCAGCTTTCACGACGGTGAAGTTGGCGCAAGCCCACAGCAGGGCATTCCCTTTCTTCCTTTTGACAATTATTTTGGGACTTTATGGGCTGCTGGCGCTGCTCCTGGTTCGAGATGCTAAAACCAGATCGCAATCGAGCACCGGATTCTGGCACCGTACTTGGACGACGATGCGCATGGGAGTCACGATCCGACTCTCTGCCCTTTATGCAGTTGGATTTGGCGGCTTCGTTGCCTTCAGCGTCTATCTCGTGACCTACCTCAAGAACGCCTACGGACTGACGCAGACCGATGCGGCCTCACGCACTGCCGGCTTCGTGGTCCTAGCCGTTATTGCCCGACCTATCGGGGGATGGCTCTCGGATAAGTTTCATCCCGTACCAGTTCTTGTAAGTGCTTTTATGTTAATTACAATTTTGGCTGGAGTTGCTTCATTCCATTTTGAACTTATTCCTGTGGCAACTTGCGCCTTCCTCGGGATGGCCGCCGGGCTAGGTGCCGCAGCTGGAGCCTGTTTCGCACTGGTCGCC
Source organism: Candidatus Nanopelagicales bacterium (assembly GCA_038244965.1). Lineage (GTDB taxonomy): Bacteria > Actinomycetota > Actinomycetes > Nanopelagicales > Nanopelagicaceae > QYPT01. Next base: position 18,638 of record JBBRSY010000011.1, on the reverse strand, counting down.
CTCGTCTCGCCTGCCAATTCAGTTGGATCCATTACCGGTGTTGTTGGGGCGGCGGGTGGTCTTGGTGGTTTCATTCCCCCACTAGTTATGGGCAGTATCTACGGGAGTACTGGTAGTTACGCCGTCGGCCTTATCCTACTCAGCGTAGTTGCGCTGGGAGCGGCATCCTTTACTTGGTTTGCCATGCGCGGGGAGGCTCGGTAAAACTGGCGATCAGAGTCGCTTTACTTAAGTTTTAGTCCAGCCACGGATTCTGGTGATCGCCTCGCGCGCGCCAGAATATCCCAGCGAACTACCGCCGATTAATAAAATACTCTCGGTGAGAATGTTTAGCGGCAAGGTGGTTCCCTCCGAGCCCGGAGCTGTGTCTGCGAAATACCACGGAGCATCGTGGGCTAGCGCAATCCACCAAACTGCTACTGCGATTGTCATCACCACCATGGAAGCGGCCACCGCTACCGAGAGAATGGCTTCAAATGAGAGTAATCGACGCGGCATGGAAATAGCACGGGCTATTTGAGTAGCAGCCACTGCCCAAGCAATGAGGGCGCCGAGGAACAAGAAGATAAAGCATAAAATTGCTGCGCCGTAGCGATGATTTGTACCATTTCGTTGCGCGAAGCTCAAGCGGTGTGCCCAGTAGGCAATTGCTGACAATGCACCCGTCGCAATTAGCGTCAGGAGTAGCGCTCGAAGTATTGGTGTTTTTACTTTCGGCCATCCTCCGTTTCTCAAAAAAGTTAAGAGCTTGCCACTTGCCATTGTGATACCCAGGACCACAAGTCCACCACCGATCAATGAGGCCCAGACCAAGGTTCTATATGCATTGCTGGGCAGGCCGCGCAGACTAGCGGGAAGGGCATTGCTCCAGTACTCGGAGCCTTTGGCAATCCCGATCCCACCAACGAGAAAAAAGATCCAACCCCATAAGACACGAAGTACTCCGTCCATTGTGCGATCCTGGAAACTTAACCTTCGTCCAACAATTCCAACAGAGCGAAATCGTTCGATGAGCCCAGTTGCCAGAAGATTAGAAACAATGCGTGCTCGCGGACGATCGGCTCGAGATTCCTTGATGAGTGTGCGAAGTTCCTCGCCGTATCGATTACGCCAAACTTTCGGATAGATGCGGAGTAAACCGCGAAACAGGGCGTCATTCATGTCAGTTGGCCACGGAGTGTTACTCGAGGCACGCGGGCTAAGCGCGCTCCAACAATTTTAACTAATTGCCTCATCTCGACAATCGCCGTGTTCAACACCGCGTGTCCGGCAACGGTCAACTCATAAGGTTGCGCGCGGCCATTAGATTTAAGCGGGCGAATTAGGCCTTGTTCCTCGAGACGACTAATCGCACCGTAGAGCGAACCAGGACCCAACTTCACCCTCGCGAAGGCTTCAATATCTTGCATCAAAGCGTAGCCATGCTTGGCACCCGAGGAGAGGCTGGCCAAGATCAGCATTGGGGGGTCGTTAGGGCGCACTAGGCCAGTTGAGTGTTCTTGCTGCATCCGGGACATATAATTACTCTACTACGCCAAACGTAGTAACGCAAGACGTAGTAACACCGAAAATCTATCCAAGTGAGCAAGAGTTACCCTTTTTGCATTATTTGCATTGACCTGCCGGAGCGTACTCTTTGGCTATAAGGTCTTGCGATGACCGAGTCATCCAAACGCCCAGACGTCTCGTCACGAAGTGAAAGAGCCGGTGCACTTCGTTCTTTTCGACACCGCAATTTTCGACTTTTCTTTGGTTTTAATTTGATCTCCAATATCGGAACCTGGGTCCAACGAGTTGCCCAGGACTGGCTGGTACTTCAACTCACACATAGTGGGACGGCGTTGGGGTTGGTGACCGCGTTGCAATTTCTGCCGGTTCTGCTATTTAGCTTGCACGGTGGGGCACTAGCTGATCGCGTTGACAAGCGCATCGTCTTAATCATCACCAATGTTGGCAGTGGGCTGTCGGCCCTAATTTTGGGAATTCTTGTGATGACTCATCATGTGCAAATCTGGCAGGTATACGTGCTCGCGACATCTTTAGGCCTTTTCGGAGCTATCGATTCGCCAGTCCGCCAAAGTTTCGCGGTCGAAATGGTTGGACCAGATGACTTGCCCAATGCAGTGAGTCTTAACTCGGCAAACTTTAATGGGGCACGATTGATTGGTCCGGCACTTTCGGGCTTAATGATCAATGCTTTTGGAACGGGACCCTCATTTATCCTCAACGGAATTTCATTTATCGGAGTCATTATCGCATTGATGTCACTTAGGTCAGAGGAACTTTATCGCACATCCGCAAGCAAAGAAGTTGATCGAAGTGTGCGCGTGGGTCTTCGTTATGTGCGCGCGCGCCCCGAACTTTTAGCCGCGATTGTGATCGTTGGAACCATGTCAGTGTGTGGATTGAATTTTCAAATTTCCATGGCGTTGATGGCCAAGTATCAGTTTGGCCGTGGCGCCGGCGCATACGGATTGCTCGGTAGCGCCCTAGCAGTCGGCTCGTTGCTCGCGGCCGTATTGAGTGCGCGTCTTGGTCGCAATCCACAATTGAAATACGTGATTTCTGGTGCGACGGCTTTCGGTATCGTCACCTTCGTCTCTGCGTTAATGCCGAACTATCAAACATTTGCACTGGCTCTTCCATTCTGCGGCTTCTACGCAATTATGACCATTGTTGCGGCAAGTTCTTTCATACAAGCCAGTGCCAGCCCCGAACTTCACGGCCGAGTCGTAGGTATATACATGTTGGTTTACGTTGGTGGCACACCGATTGGCTCGCCGTTCATAGGATGGATTGGAGAAGTTGCCGGCCCGCGATGGAGTCTGTTTATCGGTGGAGGCGTGACTGCGATCGTTTCAGCATTAATTGGTGTTTGGGATTTGCGGCGGTTAGCGCGGCTTACAAGGGGCAGTAGAACTTCGGACGATCAGTTTGACGGGCAGAACAATGGTCTTCGTGACGGTGGATGAGTCCCCTAGTTGATCTAGCATCAGTTGTGCCGCTTGCGCTCCAATACCGTATTGATTCACCCTAACTGTAGTAAGTGCCGGAGTTACCAAATCCACGAAGGGCATATCGTTGAATCCAACGACGGATACGTCATTGGGGCAAGACAATTTCAAATCGCGCAAAGCTTGGAGAACGCCTAGAGCGATTCGATCATTAGCTGCCACGAGGGCGGTCACGTTGTTGCGCGTGGCAAAGATCTGTTTTGTAGCCGCGTAACCTTCGGCTATTGAGTACTGCTCGCAGAGAAAAATATCAGTTTTATTTGTAGGAAGTTTGTTTTCTTGCATGGCTTCCTTGAAGGCTTTGGCGCGGTCACGTCCGGTGGATAGGTCGGCCGGTCCGGCAATGTGGACGATGTGTTTGTGACCTAGTTCTACGAGGTGGCCGACGGCGGCGCGAATTCCGGCGGCGTCATTGCTAATTACCGATGAAATATCATCGCGATCGGCAGTTCGATTGATAAGAACTATCGGAGTACCCGGTTTGGCGATGATATTTAGGATCGGGTGATTTCTTTTTGAGGTGGCGATTATGAACCCGTCAACGCGACGGGCGCGCAGACTCTCGACAAGTTTTCGTTCGAGTCCGGCATCGTTATCGGTGTTTCCGATCAGGGCTACATATCCCCGTTTTGTGAGTACGTCTTCGATGCCGCGAACAATGGGCGGGAGAAAGGGGTTTGTCAGGTCCGGCAAGACCACCCCGATGCTGGCAGTTTTTTGCGACCTTAGACTGCCCGCCAACACATTTGGTGAGTAGCCGAGGCGGGCGGCGGCCTCCTGGACGCGGCGCGCTGTTTCGGGCTTGACCATGTCGCGGGTTGACTCGTTGAGGGCACGCGATGCAGTCCCAATATGTACCTGGGCTTCGGCGGCAACGTCGCTTAGAGTCGGAGTATGGCGCACGTTGCCAATGGTAGCCACAGAGCTATTAGCCTGGCTTGGTTCAGCCTTGCGCAGGCTCGTCATGACATCCAGTTACTAGAATCTGGTTCTACTCAACTTTCACTTTGTTTTCCGCCTCCGCCAGCGCGACATCCAATTCGCCCTGCGTGGCACCGAGGGTCTTAATCCAGCGCTGGCCGCCGTAGGTGAAGCCAATCCAGTACCCAAGTTCGACCACTTCGGCCTCGGTGAATTCGCCCAGGAGCTGGGTCCAGAGTTCATCGGTGGCCAAAGCTGGATCCCACATGACGGCATCTGCATAACGGAGCGCGATTTTCTGCCGATCTGAGTAAACCCCGGAGGTTTCGTAGTTTATGAGGTTGGACATCTCATCGGGAGATTCCTTCCAAGTCTTGGATAGGCCATATTCGACGCAATAGGTGCAAGATGCGCTGGTGGCGACGTAGGCGCGCATGAGTTCCTTCAATTCGTATTCAAGCAAGCCTCCTTGCAAGAGCCATTCTCGTGTTTTGTTGAAGGAGGCCATGACTCCGTAACTATGGGCGCGAATTGACTGAATTTCAGGTCCGGGGCGTCCGTTTTCTATCGACGTCTCCAGCCAGGCCTTTGATTCCGGATTATCCACCTCTGAGGGAACTACGTACGAAATGCGGGCCATGGACTTTATCTCCTGTCAGGTAAATGCAACCGGTTGCAGTTTGGGAACGATATCGCCAGATTACTTTTGCGTCAAGCAGGTTGCAATATCGAGAACTAAGAATTCTGGCAACTGCGTCTGCAACAATTTGCAACAAAGAATAGTAGGTCAGTGGCAATTATCCATACAGGTCAGTGGAACTCCCTAACTTTTACCTAACGAAAGTGTTATAACGAATTCGATAGATTCTTTGGCAAAGTCGTTGACATGACTTCCCAGCGGTGCTTTACTTCCCGAAACCCGCAATCGGTTGCATAAAATCAGTGAAAGGTTGGCGTCGCTGGCGGGGCAAGATCCATCGAAAGTCGAGCTTCGGGAGGGGACGACCATGAATAAAGGTTTACAGGGGTTATCTTTTAGCAAGGGCAAACGGAGAGGCAGATCCACCTTTGGTGTAGTTGGCGTTGGCGTACTCTGCCTTTCTCTGGCTGCGCTAGGAACGATATCCAGCACCGCGTCGGGTTCGGCAGCATCTCATGCCCCAAAGGCGGCTGCATCCAGCAAGAAAATGACATCAATTGTCCTTCAGCTTGCACTCGTGCCACCAAAGATGGTTTTTCTCGGCTTTTATGCCGCACAGGACAAAGGTTTCTATGCCAAGAACGGCCTGGACGTGCAAATCGTCGCTGAGTCAACCGGTGTCCAAGCCGTGCGTGGCATGGTGGCAGGTCACGGATTCTTTGCGGCCGGCGGAAGTGACGGTCTAGCCAGCGCGGCTGCCGCGGGCGGGAAATACAAGGGCATTTGGAATTATGCCAGCAATGATTTATCGATCATCGCGACCAAGGAAATTACCAGCCTGAAAGATCTCGCCGGCAAGACAATTGGGGTCACAGACAAAGTTGGGCCTGCCTACACTCTGCCCCTTCTTGCAATGAATACCGTTGGTCTAACTGCTAAGGACGCAGACTTTGCAATCTTGGGTGGGCGGCCAGCACTGGTCTCAGCCCTTGTGTCAAGAAAGATTCAGGCCGCAGCTTTCCACGTTGATGATGGTCTAACCGTTGTGAAGAAGGATCCTACCCTTCACGTTCTGGCCAACATGAGCGCGCTCGTGCCTAAGTGGTGGTACGGCACCGTGCTGGTGGACGACACATACGCTAGGGCGCACCGAGCCGTCGTCAAGGCCCTTGTCACATCACTTATTGAGGCAGACCGATGGATGCTGGCCAACCGGACTGAAACAATCGCACTGGGTGTCAAGTACACCGGTTTTGACCCTGACGTTGTGGCTCAGGCCTACGACGTCATTAAGGCAAACAACAACTGGGCCACTGGCAATGAAGGCATGAACTCAACCAACGTTAATTACACGTTGGGGTTCTACAAATCCTCCGGGGTTATTCCAAAAAATAGCAAGATTAATTATGGAAACATCATTGATACCTCCTACGTCAGAGATGTTCTGAAGAAGTTAGGACCTAGTACCAAATAAATATGGGGACCCGTTGGTACCGCCTGCTCCAGACAGAATCAGGGCAGGTGGTACTACCGGGATTAAGATTTGATCTCTCGGTCTCAAAATATTAGGAGGCAATTGCGGTGTCAGACCTACAGAAAGCTGCTCCATCGGGAACGGCATTGGCACCCGCCGTCCGTGCTCGCAATATTACAAAATACTTTGGCGCAGAACGAGTCTTGGATAACGTTGATTTGGACCTACCAGTTGGATCCTTCACATCACTTGTAGGACCCAGCGGATGTGGCAAGACGACAATGTTGCGCATCATCGCTGGGATCGAAAAAGCAGGTGGTGGCACAATTGAAATCAACGGTGTCTCTAGTGCAAAAGATGTACCAGCCTTGGGCGTTGTTTTTCAGCAAGGAAGCCTTCTGCCGTGGAAATCCGTTCAGAAAAATGTGGCATTTGGCCTAGAACTTGCCAAACTGGACAAAGCAGAGATCAAGAAGCGCGTGGCTCATGCCCTTGAGATGGTCCACCTGACTGGCTCGGAGAAGAAATACCCGCATCAACTATCCGGCGGAATGCAGCAGCGCGTAGGTATTGCGCGCGCACTTGCCCTGGACCCTCCAATTCTCCTTATGGACGAGCCTTTCGCATCAGTAGATGCCCAGACCCGTGAGGAACTACATGATGAACTTCTCGACATCTGGGAGAAAAGTAGAAAGTCCGTCTTATTCGTCACGCACAGCATTGACGAGGCGCTAGTTCTAAGTGATCAAATTTTGGTTATGGGTGCCCGACCCGGAAGAGTCATCGCCCGCATCCCAGTGGATCTGCCGCGTCCTCGAACTGAAGAGAGCGCCCACCTAATGCCTGGGTACGGACAATTGCGATCTAAAATCCGAAATCTGCTTACTCCTTCATCCGCGCAATTTGCAATGGAAGAAGAATTTCCAGAATTTGCCCATGATGATTCAGACATCATTCAAGACATCACAGATATGACGCTGAATCCACCCGTCCATGAGAGCAGGGGGCGTTAAAAATGTCCATTCACACTAAAGCAAGTAAAGAACCAGATCTCGGAACCAGCGAGCTCTCGACTCCTGACTCGATTCCAGTGGTAGGGCCAGAAATTATTAAACAGCGGAATTATCTGCGCTGGATTGTCAGCACAGCAAGTGTCGTAATCTTTCTCATCGCCTGGCAGATCTACGCGCGTGGCGTAAGCGCCCTGCTCATAGTCGGACCAACCGCTATTGTCTCGGCATTCGGTGCCATGATCTCCAATGGAGAAATTCTGAGTGCGGCAGGGGCTAGTTTGAAAGTTCTTGTGACTGGCTTCTCTATCGGCTTCACCGCAGCGATCCCGATTGGGCTGCTGTGGGCACGGTTCAAAGTGGTCGATTGGGTGATACAACCTTTTGTTAGCGCGCTCTTTTCCACACCACTTGTGGCCCTTGTTCCACTTTATGTTCTCTGGTTCGGATTTGGGTTTGCCGGCAAAGTGGCAATCGTTGGAAGTTTTGCCTTTTTTCCAGTCCTACTTAATACCTACCAGGGCGCAATTTCTGTCGATCCGATGCACCTTGATCTTGCCAAAGTTTTCAAAGCAAGTGAGTGGGAGACGTGGCGCCATGTTGTTTTGCCATCCTGTGTTCCCTTTGTTGTTGCAGGTCTGAATGTTTCAGTTGGACACGCGCTGACTGGGTTGGTTATTTCGGAGTTTTACACCAATGCTTCTGGCTTAGGAGGGATTGTGCTTACCGCGAGTAGCACTTTCCAAACAGCTCGCATGTTCGTTCCAATCGTCATAATTGTGGCTCTGGGAATCACCCTAATGTCCGGCACTCGATGGCTTAAGCGTCGAATTGCTCCGTGGGCGGCTGGACGCACAGGGCGTTAATTCAAGATCCATCTTCAGAGCCCGTACTCATTGATCGCAAGCGACGCCGCTTTTAGGAGGTTACTAATTGAACGTAGTTGTTGAGACTTCGGACAAGGGATCTTTGGAAATCACGGCAGGAAACGCAACTATTTCGGTAGATCGAAGTGGTGATTCTAGTATCGCTAGTTTTCATTCTGTTGATCTTTTCTTAGCGGGTTTGGGTTCCTGCATGGTTGGAACGATGCTTGATGCTGCCGAAGCATCTGGAATTTCGGTAGAGCATGTGCGCGTGGAATTGCGCCCGATTATTTCGTTCCAGCCAGAAAGAGTCTCCAAGGTTAAAATAAAAATGGTTGTAGACGGACTCGTGTCTGGGAGCCAGATGGCCGAGTTGAAGTTGGCGGCGCAGTCCTGCAAGGTTCATAACAGTCTCCACGACGGGGTTTTGACAGAGCTTGAAGTCATAACACAAGAATTTGAAGAGATTGGGTAATGGCACGTGACAATTGTCGAAGCAGAGTGGCTAGTAGAGAACCTCTCTAACCCGAACCTCGCTATTCTCGAGGTGTATCTGACCAACCCGCCCGCAGGTCAAGTTGTTGCGCGCATTCCCAATGCTCGGCGCGTGAATTGGAAGAATTTGATTTGGGAGTCGAAACGGCGCGAATTTGCAGATGCCAAAACTCTGGCGGAGCGTTTGGGGGAGTTAGGACTAATGCCCGAAGCAGAAATAGTGATCTGTGGTGATCCAATTCAATTTGGAACCTACGCTTTCATGGCGCTTAAAATGGCCGGAAATAGGAAAGTGCGAATCCTTAACGGAGGCAAAGCGCGTTGGCTAGAACTTGGTTTGCCACTTAGCCAAGAGGAACCACATTTTCCTGCCGTCGCGCGCGCATTGGGGAGTCTCAATCGTTCTGTTATCGTTGGACGGGACGAGGTTCTGGCTTCACTTGATTCCAAGGATGTGCAGATTCTCGATGTCAGATCAGATGAGGAATACCGTGGAGAGCGAGTTTCTCCTCTGGCCGCGGTCATCGACAACGGGGCACAGGCGTGGGGCAGAATTCCCGGCGCGAAGCACCTGGCATTTACTTCCCTATTGGGTAAGGACGGCCGCTTTCTTGATCGAGAATCACTAGTTGCAAATTTTGCTGCTGCCGGAGTTTCTTTGGATCGCCCCGTCTTTCTTTATTGTCGCCTGGGTCATCGTGCTTCGTTGGCCTGGTTCACTCTGGCAGAGATAGTTGGATTTGATTTAGCGAGGGTTTATGACGGCTCGTGGACCGAATGGGGAAGCATGGTTGGTATGCCGATTGAGCGTTGATTCAATGAGTGTCCAGAAATATCCGAGGGGAATGCAATGGTTGAAGTTACAGGAGTTCGTGTTGGCTGGATTGGTACTGGGCGAATGGGTTTTGCACTTGCAGCTCGATTGGCCAAGGGGGGAGTAGATCTCTCTGTTTGGAATCGAACTCGTGTCAAAGCTCAACCGCTTGTTACTCACGGTGCGAAGGTTCTCGATTTTCTGGCGGATTTGGCAGACCGCGGCGTTGAGTTTATGGCCGCACAGATGTCAGGCTTGGAATTGGTATCCGAAAATCTTGTCGTCGATGACGGCTTGAGCGTCGCCAACTAAGCGCGAACTAAAGGCATATTCTTCCAGTGGAAATCGCGTTAGCACTTATAGCTGGTGCATTTATTGGAGCAGTTCTCGGTTTCGTGGGTGCAGGTGGCGCAATGTTGTCGGTGCCAATCCTGGTTTACGTTTTCAATTTCACCCCCCAGCATGCATCCACGGCGGCCTTGGCAATCGTCTTTACCGCGGCGGCCGCTGGCACCATTCCGAAATTCCGTGCTCACCATGTGCTCATCAACGAAGCTCTTACTATTTGGGCGTTGGGCTTGGTGGCGAATTTTGGCGGCGTCTGGGTCTCTCACCGGCTCTCGGACGGAGCCCTTTTGACGGGTTTCTCACTTGTGCTTATTAGCGCTGGTACTTCGATGTTGATGAAACCCATCGTAGGTCAGGAAAGGAGAATGCCCTTTGCAGTGCTGGTGCTGGTTTCTCTCACCATCGGAGTCATGACGGGAATATTTGGAGTAGGTGGTGGCTTTCTTGCGATTCCCGTACTAGTCCTCTTTTTCCACACGCCTCAGAGCAAGGCGGTTGGAACATCTCTCCTGATTATCACCATCAACTCACTCACTGCGTTTTTTGCACATCACCGCATTTGGCATGAGATTCAGTGGGGGGTTCCGATAACAATCGCACTTTCCGCAGTGGTGATGGCCGTGCTGGCTTCACATCATCATGCTCGGTTTTCTCCAACCGCGTTGCGTCGGGGGTTTGCTTATTTGCTTTATTCAATTGCGGCTTTTACTTTGATAAGGACGCTTCTCTTTTCCTAATACTCCGCATCAAATCTCGGGTGGTCATTATTGAATTTCTCTGGAACCATGAAGTCATTGATGTATTAGGCAGTGAAAGTTCTGAGGTTCTCCACTTGAGGAACTTAATTACCGGGGAACTCTCTACTAACGATTAGACACGCTCGGCAAGTGACTCCAGGTGGTAGCGAATTTGGATTGCAGCAGCAGCACCTTCACCGACGGCAGAGGCAAGTTGTTTGGTCGATCCATCTCGCACATCACCGGCTGCAAATACTCCGGGAATATTCGTTCGAAAATTGCGATCGGTCACGATGAAGTTTCGAGAGTCCAGATCAATGAGCCCTTTTAAGAAGGAAGTATTGGGATCAAGGCCGATATAGACGAATGCGGCAGCGGCTTCGTGGGAGCGCGTCGCGCCCGATAGTAGATCGCGTAGTTCGAGGGCGGCAAATTTTCCGTCGGCGTCGCCCTGAAAAGAGACCACCTCGGTATCGGTAAGTACCGTCATCTTGGGGTGGGCGTTGACCTTGTCTCGCAACAACAGGCTCGCACTCAATGTGGCACCGCGTTGAATAACTGTTACATGCTCGGCGAATTGGGCAAGGAAGAGTCCTTCTTCTAATCCGCTGTTGCCTCCGCCGATTACCACTATTTCTTTTGCACCTTTGTAAAAAGGGCCATCACATGTGGCACAGAAATGAATACCGGCACCAATGAGATCGGCTTCTCCCACCGCGCCAGTTCGACGATAAGTTGAACCTGTGGCAATCAAGACTGATTTTGCGTTAATCCGCTCACCGGTTGAGGTATGAACGAAGACCCGCCCGTTCTCCTGTTCGATACCCGTTACCGAGACTGCTTGCAATATTTCCACGCCGTATCTTTCGGACTGTAGAGTAATCCGCTTGGCGAGTTCGGCCCCTGCAATGCCTTCTGGAAATCCTGGATAATTATCCAATCTTTCGGTAACTGCTGCCTGACCGCCGGGAACGGATTTTTCGATAATCATCACGCGCGCATTTTCGCGTGCCGCGTAAATTGATGTCGTCAATCCAGTAGGACCTCCGCCAATTACCACCAGGTCATACTCTGCATGCACTGCTGTACGCGAGAGGCCGAGGCGATCAGCCAGTTCGTCATTTGACGGTTCTGTCAGGAAGCTGCCATCGGGAAAAACGATTGTTGGGATGACGCGCTTGCCGTTATTTCTGCCCTCAACTTCTGCGACTTCTTCGGGATGTTGCTCCAGATCAACCCAGCGATATTCGATCCGGTGGCTACCCAGGAACTCTTTTGCCCTGCGGCAATCTGGGCACCAGTTCGCCCCGTAAACGACGATTTCGCCCGTGCTTTGAGGTGTCATTTGGATTCTTCTCCAACCTATATCTGATTGATGTTTGTCTTCTTTGGGATCCGCCAGTGAGTAAAACTGTCTGGGAGATCAGAACATTCCCGATGCTTATTCCTTGGTTGGTTGAGCAATCTGATTTAGTTTGAGTTTGAGGCGATTAATTGTCGTTTCGTCAGGAGAATTGTTGTCTCCAAACCACCGAAGTGTCTTACTTATCTTCTTATAGTCGGCGACACTCACGCTGCACTTTTCGCATTCGGCAAGGTGGTTACGAACTTGCGCAATTTCCTTGGCTGAGAGCTCAGCCGCTGGATCCATATCGATGTATTGCTGTAGACGACGAGCCGTCCACTTGCAGCGCAGGGCAAAGGCAAGATTCATCATTTTGAGATTCCTTCCAGGGCTGAAGTTTTTACCAAATGTTCGCGCAAACGCTTACGCCCTCTGCTGAGGCGAGACATGACAGTTCCAACAGGTACTCCAAGAGCCGCCGCGCATTCGCTGTAGTTCAGTCCTTGAATATCTACTAGGTAAAGCACTTCGCGAAATCGTGGGTCGAGATCTTTGAACCCTTTTTGAATCTCCGCGCTCATGCTCTTATCAATCGCGGTTTCTTCGGCCGATAACCGGCGATCATCGCCGAAGGCAGGAGTTGCATCCTCCCAAAAGGTGCCATCGATAAAAAGACTCGGTCGGGTACGCCGATTCATATTTATATTCGTGTTGCGCAGAATCGTGAGGAGCCAGGCGCGCGGGTGCGCCCCATCGAACTTCAAGATTGCCCTGAAGGCTCTAATGAGCGTTTCTTGAACAAGATCCTCGGCATCGGCGCCGGATCGCGTGAGCCCACGAGCCACGCGCAGAAGGACGGGGAGTTCGGGCTCAACGATCTCTCGAAATGCCGCAGCCCGATTGGCCTGTTCGGTCTCGGATTCCATCGCTTCCATGACTAAGGATCCTAGCGTCACCAGATCAGTGAATTTCTTCTGTTGGCGCGAGCAAGTGCCAGTCTGTGCAATTTCACAGCATTTGTCCTCTTTTCACCTTATTGGGGGAAACACGGTGAGGTCCGAGAATCATCCCGGCTCCAATCGGTTTTTAAGGCGGCTGGAATAACTTGTCGAACTCAACGTGTTCCTAGTTGAAGCCGCGGGCGCGGTTATATTCCAATTAAAGGAGTTTGCCAATGTCTCGGACAGAAACTGTAGATTCAACTTCTCTTAGTCGTGCGATTTCCGTCGGCGTTTTTGGCGGGGTCATTGGATCCCTCGCGATGGCGATGTACGCGATGATCATAAGCAATTCAGTAAAGCACACTGGATTCTTTACTCCGCTTTACCACATTGCTTCATCCTTCATTTCAGGTAAGGCGATGATGACCTCCATGACGCAGGGTATGCATGGAAACAATTTCTACTTTACTTTTGGCCCCGCAGTGGTCGGCGCCGTAGTCCACATGATGACTGGTGCAATCGCGGGCGCGATATTTGCAGTTATCGTTTCAAAGGGGCACTTGTCGCGTTCGCTCACTGTAGTAGCGGGCACGATGTTTGGATTGTTGGTCTTGGTTGTCAACGGTGTCGTGGGACTCCCAATAGCTGCGCACGTTTTCGGTGGGGGTAAGCCAATATCTGACATGGCAAAAATCGTAGGATGCGGACATTTCACAGTGGAACATGTGATTTTTGGAATGATGCTTGGAATCGTTGTGGCGGCCAAGTTAAGAAATTCGTCCAAGTCTATTCGAGGATAGCGAGATTGATCATTACTTTTCGGCAGCAAGTGAAAGGCGATTTAATCGCAGTAGGGCGGCTTCTTCCAGCGGTGAACGCGTGCCCACAATCGTGCGCATCGCCCGCAACGCGAACCGGGCGAGCGGACGGATAATAGGGCTGGGTAGATGGCGAAGTCCGAGTCGCTTACGGCATGAGTCCGGAAGTGAATCCACCGCGGCGTGAAAAAGCAATCGATAGAGCGGTCGGGCGAGAATTGGCAGTGGCGCACGGCGAATGAATCGGACGACGCGCTTCGTGCGTTCATCGACAATAAGTTGTGGATCGAAATCGCGCATTTTAGTGCGCAATTGCCCTTGAGATTCCGGTGGATTTTCTAATCCGAGGAGCACTACAGATTTGCCCCAAAGTTTGATGTAGGCATCTGGCCCGCCCGGAATCGGACGACGCCCGTACTGGGTATGTGCGGCGAGAAACGAGTCGGTGAATGCGAGGTGTACCCACATGAGCAAGTCTTGATCGCTCGCGCGATAGTTTCGTTGCTCGCCTTGGGCATCTATGTAGTTGCCACGCACTCGTTCGTGCATGTGGCGCACTCTGGCGGCTTCCTCTTCTACCGCGGTCGTAGAAGCGAAAGTCGTAGACGTTAGCCAGCGGATTGTTCCGGTGAGACGGCCGAGCACATCTTCTTCATAGCGTGAATGCTGCACGACTCCGGAGAGGCTGCCTGGGTGCATAGCTTGCACAAGCAGCGCTCGAATTCCTCCAATAAGCGTTGCAAAATCCGCGTGCACGATCCAGGGTGCATCCGTGGGCGAAAAGTAACCGGCGTCATCACCTGCCGCAATTAGCGGGGTCCAATCAGGAACTCCAGTGGGCGCCCCGCTGAGCAGGCGGCGAAATCGTCTTGCTAATTCCTCTCGAATCACGCCCTACTTTCCAGACCGTCTACCAAGCAACGCGGTCCACCATCTATTGGGGATGATGCGCGCGATCTTCATTATGATAGCCATCGGCAATGGGAAGATGATCTCGTCTCTGCCCTTCTCAAGTCCGCGCACAATATGGCGAGCAGCTGCGTCGGCATCAATGAGAAATGGCATCTTGAAAGTATTCGTCGCCGTCATTTCGGTTCGAACAAATCCGGGAGAGACGGTCTGCACTGTTACTCCCGTGCCTTTCAGTCCGAGACGAAGAGATTCCAGGAAGTTCAACTGTGCGGCCTTACTTGGTCCATAGCCCTCAGCCCCAGGCATTCCGCGATAACCCGCAACGGAGGAGACGCCAACAATTGTTCCGTTGTGTTGTGCTTGCATTTTTGGCAAGACCGCCGCAACCGCGTTGGCCATTCCGATAACATTGACTTCGATGTGTCGCGAGAATTCATCAACATTGAAATTTGTGGCCGACATCTGCTTCCAGTAGCCGCCCATGATAATTACTACATCCAACCCATCCGTCAAAGCCGATACGCGTTTTGCCGCTTCGACTAGACCCGCCCGGTCCGTCATATCAACTGGAACAACCGCCATCGCATCATTAGCAACCTCACGCAATGCGGCCTCGTTGCGCGCAGAAATGGCAACACGCGCGCCATGGTTAACGAGTTCTACTGCCAGGGCTGCGCCAATGCCAGATGAAGCGCCAATCACCCAGACACTGCGCCCCCGCAGTGAACCGCCACGTTTCCCCATTTTCATGACACCTTTCGCATAGAGAATTGCAAAGCGTCGAGGTGACCGCAACGAAAACCTGCCTCCGAATAGGCAAGGTAGTAGTCCCACATGCGAACGAAAGTCTCGTCGAATTCAAGGTGGGCGACGACTTCCCGGTGCTCATCGAAATGTTCGCGCCATAACCGTAAAGTTCGCGCATAGTCGAGCCCAAGTGAACGGGTGTCGACTATCTCCATCATTCCGAAATTCAGACCGTTCTCTGAAACTGCCTCGATCGATGGAATGAGACCGCCGGGAAAGACGTACTTGTGGATCCAGGTGTAAGCATGGCGTGAAGCAAGCATGCGATCGTTGGACATGGTGATTGCCTGCAATCCAAAATAGCCGCCGGGCTTTAGCAGCGAACCTACCGTTTCAAAATAGGTTGGCCAGTATTTCGCGCCGACTGCCTCAATCATTTCAACGCTCACTATTGCGTCGTATTCGCCTCGAAGGTCGCGGTAGTCGCGTAATTCAATGTGCACGCGATTGGTCAAACCCGCAGCATCAATTCGTGCTTGGGCTAAGGCTTGCTGTTCTCGGGAGAGCGTTATCGTGTGAACGATTGCTCCGCGCTGGGCAGCTTGGAGTGCCAATTGGCCCCATCCTGTTCCGATTTCGAGAATGTGATCTCCCGGTTTTACATGGGCATAGTCGAGAACACCTTCAATCTTGTGGCGTTGTGCGGCAGCTAGTCCGTCGAATCCAACTTTCTCTCGATCATCATCGAACCACGCAGCCGAATACGTCATAGTCTCATCGAGAAATGCGGCGAATAGGTCATTTGATAAGTCATAGTGCCGCGAAATATTTGATTTGGCACCTTCGGGATTGTTTTCTTCATGATGTGGGTGCAATGGTTCAAAAAGTCGGCGGAAAGTACGCATCCATGCTGGTACAAGATCGGTTAGTCGCGCTGCGTATGGGCTAAGTACATCAGCGAGATCGGAACCTGCACCCGGATGCCAGTCTCCGGCCATGTACGACTCGCCTAGACCGATTTTGAGATCGGCACCGAGGCGATCAAAGAAATCATTGCTCTCTATTTTGAACACTGGTAACCCATCTTGGCGTGGACCCTTGCGCGATCCATCTGGCAGTTGCACTGTGACGGGGACATGAGGTGCGATTCGGGCGAGCAACCACTTCGCGACGGTGGCGCGCAAAGGTGAGTCAGGGGAATGGGCGATCGACGGCCAACGCCGTGTGAAATCAACAGTAAGTTGCGTCATCACAGAAATCCTTTCGGCATTGGATGGGACGGACGGGGGACCACAGGAAGGCGCCGCAACCAGAGCCAGATACCATGAATGCGGATGCGCGCGGTTGCTTGGTAGGTCACCAATGGTGTTCTGAAGGTGGAGCGCATGCGCACGGCGCGCGTGCTGGGTTGTGGATTGCCTACGAAGGTTGCACTAAACACAAGTGCTCCCTCCTGCACTAGGTTCACCCTTACAAAAACTTTTTCCTTGCTCAGTTGTACCTTGAACTCATAGCGTCCTTCAATTGTTAAAAACGGCGAAACATAGAACTCCTTGTTGACCCTTGCGGACCCGGCACCGTCAATATGGATGAGATGGGCATGACGATCCCCGTATGTGTTATGGATTTCCAAAATAACCCATCGCACAGAACCATCCGCTGCGATGCACCAGTAAACTGATAACGGATTGAAGACATATCCGAGAGATCGGGCACTTGCTAACATAACTAGCCGGTCGCCGGAATTGATATTTTCGCCATGTGCTTTCGCAAAAAATTCGATCGCCGCTCGCAAAGTCGGGGCGTTGCCACCAAAGTGATCGCTGGGAAGGAAGGAGGCGAAGCGGCTCGCCTTTGGCAAGTTATCTACATCAACGATCCATTCATAGGTCGTAAACCCGAGTTTGTGATCGATCGGCGTGAATCTGCGATGCTGCACGCGACCGCGTACGATTGCCGGGAGCCTTGACAATATTGTTTGATGCAGGTCTGTCGTCACCATTGCGCACCGAATTTCTGGGCGGCTTCAAGGCCCGAACGCGCCCCGTCTTCGTGAAAACCCCAGCCGAGATGCGCCCCAGCGAAGGCCAAACGTGCCCCGCCTGAACTTTTGAGCCGCTTCGCTGCTTCCACAGCCTTGAGTGTAAAGACCGGATGCTCGTACGTCATCCGCGCGATCGCGCGTTGTTCGTCAACTCTTCCAACGGGATTGAGTGTGACTACGAAGTCCGCATTTGACGAGATGTGCATGAGCTTGTTCATCCAGTAACTCACCAGCACCGACGACGAGTCTGTGTTGCAGGAAGTCATCCGATAATTCCAAGATGCGCGGGCGCCGTCACGCTGGGGAAGTACCTTGGAATCTCGATGCAACCAGGTCTCATTCGTGGAATAAGGAATAGCTGCGAGATCTGCGCGTTCTTGCTCGGTCGCATCCGACAATAGTGCGAGCGCGCTGTTCGCGTGCGTGGCGATAATGATGCGATCAAATCGGCGAGTCTCACCATCGTTTGTGGTGACATCCACTCCATCCGCAGAACGCGCGATTGAGGTAACGCCCCGCTCGCGATGTGCGTTAGGGAGAAGTGCGGTGATCCGATCCACGTAAATGCGTGAACCACCAACAACTGTTCGCCAACTCGGTGAGTTATTGACGGTAAGCATCCCGTGATGGTCAAGAAATTCGAAGAGGTGCCGGGCCGGATAGGCGCGGGTTTGTTCCTCGCTAGAGGACCAAACACACGAGACGAGTGGGATGGCAAAGTGGCCAGTGAAGTAGGTGCTGTAACGACCGTTCGAGAGGAACTCACCCCATGTTTGTCGCTGGTCACCTGCGCCGGCAAGCAAAGATTTGGCTGCTCGGTGAAAACGGGGCACCTCCACCAGCATGCGAAGAAAGCGCGGATCAAGAATCCGCCACGGCTGTGCAAATACGCCTCGCAACCCACGTCCACCCGAGTAGGAAAGTCCGCACCCGTCGCAGGTGATGCTCATGCTCATCTCGGTCGGCTGGGTTTCAACCCCCAGTTCGCCGAAGATCCGTAGCAATATTGGGTAGGTGGCCTCGTTGTGAACGATAAAGCCAGAATCCACCGCCACCGTCTGGCCTTCAGCGGTGGCCACCTGATGGGTGTGGGCGTGACCACCAAAACGCACGTCTTGTTCGAAGAGGGTAACCTCATGGGAGTCGCGCATAATGTAGGCCGCAGTGAGGCCAGATATGCCAGAACCGACGATCGCAACGCTGGGCTTCATGGCGCTCTTCCCGTCCTGTCCCATGCTTGTCTTGTGTTATGGAAAAATTTACCCGATATATCCCCGAATGTCTAGCCATTGTCTCGGGTTTGTTCTAGGATAGGGCGCATGTACACGATTAAGGGCGCCTCGGAGCAGACGGGCATACCAGTAGCCACCCTGCGTGCATGGGATCGTCGATATGGCATGGGTGCTCCAATTCGTAGCGATTCGGGTTATCGGCTCTACGACTCGACGGCAATCCAAGCAATTTCGGCCATGGCGCGTCTTGTTGCCGCTGGATGGGCCCCAAGACAGGCAT
>JBBRSY010000010.1:0-37475 GCA_038244965.1 Candidatus Nanopelagicales bacterium | reverse complement strand
ACGACAAGGGTTTGACCTAGCCCAACAATGGCCAAAGCTGCCGCGAATGGAAGCATCCCCATTTGAGCAACTCGGCTTACGCTACTCGGCGCAATGAAGGTGCTTGCCACGTAAAGGACGAACAACCCGATCAAAACAGTCCGCATCCCGCGAGATATTTGAATCCGTGAAGATTTCTTCACTTCGCGAGTGTCGATCGTGCTCATGGCCACCCTTCACTGATTAATAAACTATCTGGCACTCTGCGGATGAGCGCTCTTGTTCACCGAGACTTTACACATGACCCCTGGTGTTAACAAGAGGTTACCGATAACAGTTTGGCAAAGTTTTCGTAACAAACCAGAAATTGCCTGCTGCCATGCACCCCTAGGGAAGGAAGAGATCTAAAAGGCGAGCCATGTCCTTCTCGCCCAGGCCTGCGCTCACCCCGTCGCTAAATGCTTCCTGCACAGATGGAGCCGTTCGAAGCTGTAGGCCCAACTTCTTGGCCCAGTCGTTGATGAGGGTGAGATCTTTCAGGCAGGCATCCACCTTCATCGCCACAGGAGTCTGTGGATCGAGAAAAGCAGTTCGCTTGTACTTTACAAAGGGTGCTGCGATCACGCTTTCATCCAGTACGTCATATGCGGCGCTTGCAGTAATCCCGGATTTCACGGCGATCGCCAGAGCCTCGGCCAATGCCGAATCCAGGGTATGCACTATGAGATTGACGGCTAGTTTCATAGCTTGACCCGCTCCCGGTTGGCCGAGATGGATTACCTTCTTGGAAAAGGCCAGCAAAGTTGGAGTAATTTTCTCAATTGTGACCTGGTCTCCACTGGCCATGACCAGCAATTGATGGGCTGCGATGGTGGAGACGCTCCCGGAAACTGGGGCGTCGACGAAGCGTAAACCAGCTGAAGTGATTCCAGCATTTAGCAATTTGGCGGCCTCAACCCCGCTGGTTCCCATGTCGATGATAATCAAATGTGGATTTACGTCGGTCAGAGTCTTTGGATTTGAGAGCAGGACTGACTGAGTTACAGCGCCATCAGCGAAGGTGCAGATGGCAATATCTGCCTTAGAGAGAGCCTGAATTACGGAGGGGGAAGATCCAATCAGTTCCGAATTGAGGGAGCCGATGAATTCATCGACAACTGAATTTGTTCGATTCCAAAGTAATACGCGGTGTCCAGCCTTTACCAACTCGCGCGCCATCGCCGATCCCATTTTACCTGCACCTAAAATTGCAACCTTAGCCATGTTTTGGACTCACCAAAATCTTTCCGGTTGCCTTTCCAGCGGCGAGTTCTTCAAATGCCTCAACTACATTTTCCAAGAGCACCACCTTTCCAGTAAGCAATTCGGCCACCGTGCCGGATCGAAGGAGATCTAACGCCTCAGGAATATCGTCGGCGCAAACGTGAGCGACTGTCGTCTCCAGCGTGATTTCTTGAAGAATCGCACTCGCAAAATTTAATTCCTGTGGCGCTTTATTTAATCCCATCAAAAGCAAAGTGCCGCCCATTTTGGTTAATGCCAGAGCCCTGGCAATAGCGCCTGGAGCTCCAGATGTTTCAAAGACCACGTCTGCTTGACTTGGGTAGAGTTCCCTAATTTCTGCTGGAGTGATCTCTGACGGAATCAAAATGGTCTGATCCGCACCAAGTTTTGCGACGGTCGCTAATCGCTTTTCGTCGATATCCATAGCGATTATCTCTACATCAAATTGTTGAAGAGCGACACATACGAAAGAACCAATGGCCCCAGCGCCGAGCAGGAGAACTTTGTCGCCTGATTTAACTCCGGCACGCCGGGCCCCATGAATTCCGACGGCAAGGGGTTGTGCCAAGGCGGCGTGAATGTCAGAGACATCATCTGGAATCGGTATGCAGATAGATTTTGGTGCTGCCACGAATTCGGCCAATCCGCCGTGAAAACTTAATCCCAGTGTGTAGTACTTGTCGCAGAGATTTGTTCGTCCTTCAAGGCACCGCCGGCACTTCCCACATGAGACTCCGGCGCCGCATGCGACCCTTTTGCCTATCATTTCTCGAGCGTTTACACCTGCATCAACTACCTTACCAATGAACTCGTGACCCAGAATCGTTGCCCCCGTGTGACGACTATTCGGATGGATTGAATTGAGGGGAACCATGATTGAACCTTTGGCAAATTCGGTGGCGTCTGTGCCACACAGGCTGTTGTAGGCAACTTCTATTAGGACGTCGTCATCACCAAAAGTAGGCATAGGTACATCTTCGATGCGCAGGTCGTGCAGACCATGAAGTACTGCGGCCCTCATCACGAAGCCCTATTCGTAACATGTACTTTGATCTGAGACTTATCGTTCAAAACGGTTTGGTAGGCCTGGTCTGCATTCGCTATGTCAAATGAGGATGTCACGATTTTAGAAAGGTCAACGCCCGTTCGAGCCAAGAAACGAATTGTTTGCGGCCAGACTCCAGGAGAACCGATAATTCCACGGATTTGAAGTTCCTTTGATTGAACTTGTCCTAGTCGCGCAGGTGCCTCACCGCCAACGCTGATGCCGATGATGACAATGCGAGCCCTGAATCCGGCAACATCCAAGGTGCTTGCCATTGCCTGTGGCTTTCCGCTTGCATCGAAAACAACTGAAGCACCTGCACCTTTGGTTAGTTCCTGGATGTTTTCGAGGAAGTCGACCCGTGTTGGATCTGCAACAGATTCAGCACCCAGATCCAAGGCAATGTTGGCACGCACCTGGGACGGTTCAGCGACAATTACGCGCGCACCTTTTGCGGCCGAGGCGGCTATTACACCTAAACCTATCGGACCCGCCCCAAAAACAACGACAGTGTCACTCGCATCAAGATTGTCAGCGCGAACCGTTGCGTAGTAACCACAACTAAATGGTTCGACAAGCGCCCCTTGAGTCCACGATACATTCTCGGGCAGTTTATGCAGCCAATCTGCTTTTGCAATGAAAAAATCCGCCATTGCTCCACTTATGCTAAATCCAAAATGCTCTTGACCGATAACGCATTCACCGACAACGCGGTCCCCGACTTTCAAAGAGGTAACATTCTTACCAATCTCCATTACTTCTCCGGCCCATTCATGGCCGGGAATTACTGGATATCGAAACGGAATGATGTACCGCCCTTCCAGAAGTTCAATATCGGAATGACAGATTCCTACCGCCCTACTGGCTAACAAGACTTCGTCTTCGGCAATTTTTGGAATGGATATGTCGTTGACTGCCATGATTCCTGGGGACATAAACTGCAGGGCTTTCATACTTTTCTCACATTCTTATTGGGTTTGATGGGATTATTCTTAAAGCAGGACCATTCCGCCGTCGATCATGATGGTTTGGCCGGTCATGTAATCGGAATCGATTGAGGCCAAAAAGAGGGCGGTTCCAACCAAATCTTCGGCGTATGCTGGTTTGCCCCGTACAATTCCGGCCGAATAATCTTCAAATGCTGAGTCCGGTGTTTTGGCCTCACCCATTTCGAAAAGATCCTTATTTAATCCATCCCACAACGGCGTTGCGACAACACCAGGGGAGAACGAATTGCATGTGATGTTGTGTTCGGCTAATCCACGTGCAGTGGCCTGGGTAATCGCATTTACAGCGAATTTACTGGCGCAATAAGGCGTAAATGAGGGGAATCCCTGTCGACCAGCCATTGAAGAGGTGTTAATGATCTTCCCACTCTTCTGAGGAATCATATATTTGGCCGCTTCTTGAGTGCAGATCAGTACGCCCAATCCATTTACATTCATAATGGCATGCCAATTTTCCTCGGTGACCTCAAGAAGAGGCATCGGTTTATTGAAACCTGCGTTATTGAATATGACATCTAGTCGCCCTGCCCAATTGACGAAATCCTTTAGAGCGATCTGTACCGCTATTCGCTTGGAAACATCGGCGCAGAGAGCGATTGCCTGCCCACCAGCTTTGGAAATCTCTTCAACTACGGCCTGCGCGGCGGCCAAATTGAGGTCTAGAACTCCAACTTTGGCGCCTTCAGCTGCGAATGCCTTCACAAAAGCCCGGCCAATTCCGCTACCCGCCCCCGTCACAACAATTGATTTCTCCTGTACCCGCCCCATGCCATCTCCTCGTTGAGCTTAGATAAATAGGAATGCGACAGAATTCAAGCACCAGCGCCGATCAAGCGTCAAGCAATAATTAACACAAAGGGCAGAAATAGGGAAGATCTTGCATTTGTGTATAGTCTCACATAACATCAGAGCCGCTATGAGGAAGTCTGTGAGAGACAACGGGGGATACATCGTGCGCAAAGAAGCCTTAGTCATCGGCGTGACAGGAATCGCTGGAAATAACATCGCTCAGGAACTCCTTAAGGCTGGTTTCACCGTTCATGGTCTCTCCCGCAAGGCCGGGATTACCGTCCCAGGCGTCCACCATATTTTCGGCGATGTCCTTGATCCTGAAAGTTTAAAAAAGGCGTTCTCTGACCTTGATATCTCGCATCTTTTTTTCTGTACCTGGTCTCGCCAAGATAATGAAGCGCAGAACATCGTTGTCAATGGCGCGATGTTGCAGAATACTTTGGACGCGCTAAAAGTTATGAAGAGCATGGAACATGCGGTGTTGATCACTGGTCTAAAACATTATCTGGGGCCATTTGAATCGTACGCATCCACTCCCATGGAGACTCCGTTTAAAGAGAGTCAGCCGCGGCTTCCGATCGAAAACTTCTACTATACGCAGGAAGACATTCTCCTCAAGGCGGCCGCCGAGCAAGATTATACGTGGTCCGTGCATCGACCTCACACGATGATCGGGTGGGCAATTGGAAACGCGATGAATATGGGAGTCACCCTTGCCACTTATGCCAGCATTTGCAAGGAGACGGGGCGACCTTTCATTTTCCCGGGATCGAATGAGCAATACAACGGCGTCACTGACGTGACTGATGCCAGATTGCTTGCCCGACATGCGGTTTGGTCAGCAACGGCTCCTGCCGCCAAGAACCAGGCATTCAATACGGTTAATGGAGACGTATTCCGTTGGCGTCAACTGTGGCGCTTGCTCGCAGAGTATTTCGAATTAGAAGATCCGGGATATCCAAGTCAGATATTGCCGCTTGAGCCAAGAATGGCGGATGCAGATAAAATCTGGGAGGGCATCGTCGCTAAATACAATTTGGTTCCGCACAAAGCAACGGAGATTGCTTCGTGGTGGCACACGGATGCTGATTTGGGTCGGCAAGTTGAAACTTTTGCGGATATGGGAAAGAGTCGTAAGGCTGGATTTCGCGAAGTGCAGGTGACTCCGGATTCTTTTACGGAATTATTTGACCAGTTGCGCGCGGAAAAGATTATCCCGCCGCGTTCTTAACCGGCTTGGGAATTTCAACATGCAAAAAGACGTCGGGATGTTGCGCGAGCTCTAGTCGCGTGCGCCGGATGTGACCGACGAGAACTCGCTCTGCATCTTCTGCATCATTTTTCGCGATGCCAGAGAGCAGAAGGTAATGCTCATAGTGCGCTGGCTTGAAGCCGTCTTTGGCAAGCAGTCGGGTATATGCGCGACGGTAATGCTGCGTGGTATTCCATAGTCTTGCAACCATCTCTCCGAGAAGAACGGTCTCGGCGCCGGCGTAGGAAAGCAAGTGAAATTCGCGGTCCAACTTTAGAAAGACTTCGACATCTCTGTTACTTTCCATTTGGGCCGTCAACTCAGCTAAGCGATCTAGTTGGTCATTTGTAAGTTGGGGAATACTCATGCGTAGGAGTAAGGGTTCTATCCGTTCGCGAATCTGGTACATCTCTTCGCACTCGGCCAGACTCAATTCGGTAATCCACGCGCCAGTGTGAGCAATGAGATTTACCAATCCATCGGCCTCCAACATGCGAAGCGCCTCACGAACTGGGGAGCGGCTGGCGCCGAATTGTTCGGCAATATCTTCTTGCCTAAGGCGCACTCCTGGTGGGTACTCCCCGGCAAGGATGGCTTCCTTGAGCATCGATGCGATGCGGTGACTGGTGGCAAGTTCACTTTCAGAACTTACCGACATCAATTGATCACCAGTCTTCTAATTCTCGGGATTGGCAGGATGCCAGAGTCTAAGGGCAGTTGTTTTCTCGTAGGCTTTTCCGCCCGGAAAACTTACAAGCTCCATCTGCATACCCCAAGGGGTGAGAAAGTAGACCCAGGTCTGACCTTCGCTGGCGTTTTTACTTAATGTTGGCTCACCCAGGAATTGAACTCCCTTGCTCCTTAAATACTCGTACGCAACATTGAAGTCATCGACGTAGAAGGCTAAATGGTGTCCGCCGATATCACTGTTTAGCGGTTGCGGAGCGGGTGGATCAAAAGGTTCATATTGGAAAATCTCAAAATTGGGTCCCTGCTTGCAGCGGAAAAAGCGCAGCTCTTTCATTACTGTGCGTGGGTGAACGTTTAGGTGCTCCTTCATCCAGTTGTCATCTCGCACGAAAGGTCCCAACGAATAGACCAACTCGCATCCGATTACATCGACAAAAAACTTGGTGGCCTCTTCCAAATCGGGCACGGTAAAACCTATATGTTCGGTCCCTCGTAGCCCCGGAATCCCTGTGCTCATATGGTTACCTCAAATCCCTTGATTGGATCCAATAATAGACAAAAAAGCCTAAAAAGGGGAGGTATTGGGTCAAAAACCTTGCGATTGGACTCAATCCCCTTTAGAGTTCTCTCCGACACCCTCAAGGAGATGCTATGGCCGAACACCTTTCACTAGTACCCGCTAAACCCTGGGTGGAATTACGAACTACTCCAGAGGATTGGAAGGCGGCCGATCCCGAGCTTCTCGCCACGATGCTTGGGCAACTGCATTTAATCCGGGCATTTGAAGAGGCTGTTTTGGAATTAGCGGGAGAGTCTCTCGTACACGGTCCCGCGCACAGCAGTATTGGTCAAGAAGGTGGGGCAGTCGGTTCGATCGTTGGCCTGGTAACTGCTGATGCGATCAACGGTTCGCACCGGGGTCATCATCAATTTCTTGCCAAGGTAATAAACCATGTCTCTAGCGGAAAATTGGATTTGAAGAACTTGGTTACGCCAGATTTACAAATTGTTTTGCAGCGCACTCTTGCGGAAATTCTTGGATTGTCACAAGGCTATTGTGCCGGACGTGGCGGCTCGATGCATTTACAGTATTTCGAAGCCGGGGCATTGGGAACAAACGCAATTGTTGGTGGCGGAGTTCCGCTTGCAGCAGGCAATGCATGGGCACAAAAACGTGCAGGAACAGATAACATCACGATTTCTTACTTCGGTGATGGCGCAGTGAACATTGGTTCGGTTCTGGAAACCATGAACTTGGCTTCTGCGTGGAAACTTCCCCTCTGTTTCTTCATTGAGAACAATCTCTATGCCGTATCCACTCACGTCAATGAGGTAAACGGCGAGCCACGGCTTTCTGGTCGTGGATTGGGTTTCTCAATTCCGTCTTGGCGAGTCGATGGTATGGATCCTCTTGCTGTTCATTTGGCGATGAAAGAGGCCGAAGCTTTCATGCGCAGTGGTCAAGGTCCGGCAGTTATTGAGGCTGAGGTATATCGCTTCTTCCACCAAAATGGCGCATTTCCAGGAAGTGCATTTGGGTATCGCACTAAGGAGGAAGAGGCGCTATGGCGGGCAAGAGATCCATTGCTGCGCGTTGCAACCGAAATGATCACACTTGGACTCATAGACCAAGCGGGAGTGGATTGGGTACGAGAGCAGGCCGTTGCCGCTAACAAATTAGCGATTGCCGCCCTTACCGAACCAAACCCCGATATCGCGGGCAAACGTCGGATCCGCCCCGATCTTTGGCCAGATGTGAATTTTGTAAATGTTGGGGTACGTGGGGATGCCAGCGAATTATCTGGCGCTCGCACACTCGAGCCAAATTCCTATTCTGGAGCAACAAAAGCAAGCAAATTTGTGGATGCTATTGCTGCAGTTCTTGATCGCCGAATGGAAAGCGATGATCGAATAGTCATTCTCGGTGAGGACATTCACCGTCTCAATGGCGGCACGAACGGTGCGACCAAGGGTCTATCGAAGAAATATCCCGATCGGATTCTTGGTACACCGATTAGCGAGAACGCTTTTGTTGGGTTAGGCGGAGGTATGGCGCTGGACGGTCGATACCGACCGGTGGTCGAATTCATGTACCCAGATTTCATGTGGGTTGCAGCGGACCAGGTCTTCAACCAAATCGGGAAAGCGCGCCATATGTTTGGCGGTAAGAATCCGGTTCCACTCGTTCTACGGACCAAAGTGGCAATGGGGAGCGGTTACGGCTCACAACATCTAATGGACCCAGCAGGGATTTTTGCCACCTCCCCAGGATGGCGCATCGTTGCTTCTTCGACTCCTGCTGATTACATTGGTTTAATGAATGCGGCTCTCGCATTGGAAGACCCTGTGCTCGTGTTGGAACATGTTGACCTATACGCAGACATGGGAGAAATCCCCGAGATTGATTTGGATTATCAGGTTCCTTTTGGGAAAGCCAGTGTTCGTCGTGCGGGCAAGGATGTCACGGTGCTTACCTACCTTTCCATGGTCAAGCACTCTCTAACCGCCGTTGAGCAATCTGGAGTAGATGCTGAAGTAATTGACCTTCGTTGGCTTGACCGCGCAAGTTTTGACTGGGAGACGGTAGGCGCAAGTATTCAAAAGACCAACAACGTGCTGATAGTTGAACAAGGTGCGCGTGGAACGTCCTACGGTGGCTGGGTGGCCGATGAAATTCAACGTCGATTCTTTGACTGGCTGGATCAACCCGTTCAGCGGGTAACCGGTGGTGAGGCCTCACCAAGTATTTCCAAGGTGCTTGAACGTGCGGCTATCGCGGGAGTTGAAGAAATCGTCGCAGGACTAGAAATAGTTCGTGAAGGCTTTGGCGGTACTAAGTAACATGGCCAGCATTATGAGAATGCCAGAGGTTCTGGCCAATGCGACTGAGGCAATTATCGCCAAATGGCTGATCGATGAAGGCGCCACATTCACGATTGGCCAACCACTTGCTGAAGCGGAGACTGAGAAAGCGTTGGTAGAAGTGCCCGCGGAAATTGATGGAGTTTTAGGGCGGAAGTTGGTCAAGGAGGGGTCATCCATCTCGGTCGGCGCACCCATTGCAGTGCTTTTAGCCGCTGGCGAGAATGAAGCTGATGTAGACAAAATTCTTGCAGTTGAGAATATTTCTTCCCCATCCGCTACTCCAATAGCAAAGCGTGAAGAAATCATTGTGGTTGAAACAGAGGCGCCAGCTAAGGAGCGCATTTTTTCCAGCCCACTGGCTCGCTTGTTAGCAAAAGAAGGCGGGATTGATCCTCAGTTGCTCCGCGGTAGCGGCCCCGGTGGTCGAATCGTTAGGCGTGATGTTGAAGCATTTATTGCCTCGGGCAGTTCAACTAAACCAGAAATCAAATCCACTCCGGTACTAGCAACCGGTTCGTACGCATCGATACCGCATACTTCGATGCGTCGTGCCATCGCTCGTCGGCTAACCGAAAGCAAGTCCTCGGTCCCACATTTCTATCTCTCCGCCCCATGCATAGCCGATGATCTTTTGAATATGCGCAAGAAAATCAATGACTGGTCAGAAAAGAAAGTATCCGTCACCGACCTTGTTTTGAAGACAGTTGCAGCCGCTTTCACCGACGTGCCTGAGGCAAATGTGATCTGGACCGAAGATGAATTACGTAGATTCGATGATGTTGATATTTCAATTGCTGTTGCCACTGATAATGGGTTAGTTACGCCGGTCGTGCGTGCAGTGAATCACATGAATCTCAACCAAATAGCAAGTGCAACCGAGGACCTTATTGCTCGAGCGCGAATAGGGCGTTTGAAGCAGAAGGAGATTGAGGGAGGTACCTTCTCGGTTACAAATCTCGGGATGTATGGCACTGATGAATTCTTTGCAATTTTGAATCCGCCTCAATCTGCGATCTTGGCCGTGGGTGCAGCTAAAGCGAAGCCAGTAGTCGTAGAGGGCATGATCAAAGTTGCCTCCGTCATTAACTTCACTCTGTCAGTAGATCATCGGGCCATCGATGGTGCGCTGGCAGCGCAGTGGCTCTCCGCCTTCGTAAAACGCTTTGAAAATCCCATGTGGCTGGTCGTATAAAGGTTTTGATTAGCATTGCAGGCAGGAATTAAGGTAATCTGCGCATGCCGTATCACCAGCACAGCCTTGGCGGGTTGCCCGAGCGGCCAATGGGAGCGGACTGTAAATCCGCCGGCTACGCCTTCCAAGGTTCGAATCCTTGACTCGCCACCAGAAAGAAGATTCACCTTAGAGTCGGGAATCTTCTCGCCTCATTGAACTTTGCGGATCCGACTTAATTGTTGTTGGTATGCATGATGTTTCTATGGCGATCAGAGTATCGCTCTAAGTCATAGACATCTCCGACAGGGCCGCTCGCCCTAGTCTTGATTGCCGCAATTTGAGATACCTCAGCGGGGGAGAGCGTAATCTCTGGAATTAGTAAATTGGATTGAAGATGGCTGATATTTCGAGCACCCACGATCACACCTTTCACTCCCGGCCGCCCGAGTATGTAGGCCGAAGATATTGTCGCAATATCTGTGGCGTGAGCCTTCGCAATGGATTTTAGAACAGTAAGTAACTCTTGAAACAGGTCCCATCCCCCAAAATCTTCAATGATGAGTTGATATTTAATGCTAGAGCGGGTTTCGGCAGTTGTTGGCGCCGGTTTACCTAAGTACTTCTCAGAGAGAAGGCCTCCGGCAACGCTTCCGTAACAAAGTATGCCGATGCCTTCCTTAATACAGTAATCAACGACCCCGTTTTCGGCACGCGAATCTAGCGCCGAATATTGCAATTGGATACTGGCAGGTTTAAAGCCCGCATCGACAAATTCCTTAATGTGTGGAAGGTCAAAATTGGTAATGCCGACATGTCGAATCTTTCCAGCTGCCTTTAACTTAAAGAGCTCCTCCATGGCAACTGGGTAATTCTTAGCTTCATATTTCCACCAATGAAATTGCACGAGGTCTAGCTGTTCCACACCCAGCCGGGCAAGGGAACGATCCACGATTGTCTGCACATCTGATTTAACAAAGTCATGGAGAAAATTCTCGTTGGGCACATATTTTGTATGAAGCTGAGGGAATGATCTCCAGTCAGAGCCGTGGCGACGCTCGATTTCGCGAAGGGCTCCACCGATGAGTTCTTCCACACCTGTATAGATGTCCCCGAAATCTAACGTGGAAATTCCTGCCTCAATGAATGTCACAGTATCCGAGATCGCCTGGCTGGTTTCGATAGCGGAATCTAAGGAGTGACCCTTGCTGAGTTGCCAACCACCCTTGATGACAGGGGATATTTCGTATCCCGGGACTAATTCGCGTTTAATCAATCTAATACTGCCTCTACTTCGATCTCAACCATATATCCATCACCGATCAATTTGGTTTCCACCATGGTGTTGGCGGGGCGGATATTGGCAAACCGTTCTCCATGCACTCGGGCAATTGGCTCCCAATGTTTCAAATCGCTGCAGAAGATTCGGCTGCGCACGACTTCACTGAGCTTGCCGCCCAAGGATTCAATCGATGCCTCAATCTTGTCAATAACAAAATGTGTTTGAGCGATGGGATCATTGGTACCAACCAACATTTCCCTATGAGTGGCCGTTGTGCCTGAAACCATGATGCGATTGCCGACTCTAACTGCTCGTGAATATCCAGCCAGGCTTTCCCAGGTCGTTCCAGAATCGATATAACTCCGGTTGCCATATTTTGTTACTTGGTAGGCAGGCGGAAAATCTGCTACGTGGTGGCTCAAATCACCGGAAGCCGTCAAATACGGGGGTCTGCGATATTCGTCGCCGCAGTCACCGGGGATAGGAGTCAAGGTATTGAGCGCCGTTGAGATTCGATTAATTTGCTTATCTGTTAATTCAAAGGTGAAGAGAGACGCTGCCTCATCAACGTGTGCGCTCTGGCCAAGTCTCGCCCCAATAATTACCGCTCCGACTGCTTTCTGGGCCAGTTGATATTTACTGGCAACCGTTGAAATTGATCGATTGCATTCTTGCGCAACAAGATCTACCTCAGAGAGAACATGTTGGAACTTATCCCAACCGCCCGCAGCATCGATAAATCGCTTGTATTTCATGAGGGACCAGTTTGTGAGCTGATCGCCAACAGGTTCTGGCGCACCAAGCCACTTGTGAGATATGAAACCTCCGCAGACGGTTCCGTAGGCAAGAATCTTTATGCCGTTGGCCGCGCAGTAGTCAGCCATGGCCTGGCCAGCTCGTCGATCTACTAGGGAATAAGAAATCTGGTTGGTAACAATATTTATCCCGATTGACTTTGCAATGCGAAGATGGGCGGTGTCAAAGTTGGTTGTACCAATTGCTCCTATTAGTCCTTCTTCTTGCAGTTCCTGCAAGTAAATGAGAGTGTCAAGCCAATAAGGATTTGTATAACTCCACGCGTGATACTGAAGAAGTTCCACCTTCTTGGTCTTGAGCCGGGTCAGGCGCTCTTGTATTGCCGCGCGAACTTCCGTACGTGTAACCGAATGAGGTTTGGGAACCCACTTGGTAAACATATGGGTATTGCCACCTAGCGCGTTCTGACTCTGAAAATGTCCGGCGATAATCTCGGCAGACCCATAATGATCGGCCATATCAAAAGCATTTAGTCCAGCTTCTACATAAGGTTCCATGAATAAAGAGGTTGCGGCCGGATCCAAGGTATGGCCATCTTTTTCCATATCGGCAATTTGCCAAAGTCCGGTTATGACGCGGGAGACTTCCAGACCTTTAGCAAGCGTTACTTTTTCAATTTTTGACATGATCTCTATCTCCGTAAGAAGGATTTGTGCTTGGCGAATGCGGCAAGAACTTTTTCAACATCTTCTCTGTTGTTATAAAAGTGAGGTGATATTCGAACGTTTCCACCACGGTAAGAAGTCACGACCTTTTCTCCCTGAAGGGCGGCAACATGCGCATTTTCATCGATCGATGCAACGGCAAGCATAGGGCCATGACTGGCGCCGGCGGGGGGAGTCACGACATTTCCGCCCAAATCTTGAATTCCCTCGCGTAGCTCATCATGAAGCGGTGCGACATATTGTTGAATATTGGCAAGGCCTATCTCTAACAGCATCTGGAGACCGGCAGCGGCGGCATAGAGTGATGGAACGACGGGTGTACCTGACTCGAAGCGGCGGGCATCTTTCGATGGATCGTAGGCGTGAATATCCATAGCAAAAATATCTCGGGCGGCAAACCAACCAGTGCTTGTCGGCACTAGGTTGGCCGTAGTGGAGCTTCTTGCAAACATGAATCCAACGCCAGGAACCCCCAACATATATTTGAGATTTCCGCCAACGAGAAAATCAATCTTAAGCGTAGATAGATCAATGGGGATTGCGCCCACTGCTTGATAGGCATCAACTAAAACGAGTGCGCCTTTCTTGTGAGCGGCCTCGATAATTGGCTCAAGCTCGGTCAATGCACCATTGCGGAAACAGACCAAAGTGACAGAGATCAAAAGGGTCTCTTCATCAATTGCATCGATAAGCGCTGCGATATCAACCGTTAGATCAACTTTGCTGGGTATGTGAACTACTTTGGCTCCACGTCGTTCCTGGGCATGCCAAATTTGGCCAATAGTAGGAAATTCATTCTCCGTTGTAACTACCTTGTTTCGCTTTGCCCGGAAATCAAAGGCGGAAGCCAATGAACTAACAGCAGCAGAGGCGGTCGAAGTCACGGCAATCTCTGTGGATGCAACCTTAAACAACTGGGCAATGAGTCCACGCACACGTTCTTGTTGCCCGGCCCATTCACCCCATGCGGAGCCCTGGATCTGCATCGTTTGCAGGTATGCGTCAAAACTTGCACGCACTGGATCGCCGAGGGCTCCTTGCGAGCAGGTGTCCATGTAGGTGACATTATTGAAAACTGTAAACAACTCTCTATACATTTTGGAAAGGTCGGAGATTCCAGTTGCAATGGACATATTAAATCTTCTCACACTCGCGAATAGCAATCAGTTGCCCTTACCTCAATTCAAAATGCTTCAGTAATTTTCTAAAGAATTTCGAACACGGATCTCAACACGGTAGGGAAGCAGGTATGAACTTTGAGTGAATAACGGAGCCACCTTCCATCGAAATTTGGTCAGGTAATGTCCATCTGGCCACTTGCATTTGAGCCGGAAGGAGTGTGGGTCTGATTGACTCCACGTCGTGGGGAACGTCACAGTAAATATCGTTGGGAACATCACAAGTGATACCCCGTGGGGTATGTCACATTTCGCTTTTCAAGCTCCACTCGAATGTTAAATTTATCAAGTTCAGACAGTGTCGTATTCCCAATGTCGGGACACGACCACCGGCGCATATTCATGCGCCCCATTGAGGAGGCATCACCATGACAGTAGCCATTGAGAATCTCAGAGAAATTAAGGCCGACCAGGTGGTCGACGCGCGCGGAACGTCGTGTCCCGGACCAATTTTGGCAGCCAAGAAAGCTATTGGCACGGTTGCAGTAGGTGGCGTTATGGAGGTTCTCGCAACCGATTCAGGAACACTCAAAGACCTGCCAGCCTGGTCAAAAAAGATGGGTCACGATTTCCTCGGTTCCTTCGATGACGCTGGCTACTTGCGACTTTTCCTGCGGAAGATGAAGTGATCTGAACATGACGACTGTTCTCGAGACCGGGTTTAAACCAAGGATTCTAGTTTTCTCGACGAACAACATTTCCGATCCCGGCATCGATTTGGCGGGGAGCAGACACATGCACTACTCGGCAACGGTCTCAACAATGAATGTTCCTTGCAGTAGCGGGATTAAGCCGAGTTGGCTCGTGCACGCATTTGAGCGCGGACTTGACGGAGTATTCATCGGTTCTGACGGTTTGGAGTGCGCATTGCTACCTGATTGTTCGCAGCGAACCTCGCTAATAATTGAGCAGGCGCACGAACTTATGAAGGCCAAGGGGTTGGAACCTCAACGACTGAAAATGGCAGCGCTCTGTTCGGTCTGCGCTGAACCTTTTGTTAACTACATGCGGGAGTTCTCGCAAATGCTGTCCGAACTTGGGCCAGTATCCACGGCTGCGACCCTCGCGCCGTAACCAACGAATTACTAGAGAGCGGGGCAGGGGCGTGGACAAGACAAGAAAAACGATCATCGTCTTTAGTGGGGATTTCGACAAAATGATAGCGGCCTTCATTATCGCCAACGGGGCGGCGGCAATGGACGACGAAGTCACCATGTTCTTTACATTCTGGGGGCTCAATGCCCTGCGGCGTCCGAAAAAAGTGGCGACTAAAGATAAAAGTCCGCTACAGATAGCGTTCTCAAAGATGATGCCGCGTGGCCCAGGGCGGCTAAGGCTCTCGCACATGAATTTTGCTGGTGCAGGTCCCAAGTTAATGAAGCGCATGATGCGTCGGCAGAACGTCATGTCTCTGGAAGAGCTCATCGCATCGGCGAGAGAACAAGGCGTGAAGATGATCGCATGTTCTATGTCGATGGACATCATGGGGCTTCGGCCAGAGGAACTCATTGACGGTCTTGAGTACGCGGGGGTCGCGAGTTATTTGGGCGATGCTGACGAAGCGAACGTAAACCTCTTTATTTAAAATCACGTTGCGCTAAAGGTGCGACACGGAGATCGAGGAGTGGAGTTGCAAATGGATTACGACGTGATGGTAATCGGTAGCGGCATCGGCGGGATGGAGTCTTCGATAAAACTCGGCGACATGGGCTACAAAGTCCTGCTTGTCGAGAAGGAGGCCAGCGTCGGCGGGCGGATGATCCTGCTTAGCAAAGTATTCCCTACACTTGACTGCGCTAGTTGCATCTCTGGACCCAAGATGTCCTCGACCATCAACCACCCAAATATCACGACCAAGTTGTACAGCGAAGTTATGGGAATCCAACGCGATAGCGACGGTGCCTTTCATGCGAGCGTGCGGGAGAAATCAACCTTCGTTGATTGGGCGGCCTGCACGGGCTGCAGCGAATGCCAAACGGCGTGTACGGTTGCAGTGCCCGATGAATTCAACGCAGGTCTTGTCGCGCGCCGCGCCGCTTACATCGCTTTTCCGCAGGCGGTGCCAAAGAAGGCAGTGATCACGCGAGCTGGAACATCACCTTGTGTTGACGGGTGCCCCGCGGGCATCAAGGCGCACGGTTACGTATCCCTCATTCGCAGCGGAAAATATGAAGAAGCTTTCCAACTTATTCTCGATGCCACGCCATTGGTCGGCACCCTCGGACGAGCCTGTTACGCACCGTGCGAAAGTGAATGCACTCGCGGTGATCTCGAAGCCACAATTCCAATTCGTCGATTGAAACGCTTCGTCGCCGACCGTCACTATGCGCAGATGCAAGGCCCAGGCATTGAACTTCCGACCTCCAACGGAAAAAGTGTGGCGATTGTCGGATCTGGTCCAGCTGGTCTTACGGCAGGTTGGCAGTTAGCGCGCCTTGGCTACCAGGTGCGCATCCTCGAAGCCGAAGCCAAGGCTGGCGGCTTTCTCCGTCACGCCCTACCGGTCTACCGACTTCCCGAACATGTGGTCGAGCAGGACATTGCCAATGTGACTGCACTTGGAGTGGAGATTCTCACCTCAACAAAGGTCACTGACCTTGAGGCGCTCAAAGCTGAAGGCTATGACGCAGTTCTGCTTGCTACCGGAACTCCACTTGCAACCCCTCTTGGCGTGCCAGGTGAGGATGCGAATGGCGTGCTGACCGGTCTGGATTTTCTACGACGAGTGCGACTTGGAAATGCCCCCGACTTGGCCGGCAAGTGTGTGGTTGTCGTTGGTGGCGGAAACGTTGCCATGGATAACGCCAGGACTGCTCGTCGCCTGGGAGCTGCAGAGGTTCGGGTGGCCTATCGCCGCGGTCGCGAAGAGATGCCGGCCCATCGTGCTGAGATCGACGATGCCCAAGTAGAAGGCGTCGCTTTTGAATTTCTCGTCGCGCCGATAACGGTTGAGGTAGACGAATCTGGCGCGGTCATGGGACTGCGATGTCAGCGCATGCAGTTGGGCGAGCCCGATGCATCGGGCCGACGTAGTCCTGAACCAGTGCCAGGTAGTGAGTTTGTTATTGCCTGCCAAGCGATAATTTCGGCGATCGGGATGGGCCCGGACCCGACACCATTTGCGACACTTACAAATGTCGCCGGTGGTGGCCGTATCGCGGTTGACCCGATGACTTTGCAGACTGAGGTTCCTTATCTCTTTGCCGCCGGCGACGTTACTTCCGGCGCCAGCGACATTACTCAGGCGGTGGGTGCTGGTCGACGCGCCGCATACATGATCGACAATTGGATCCAGGGTCGCGTCCTGGGTAATTTTCCAGCTTTGGACGATTTGCTCTTGGTGGTGGACAAAAAAGAAGTCTTAGCGCGACAGAAAACTTATTCGCACCGTGAGCCCATCGTTGCCGACACATCTTTCTCGCCGGCACCACAGGACTTCGACGAACTTGAGCTCGCGATGACCGAAGCCGAGGCGCTTGCCGGCTCCGGTGGATGTTTGGACTGTGGGATCTGCTCGGAATGTCAAGCATGCGTTACGGCCTGCCCGGCCGATGCCATTCAATTGACCAAGCGGGAGCAGACTTCGGAGATCAAAGTTGGCGCCGTTGTTGTATCGACCGGCTACAAACTTTTCGCCGCGGATTTGAAACCCGAATATGGTTACGGCACCTATGCCAACGTAATCACTGGAATGCAGATGGACCGTTTGCTTGCACCGACACGTCCATTCAACACGGTGCTTCGGCCAGGGGATGGGAAAGTGCCCGATCGCATTGCTTACATTTCGTGTACTGGATCGCGTGATAAAACATTGGGCAATCCGCTCTGCTCGAAGGTCTGCTGCATGTACTCGGTCAAGCAGAATCAACTCATCATGGGAACTCTCCCACTCGCAGACGTCACAATGCACTACATGGATATTCGCGCGGCCGGTAAACGTTACAACGAGTTCTATGAGCAGTCCAAGGACATGGGCGCCACCTACATCAAAGGTCGGGTTGCCAAGATCAGTGAAAAAGAAAACGGCGACCTCATCGTGCGTTACGAGGACATTGAAAACGGCGGGAAGATTGTTGAGGCCGAGTACGACCTGGTCGTGCTTGCGGTAGGAATCCAACCGAACCGCGATGTTGAGGCGCTCTTTACTGGTGAAAAATTGGGACTGGACGAGTACTTCTACGTAGCCGAGCCCGATGCCGATCTTGAACCTGGTCGGACCGACATCCCAGGTGTCTTCGTCGCTGGTACTGCAGCGGGCGTTAAGGACATCGTCGATTCAATTCTGCACGCTGGTGCCGCGGCGGCCCAAGTCGCTGCTCACCTTGAACATTCAAAGATCAAAACGGAGGCATTGGTATGAGCGAGCCTGAAATCCCCGAGCCACGCCGCATCGGCGTCTACATCTGCCATTGTGGTGGAAATATTTCCGACTACGTTGACGTGGCCAAGGTGCGGGATGCCCTGAAGGACGAGCCCGATGTTGTTGTCGCCGAGACCACTTTATTCGCATGCTCGGACGGCACTCAACACGAGATGATCCGCGACATCCAGGAGAAGAAATTGGACGGATTAGTCGTTGCTTCCTGCTCACCCAAACTCCACCAAATTACATTTCAGGGCGTGGCAAAGCGGGCAGGACTTAACCCCTACACCTACACCCAAGTCAATGTGCGCGAACAAGCGTCTTGGGCTCACACCGATGATCACGCAGGTGCGACCGCAAAAGCAATTGGTTTAGTCAAAGCGGGCATCGCCAAGACCAGGTTGTCGAAGGAATTAAAGCCGCTGGTAGTCAAGACCCTGCCTAGGACGATGGTTATCGGCGGCGGGGTTGCGGGCCTGCGCGCCGCGATCGGGCTGGCCGATATCGGACTAGGTGTTTATCTAGTCGAGCGGGCTTCGCATCTCGGAGGATGGGTCGGGCAACTCGGTCCGATGTTTCCGGATGAACACAGCGGACATGATCACATTAGCTTTCTTCTGGCAGAGGTCGCCAAGCGCCCATCGATCACGGTCCTGACAAATGCCGAACTTGTTTCGAAATCAGGAAGTTTCGGCAACTACATCGCCGAAGTGCGGGTTCATGGGAAAGATGAATTAGTCACGACCGAAGTCGGCACAATCATTGTGGCTACTGGCTTTGATACTTACCAACCTGAAGTTGGTGAATTTGGGTATGGCATAAAAGGGGTCCTTACATTGCCCGAGTTCACAAAACTCGTTGACAGAACTGACGGCCCGTTGACTTACGAGGGCAAGCCAGTCCGCACGATCAGCTACATTTATTGCGTCGGTAATCGGCAGGTTGGCGGAAACGAATACTGCTCGAAGTTCTGTTGCACGGCGACTGTTCATGCCTCGATAAAAATCGCCAAACGGGACTCCACGGTTCATCAATATCACTTGCATCGCGACATCCGAACATATGGAAAATACGAACTTCTTTATACCGAGTCGCGTGAAACCGGTTCGGTATTTCTGAAATTTCCCGACGAAACTCCACCGACAGTGGAGCTCATGGATGACGGAGGCCTGGCAGTAACTGTTGTTGATTCACTGACCGGCAACGAAGAGTTGAAGATTCCAACTGATCTGGTAGTACTCGTGACGGGAAGTGTGCCGCGTGAAAATGCCGACTTGACCAGCGTGCTAAAACTGCCGGTTGGGGTAGACGGGTTTTACAACGAGATCCATCCAAAATTGCGGCCGGTGGAAACCGTCGTAGCTGGCGTCATGATTGCCGGTGCCTGCCAGGGTCCGAAGACTTCATCGGAGGCAGTGGCTTCTGGGCTGGCCGCAGTTACGCAGAGCGCTGGAATTCTGCTCAAAGGATTTGCCGAGCTAGACCCACTGGTAGCAACGGTGGATCAGGCGGCCTGTACGGGTTGCAATAAGTGCCTACCGAGCTGCCCCTACGAAGCTATCTCGCTGATTCAATGCGATGGGCGCGAAGTCGCACTTATTAGCGCCGCCGTTTGCAAAGGATGCGGTGGATGTGTCCCCATCTGTCCGGAGAACGCAATTGATCTTCTTGGATATACCAACGATCAGATGATGGCGTCAATCGAAGCCATTGCAAAGGAGCCGGTGTCATGAGTTCAACATTGCGCGACCCGCGCGAAATTATTCGAGAGGAACCGTCCATGCACGCCCCGATCCTCAAGGCCCTGCAGGCCGGACCGCTAACGGTTCCCGAGATTGCGGCGCAGATCGACCACCCTGCTGACGAAGTGCTCTTCTGGGTAATGGGTATGCGTCGGTACGGCCATCTCGTCGAAGTCGAAGACCCAACGGATGAGGGCTATTTCCATTATGCAATCGTGACAAAGGTGGCGACTTCATGACGACTTTAGTTGATACCGAACTACTCTCTGATATCCAGCGCTTCGGGGCCGCCGATGTTTCGGCCTGCTTCAGTTGCGGCACCTGTACCGCCATCTGTCCGCTCTCGGATAACGATGCCACTTTCCCGCGAAACATGATCAGGCTTGCCCAGGTTGGAATGAAAGATGAGTTACTTGCAAGCAAAGAGCTCTGGACGTGTTACCAATGCGGGTTGTGTTCAGATAGTTGCCCGACCGAGGCCGATCCTGCTGAATTTATGGCAGCCGCTCGGCGCTACGCCATCGCAAGTTACGAGCCAACCGGGCTCGCCAGGATTCTCTACACCCGACCGGTAATTGGTTCGCTTATCGCAATGGGGGTGGCGGCTTTCTTTGCCCTCTTTATGTATGCCTCACATGGACCGCAAAATGCGGGCACGCTTGCACTCTTCGAATTTGTGCCAGACCAACTCATTCACTGGACTGGAATTACGGTGATGGCGCTTATGGGTCTTTCTGCAATTGCGGGAATTGCAACAATGGGCAGACGAGTGGCCAGAAGCGAAGGGGTCAAGTTGCACACCATGTTCGGCGGTCGTGAATCCCTTTCCAGAACTTTGCGTGCTCTCTGGGCGTCCCTCGGCGTGGAATCCCTCGGTCAACGCCGCTACCGCGATGACTGTAAGGATGACAAACCAGTTGAGCCTTTGTACCGCAGGCGTTGGTTGATTCATGCCCTCACGATCTGGGGCTTTCTGGGTCTGCTCACTGCCACTGGTCTGGACTGGGGGCTGGCTCTAATTGGAGTTAAAAAGACTGGTACACCCATCCCAATCTGGTACCCATCTCGACTCATCGGAACGATTGCCGGTATCAGCCTGATCTACGGCGTTAGCATGTTTATGATCAACCGCGTGCGCAAAATCAACCAGGCATCGCGATATTCCACGGCCTCAGATTGGCTTTTGCTCGTTCTGTTGTGGATCACCGGCGCAACTGGATTCTTCATCGAAGTCGCGCTCTACCTTCCAGATGCGCCAGCATGGGGATATTGGGTTTTTTTATTTCACGTTGCAGTGGCCATGGAGCTGCTGCTCTTCCTACCCTTTACTAAGTTTGCCCATGCGATGTACCGACCGATGGCGTTGTTCTTTTACGCGTTGGCTTCTGACAAGACCAAACAACTTATCTGAGCTAAAAGTGCGCTGAGTGCTACCCGTTTATAGCCCTTCAGACTCCCTGAATCTACGAAACATGGGGTAAATCACTTAAGCGGATTCTCACACTGAGAGTTGTTACTTTGCCATCCGCAATAGGCGTAGCCTCTTGTCAAAGGAGAGATCATGAAAAAGTTATTAGTTCTCGGTGGAGGAACGGCCGGCACCATGGTCGTGAACAAACTTCGAAAGAAGTTGCCTGATAAGGAATGGGCGATCACCATTGTCGACAAGGATAATGACCATATTTACCAGCCGGGTTTGCTACTTCTTCCCTTCGGGGTCTATCAGCCAGAAGAACTAGTAAAAGAACGCGACCATTTTTTTCCTTCTGGAATCGAATACCTTCGCGCGGAAGTCGATAAAATTGTGCCTGAGGCCAATCAAGTGCTTTTGAAGGACGGACGCACGCTTGAATATGACCAGCTTGTCATTGCTTCGGGGGCCTCGCCTCGACCTGATCAGACTCCGGGTATGGATGATCCATTGGTTTGGCACAAGAGTGTTTTCGATTTCTACACTTTAGAAGGATCACTTGCATTGCGTGACGCTCTAAAGAATTTTCAGGGCGGACGTCTTGTTGTCCACATCTCAGAGATGCCGATTAAATGTCCGGTCGCTCCGCTGGAATTCACCTTCCTCGCAGATGCATATTTTGAAGATAGAAAGATGCGGGACAAAGTAGAGCTCGTGTATGTGACGCCTCTCGAAGGTGCGTTCACGAAGCCCGTCTGTTCGACTCACCTTGGATGGATGTTGGATAAACGCAAAATTAAACTTGAACCAGATTTCGTGGTGGAGCACATCGACCCAGTAGGCAAAATGTTGGTCTCAATGGATGAGCGGGAGATCCCGTTTGATCTTTTGGTTACCGTTCCAGTCAATATGGGGGCCGATTTTGTTGGCCGCTCTGGGATGGGCGATGACCTGAATTACGTTCCCGTGGATAAGGAAACTTTCATCTCAAGGAGGTACCCAAATGTTTTTGCTTTGGGGGATGCCTCAGATATTCCGGCATCAAAGGCGGGATCGGTGGCCCACTTTGCAATCGATCTTTTTTCCGAAAATTTCGTTGACCATGTGAATGGAAGGCCGATGAAAAACAATTTCGATGGGCATGCTAATTGCTTTATTGAATCGGGTCACGGTAAGGGCCTGCTTATCGATTTCAATTACACGGTCGAGCCGCTAACGGGCAAATTTCCACTGCCGGTGATCGGACCTTTCTCGCTTCTTAAAGAGAGTCGTTTGAATCACCTGGGAAAGTTGGCTTTTCGATGGATTTACTGGAATCTCCTCCTCAAAGGTCGATGGATTCCAATCCCAGCATTGATGTCGATGGTGGGGAAAACGCGAGTCAAGGAGAAGGAAGGAGTTGGTATCAATGCCAGTCATTGAAATCGCCGGAAAACAGATCACAGTCAACGAAGAGGGCTTTTTGACAAAATATGACGAGTGGGACGAAGAGGTTGCAAAGGTTCTCGCAAAGCAAATTGATATCGAAATGACCGATGCTCATTGGGCAATCGTCAAGTTCCTTCGGGAAGATTTTAAGAAAGTGGGTGAGACCGCTACCTCTCGACGTGTGCAAACAGAGGGCGGAGTTCCAGTCAAAGAGCAGTTCGCCCTCTTTCCAAAGAAGCCAGCAAAGAAGATGGCATATATCGCAGGATTACCCAAACCTAACGGATGCGTGTGAGGAGAAGGAAATGACACCAGAGATAGTTCCAAATTTTGGATCAGAGAATACCGATAGAAAGTTGGCGATTATTTGCTCTAAAGGAAATCTGGATATGGCCTATCCGGGGCTCATTCTTGCAAATGCCGCACTTGGCGAAGGTATAGATACCATGATTTTCTTTACCTTCTGGGGTTTTGACATGATTACCAAATCTCGCATGAACGATCTTCAATTCAGTCCAGCGGGAAATACTGCGATGCATCTGCCTGGCAGCAATATGCACATTCCGCAAGCGATGATGCCTGCCCCAGGTATGACGGCAGTTGCAACCAAAATGTTGAAGAAACAGATTGCTGATCTCGACGTCCCGGAAATCCCCGATTTTCTTGATCAAATCGTTGCCGCCGGCGGACACTTATGGGCCTGCCGCATGTCGGCCGACATGAATAAGCTGGCTATGAAGGACCTGCGCGAAGATGTAGAGGGCATCATCAGCGCCTCGGATTTCATAGAGATGACAGATGGAGCTCAACTTCTTTTCATCTAAATAACTCTCCCTTTCGACCTTCTCAAGAGATAGGGTCTGAGAAGTGAAAGATGGGGTAAATGCGTGTTGATTAGCTTGTTGCGGACATATCTGCGTCCTTACCGAAAGAGCGTGGCAGTTGTCCTATTTCTTCTCCTCATCCAAGCAATTGCCAACCTCTACCTACCCAATCTCAATGCCGATCTCATCAACAACGGAGTTGTAAAGGGAGATGTTTCCTACATATGGAAAGTAGGCGCCGTCATGTTGGCGGCGTCAGTGCTCATCATGGGGGCGTCAATAATTCTGGCGTATCTCAGTGCCAAGGTTGCTATGGCTTTCGGTCGTGATCTTCGTGGCGGAGTATTCAGCGCTGTCGAGACTTTCTCAGCTAGAGAACTCAATCAGTTTGGTGCTCCTTCTTTGATCACTCGCAATACCAATGACGTGCAACAGGTACAGATGGTGTTATTTATGGGCTTGACGATGATGGTAGCCGCGCCAATTACTGGTATCGGAGCCAGCTTCATGGCGGTCCGTACCAACGCGAAGCTCTCGGCACTTATTCTGGTTGTCGTACCTATCATGGCCATATTGATCTGGACATTACTACGTCGCATTGTCCCGCTTTTTCGAGTGATGCAGGTGAAAATAGACCGACTCAACCTCGTTCTACGTGAACAAATCGGTGGAATTCGCGTAATTCGTGCCTTTGTTAAAACGGATTTTGAAGAGGCTCGTTTTGCTTCGACGAGTAGCGATTTGATGAATACAACCTTGAGCGTTACGCGAACATTTGCAATTATGTTTCCCTCTCTTATGTTGCTCATGAATTTATCGAGTGTGGCAGTTATTTGGTTCGGTGCCAAACTAGTCGACTCAGGGAGCATGCCTATTGGAAACTTAACCGCATTTCTTGCTTACATCATGCAGATCCTCTTTAGCGTCATGATGGCCGTGATGATGTCCTTGATGATTCCCCGCGCGGCCGCAAGTGCAGAGCGCATCCAAGAGGTTCTCCAGACAAAATCATCCGTTGTTGATACTACGGACCCCAAGGTCCCGGCCGAAAGACGCGGCCTGATTGAATTCTCCGACGTTGAATTCCGTTATCCAGGGGCAGAGGCGCCAGTGCTTTCCGGTATTTCCTTTACCGCCAAACCTGGTCAGTTGACTGCCATAGTCGGTAGCACTGGTAGTGGAAAGAGCACCTTGCTAAATTTGATACCGCGATTTATTGACGTTTCAAGCGGGAGTATCAAACTCGATGGACTAGATATTCGCGAGCAGTCCCTTGACGGGATTTGGTCGGAAATCGGTCTTGTTCCCCAGCGCTCTTTTCTCTTTGGGGGCACCGTCGCTGAGAATCTTCGATACGGCGATGCCATGGCGAGCGATGAGCAACTTTGGGACGCTTTGGAAATTGCCCAAGCCGCCGATTTTATAAAGGAAATACCAGAAGGTTTAGCGGCAAGGGTGGCACAAGGTGGCACTAATTTTTCCGGAGGGCAGCGTCAACGATTATCAATTGCGAGGGCTATTGTGAAGCGGCCGCAAATCTACATTCTCGACGATAGTTTTTCGGCGTTGGACTATACGACCGATGCTAAACTGCGAACTTCCCTTGAGCAATCGGCCGCCAATGCAACCGTCCTTCTAGTCGCGCAACGCGTTAGTACCATCCTCAATGCAGATCAGATTATTGTTCTGGATGAAGGCAAGATCGTGGGGATAGGCAATCACCACGAACTGATGGACAACTGCGCGACGTATCGAGAGATTGTTCTTTCTCAATTGAGCCCCGAAGAGGCAGCATGAGTACCCAGACGCCGGCAACTCGCAAACCCGCTGGCCCCGGTGTTGGCCCTATGCATGGCATGTTCGGTCCTCCTCCATCTAAGTCAAAAGATTTTCGAGGATCTCTCAAACGACTGTTGAAGGAATTGGGACCGGAGCGAAAGATCATGTCGCTGGTCTTTGGACTCATCACGATTAGCGTTGTTATTGGTTCCTTTGGACCAAAGATCCTGGGGCGAGCCACGAACTACGTTTTCTATGGCTTTCTCGGTCGACAAATGCCAGCTGGCCTCACTAAAGCTCAAGCAATAGCGGGACTGCGAGCAAAGGGCGAGAGCCGTCTGGCAGACATGCTCCAAAAGAGCTCGGTCATCCCCGGGAAAGGCATTGATTTCCATGCGGTTTATCACGTTCTGACGCTAGCCATTGCGCTTTATGCTGTCTCTTCACTTTTTATGTGGCTTCAGGGTTACCTGCTTGCAGGAATTACGCAACGAACAGTTTTTCGACTCCGACGCCTCGCGGAAGAGAAACTTGGACGACTGCCTTTGAGTTATTTCGATACTCAATCGCGAGGCGACCTACTTAGTCGAGTCACCAACGATATTGACAATATTTCTAACTCTTTGCAACAAGGACTTTCGCAAATTCTCAACTCCTTATTGACGATTATTTCGGTGT
The DNA here is from genome assembly GCA_038244965.1 of Candidatus Nanopelagicales bacterium. GTDB lineage: Bacteria > Actinomycetota > Actinomycetes > Nanopelagicales > Nanopelagicaceae > QYPT01. The sequence continues at coordinate 11,224 of JBBRSY010000010.1, read as the reverse complement.
TGGCAATGATGGTCTGGATCAGTCCGGAATTAGCATTAGTTTCTTTGATCGCTATCCCGTTGAGTATGTTTGTCTCCATCAAAATAGCCAAGCGATCTCAGCGACAGTTCATTGCTCAATGGGATTGGACTGGCAAACTCAATGGTCACGTGGAAGAAATGCATACGGGTCATGCGCTAGTAAAGGTCTTTGGAAGGCGCGAGCAAGCAATTGGTGACTTTTCAATATTGAACGAGAAACTCTATGAATCCAGCTTCAAAGCGCAGTTCATGTCAGGCATAATCCAACCGACTACGGCGTTGATTTCTAATCTCATTTACGTTGCCATCGCTGTTCTGGGTGGCTACCGAGTAGCCACTGGCGGCATGTCACTTGGTGACGTTCAGGCATTCATTCAGTATTCCCGACAGTTTGGAATGCCTTTGTCACAGATTGCGGGATTGATGAACATAGTTCAATCTGGCGTCGCCTCCGCCGAACGATTGTTCGAGCTCCTTGATGCGAAGGAAGAGGACCCCGATCCGAGTGATGCAACGAAGATTGATCGTGCCGAAGGAGAAGTTTGTTTTGACAATGTCTCATTCAGATATATTCCAGAACAACCTTTGATTGAGAATTTTTCTCTCTCTGTTAAACCAGGGGAAACCGTAGCAATCGTTGGGCCGACTGGCGCTGGAAAAACTACTCTGGTCAACCTCATTATGCGTTTTTACGAAATTGATTCTGGGTCGATCACCTTGGATGGGGTAGATATCCGAGCATTGTCTCGCGATGATCTTCGTCGTCAGTTCGGAATGGTCTTGCAGGACACCTGGCTCTTCACCGGATCTATGCGGGAAAACATTGCTTTCGGCAGCCTTGATCCGTCGCACGAGATGGTCGTATCCGCAGCAAAGGCGGCCAACATTGACCACTTCTTGCGCTCCCTTCCCGATGGCTATGACTCAATGCTTACCGACGACAACGCCACAGTTTCCAATGGAGAGCGTCAACTAATCACCATAGCCCGAGCATTTATGGCCGATCCTGCGATCCTTATTTTGGATGAGGCAACAAGTTCGGTGGATACCCGAACTGAAGTGTTGGTCCAGCAAGCGATGGCAAAATTACGCGCTGGTCGGACCAGTTTCGTCATTGCGCATCGACTATCGACTATCCGAGATGCAGACACGATTCTTGTCATGGATAAAGGCCGCCTCATCGAGCAAGGCGACCACGCGGAACTAATGGCTAAGCAGGGCTTTTATTACGATCTTTATGCGAGCCAATTCGCCGAAGCTCTCGACTAAGCCACTATTTTTGCTTATGCCCAATTCGCACCCGAGCGTTCTCTCAGTGAATATCACCTCGGTGGTTCATGAAGCGGAGTGGGCAGGAACTGTGGGGCGAACTGGGATCGACAAGAGATCAGTTGAGTTTCCAGTTACTGTTGCCAAAGATTGCCTTGCTGGTGATGTTGTTGCCGACACTAAGAGTCACGGCGGATTTCACAAGGCTGTTTATGCTTATTCTCGCGAAGATGCGCAATGGTGGGAGGCCCAACTCGGTCTCACTATCGCATTTGGGAAATTTGGTGAGAATTTAACTACGCGGGGGATCGATGTAAGTGGCGCCATCATAGGAGAGCGATGGGCCATCGGGTCGACAGTGCTTGAAGTATCTGAGCCCAGAATTCCTTGTCGAGTATTCGCCGGTTTTTGGAATCGGCCCAGCTTGATAAAAGATTTTACTATTGCAGGTCGACCCGGCGCCTATTTGCGAATTGTAAAGGAGGGCACGGTAAGAACTGGCGATGAAATCAAAATTATTCACAGGCCAAATCACGCAGTGACAATCTCAGATGTATTCAGTGCCAAAAGTGGTGAGCGATCCAAAATTGCGCAGATTGCCGAACTTTCCGATATTTCTTCAGAGTATCGCGTATGGGCCAGGAGAATTAGAGAGACTTCTTAAGCAACAGTCCAGGTATCTCCGCTAGTAAGTAGCGTTTCCAAGTCGCCTGGGCCTTGTGCAGCGATGATGTCCGCAATCTGAGCGTTAACTTGAGAACCGTACTCTGCCCGCTCGACATCTCGGAAGATGCCAACGGGTACGTGATCGAGTTTGGAATTCGAAAACCGTGAGAGTGCGAAAGCGTAACTCGCGTCTTGATTGTGTACGTCATGAACGACTAGCTCGCTCTCGGCTACCGAACTTAGTTCTACCAATTTCAGAGAAGATCCATCATGAATTAACCCATGAGTTGAAGACTTGATGGGCTCGCCATGAACTAGTCGGAGAAGAGCGCCGTCCTTGGTTTCGTTATCTTTTAATGTGTCAAAAGCGCCATCGTTGAAGATCGGACAATTCTGATAGATCTCAATGAGCGCAGAACCTTTGTGGGCGCTGGCCGCACGGAGAACCTCTGTCAGGTGCTTGCGATCGCTGTCGATGGTTCGCGCGACGAAAGAGGCCTCTGCACCGATAGCCAGCGAGATGGGATTAAATGGCGAATCCAGTGAACCCAGTGGAGTCGATTTCGTAATCTTTCCTTGCTCACTCGTCGGGGAGTACTGACCTTTTGTCAAGCCGTAGATTCGGTTGTTGAAGAGAAGGATCTTCAGGTTGACGTTTCGGCGAAGTGCATGGATCAAGTGGTTGCCACCGATGGAAAGTGAATCTCCGTCGCCAGTGATCACGAAAACGGAGAGATCTGGGCGTGAGATCGCCAGCCCAGTAGCAATCGTTGGGGCGCGACCGTGAATGGAGTGCATCCCATAGGTATCGAGGTAATAAGGAAAACGCGATGAGCAACCGATGCCTGAAATAAAAACTACATTTTCGCGGGGGATACCCAATTCGGGTAAGTACGACTGCATCGTTGAGAGAATGGAGTAGTCGCCACAACCGGGGCACCACTTGACCTCTTGATCAGACGTAAAATCCTTTTTGGTTAAGGTAATTTCAGCCACGGAGCACCTCCATTGCCGCTTCCATAATTTCCGAAGTAGTAAAGGGAAGACCGCGAACCATGTTGTAACCGATGATGTCCTTGAGATATTGCGAACGCAACAACATAGAAAGTTGGCCAAGGTTCATTTCTGGAACAATTACCTTCGAATACTTCTCAAGCACTTTGCCTAAATTCTTTGGGAACGGATTGATGTACCGCAGATGAGCTTGCGCAATATTCTCACCGTTGGCCCGCAGTGCTTCAACGGCGGCGGCAATCGGACCGTAGGTTGATCCCCAGCCCAGTAGGAGGACTTCGGCATTTCCCTCTGGATCATCGACAACAAGATCGGGAATAATTACACCCGCAACTTTGGCGGCACGAGCCCGGACCATAAGGTCGTGATTGACCGGATCGTAAGAAATAGCACCGGTCTTATCTGCTTTCTCGACTCCACCGATGCGGTGTTCCAATCCTTTCGTGCCGGGAATGGCCCAGGGCCGAGCAAGAGTTTTTGTATCGCGAAGATAAGGCAGGAAATCTTCTTGCGGCTTGGCAAATTCAACGGTGAGGTCGGGAAGAGAGGCAACATCGGGGATTTTCCAGGGTTCGGAACCATTTGCAATGTAACCATCAGAGAGAAGTAGAACGGGAACGCGGTAAGTGGTGGCAATCCGTGCCGCCTCGAGAGCGATGGTAAAGCAGTCACTTGGCGTTGATGGCGCGAGTACGACTACAGGAGATTCGCCATTTCGACCGTACATGGCTTGAAGAAGATCGGCTTGTTCTGTCTTTGTCGGCAGGCCCGTTGAAGGACCGCCACGTTGTACATCGATGATAATCAGAGGCAATTCCAGCATCACGCCCAGGCCGATTGTCTCGCTCTTAAGAGCTAGGCCAGGACCGGAGGTCGTCGTGATACCCAACGCCCCGCCGTAGGCCGCACCTAGGGCAGACCCTATAGCGGCAATTTCATCCTCGGCTTGGAAAGTGATCACACCGAATTTCTTGTGTTTGGAAAGTTCGTGCAAAATGTCAGATGCAGGTGTGATCGGGTAGGACCCCAGAAAGAGTTTGAGGCCGCTTCGTTGTGATGCCGCGATCAGTCCGTAGGCCAGGGCCGTGTTCCCGCTGATGTTTCGGTATTGACCCGGGGGCATCTTTGCTGGTGCGATTTCATATGAGACCGCAAAATCCTCGGTGGTCTCTCCGTAGTTCCAGCCAGTTTTATATGCGAGCAGATTTGCTGCCAGTATTTCTGGCTTCTTCCCAAATTTTGCCTTGAGAAAATTCTCGGTTGATTCAGTCGGTCGGTGGTACATCCAGGAGAGCAGACCAAGTGCGAACATGTTCTTTGAGCGTTCGGCGTCTTTACGTGAAAGTGAAAGCTCAGATAACGCGGCTACCGTGAGAGAGGTCAGTCCAACTGCGTGGACTTTATAACTATCGAGGGAACCGTCCTCAAGTGGGTTTGTTTCGTAGCCGACCTTGGAGAGGTTGCGATTTGTGAATTCATCTTGGTCAACGATGATTGTGGCCCCGCGCGGTAAATCTCGAATATTTGCTTTGAGCGCAGCAGGATTCATTGCGACCAAAATATCTGGTGCATCTCCCGGCGTTTGAATTAGGTGATCGGCAAAGTGCAATTGGAATGAGGAAACTCCCGCAAAGGTGCCTTGTGGCGCCCGAATCTCGGCCGGATAGTTCGGCAGGGTTGAAAGATCATTTCCCAAACTTGCCGTATCCATGGTGAAGCGATCACCCGTTAGTTGCATGCCGTCGCCGCTATCTCCGGCGAATCGAATAGTTACTTGATCAAGGGAGACGACTGGTTTGCCCACCCGTTTATCTTCCCACTTTGAGCGCAGATGTAAACCTGGGAAGCCAAACTCCCAGGGGATTTTGGTCACATTAAGGGTTTATTTGCTCCTCTGATGGTGAAAGAAGGATGGTTGGTTAGCATGTGTCCCGTGAGACCCCGTCGAATGACCTTTCTTGTAGCGCTTTGTGCGGTATTCCTTGCAAGTGTTGCAGGAGTAGCTACTGCCAACGCACAAGATGTGACATTTGGCGGTTCGCGGCCATTCAAGTTATTTGTTCCAAGCACCTACAACGCATCGTTTCGAGTTCCCTTGATCATTGCCCTACACGGCTTCGCGCAATCGGGTACCAAATTTGAGAAGTATCTGAATCTCACGCCCATCGCGGAGGCTCGAGGGATACTTTATGTGCACCCTGATGGCACCGTAGATAAAAAAGGGATTCGATTTTGGAATGCGACGCCGGAATGCTGTGATTATCACTCGCCCAAGGTGAACGATGATGCATATTTGATGCGCATCATTGACGAAGTGTCCAAGAAATATGCTGTTGATCCCGATCGTATCTACATTATCGGTCACTCCAATGGCGGCTTTATGGCCAACCGCATGGCTTGCAGACATTCCGACGTTATCGCTGCGGTAATTAGTCTTGCTGGGGGGAATTATGCCAACACTTCTTTGTGTAAACCCACGTCTCCAATTAATGTCCTAGAAATTTGGGGTACAAAAGATGTGACCTATAAAGGCAATCACATGATGGGTAAGTTTGTGCAAGGTGCAGTGCAAACTGCGGCCACGTGGGGCGCCATTAATCATTGTTTTTCCGGCATAACAATGCTTGCCGATAGGTTGGATCTAGATGCAAAACTCAAAGGTTCCGAGACGACTGTGGGACAGTATTTGGGATGTTCGGGTAATGCCGACGTTGAATTTTGGACCATAGTGGGCGCAAGTCATGTGCCTAGTCCTTCGCCTAACTTCGCTTCCGCTCTCGTTGATTTTCTATTAGCGCACCCCAAGGTCACCGCTTAGCAATAGCGATGGTTAATCCTGTATCTACCTTCCTGGCTCATTCGTTTAGGTACTTAGTTAGTTAGCAGCAGGATCCCGTGGAAGATGCATCCGAGCAACAATTAGAATTGTCGGTATCGCAGTTGCAGGAACAGGTACTAGTAATTGCCAATTCTTCAATCTTCACTTCGGTCATGGTGACGATCCTTCCTTTTTCATATCGACGTATTTCGATGGGAAAAGGCTAGCCTTCATATCGATAGATGTCAATATGACACATCTTCTAGTCGGGCGGGGTCTTAGAATCCGCAAATTTCTCGTTAGGGATCAGTCGTGTCGAGAATGCGGCGAAGAGAAGTAACAGTGCAGTCACCCCGTACACCGGTCTGGCCGAGGTTACGAAGTTATCGCGCGCCGCACGTCCTAAGTGTCGAAGGGAAGCGCCCGCGTTAGTAACGGAGGTAGCAGAAATTTCACCTCGCATCTTCCAGAGTTGGAAGATTGTGGCGAGGGAGAGTCCGCTACCCATAACTCCACCGAATTGGCGCGCAAAAGTGTTAATTGCAGATCCAGATCCGCGGTGGCGCGCTCCTAATGCGTATGGGGCTACTACTGATCCGAATTGCGTGACAAGTCCTGATCCAAAACCGATCACAACAACGGCGCTAATGATGGCGGGAAGGCCAGGACTCATAAAGAGAATTACAAATCCGAATGCGAATGCGACGAGGCCCACACTTGCCAACCAACGATAGTGACCTGTTTTCGCAACGGATCTACTCGCCAACCCCGAACCAACAAGATTTCCGAATCCCATAGTGAGAAGGATGAGTCCGGCTATTGCTGGGGTTTCCCCTTGCACCACTTGCACGGAAAGTGGAACGACGACGAGCCCAATCAACATCGCTGCCCCTGATACCGTGCTCGAGATGAGTGTGATTGCAAAAAGTCGATTTGTAAAAAAGTGAAGGGGAATTAATGCGGTGTCCTTCTGTGCTCGTTCAACAAGAAGGAAAACTATAAAACTAGCCAGCGAGAGAAGTAGTAGGAATATTTTCCATTCGTGCATAGTCCGCGACTTCACATTTTGGCTCAGGAGCAGAAGGGTCAGGACGAAGATGCTAAATAAGGTCACGCCCCACCAGTCGAGTCGTTCTCGGTGGAGCTCTTGCTTAACATGCAGAGATCGCACGGCCCGCCGGATCGCATAAAGTGCGATAGGGATATTGAGAATGAAGATCCACCGCCACCCAACAATGCCAAATATGGAATTCTGAGTCGCTATAACTCCGCCAATGAGTGGGCCAAAAATGCTTGATGAACCAAAAACGACCACAAAAACCAGAATGTATCGGGCTCTCTCTCGTGGGGGTACAAGGTCTGATATCACAGCAAAAGCTAGAGAGAAAAGTCCCCCAGCCCCTAAACCTTGAACTGTGCGCCCAACAACCAGGAGGCCAAATGTGGGGGCGATGGCAGCGATGGTCGATCCAACTATAAATATAGATAGAGCAGCGATAAAGGGAGAACGTCTTCCGTAACCGTCGGAGAGACGCCCGTAGATGGGAGTGGTAATTAAGGAGGCAAGTAGATAAGAAGTGAGGAGCCATCCCTGCCCGGAAAGTTGGCCGAAGTGTGAAGCAATCGTTGCCCCCGCGGTGGACATAACCGTTTGATCAAGGGCCGCTAGAAACATTCCAAGAGCCAGAGATGACAAGACACGCAGAATATCGGGCGACCACGACCCGTTTTTTCTTTGGCGCTCTGCCATCTTCGATTAGTTGACTAACTCGGCGATGGTAGGCAATTCATGTCGTGAATTGGGACAACACCCCACGGAACAGAAATCGGCCCATGGTCCAAGTGGCGAGAGAGCTTTCCTTGGGGCGTTTCCCAGTCGTTCTTCGATCAGGTCAACTAGTCCAGTTACAAATTCTCTGGACTTTCCCGGAGTTGCTACGCGCAGGAAACGAAGATTATTTTCATCGGCTACTGCCTTGGCTTCATTGTCAAGATCCCAAATAACTTCAACATGGTCGCTTACGAATCCGATGGGTACAACTATCACCGCTTTAATCCCCGATATTGCCGACGCCTTCAGTGCATCTGCGATGTCAGGTCCAAGCCATGGCACATGTGGGGCGCCACTTCGCGATTGATAAACCAGCGACCAGGTTGGTAACGGGGAAGTGGATTCTTTACCCGCAAGTTCCATGGTGGCCTTCGCCGTCTCATTGTGTTGGGCTACGTATATGCCCTCTTGAAAATTTTCCCGAATACTTTCTGGTCCCGAAGTCTGGGCCATAGATATGGGCACAGAATGCGTTGTGAAGAAGATATGAATACTGGCTGAAGCAAACCCCTCATCCGTTAGTTTTATTAACGCATCCGTCAGTCCATTGGCAAAAGGGGTGACGAAGCCTGGATGGTCAAAGTAATTACGCACTTTGTCGATCGTAATTTGGTCTGCGAGATCGGCATCTACCCGCGCTTGAAAGAGATTTTCTCGATATTGCCGGCAGCCTGAGTACGAGGAGTATGCGCTCGTGACAACCGATAGGACCTGGCGGTGGCCATCTGCATAAATCTCTCGGAGGACGTCGGCAAAGAATGGATGCGAGTTGCGGTTTCCCAGGTAGATCGGAATGTCAATGTTCCGCCTTTTCAATTCTTCTCGTAGATGAGCCTGAAGTTCTCGGTTCTGTTCGTTGATCGGGCTAACGCCCCCTAGCGCCAGATAGTGATGGGAAACTTCTTCGAGGCGCTCGCGCGGGATACCTCGGCCAGCAGTGACTCTTTCGAGAAAAGGCATTACTTCAGCTGCATTTTCTGGCCCTCCAAAAGAAGTCAGAAGCACTGCATCGTAATTCATGCAAGTAATTCTTCAAATGCGGCTGGCTCGATAATGCGTCCAGTGAAGAAAGGAATTTCCTCACGAACATGCAACCGTGCCTTCGTGGCACGTAGGTCTCGCATCATGTCAACCAAGTCGGAAAGATCGTCAGATTCCAGGGCTAGAATCCATTCGTAATCACCTAGAGCAAAAGCAGCGACCGTGTTACTAAGCAAATTCTTGTACCCGCGCGCAGCCATACCGTGCTCAACAAGCATTTCTCTTCTTTCCTCGTCAGGCAGGATGTACCAATCGTACGAACGCACAAACGGATAAACAGTTAGCCAATCCTTAGGTTTTTCTCCCGCCATAAATGCTGGGACGTGACCTTTGTTGAATTCTGCGGGGCGATGCAATCCCATTGCCGCCCATGAAGTATGCGTTGCGCGACCCAGTGCGGTGCGTCGGATTTCACGGAAGGTCTCTTGAATGAGTTCGGCCGAAGGTGCATGAAACCAGAGCATGATGTCTGCATCAGCACGCATAGCTGACACATCATAAATACCGCGAAGTTGTACATCCTTCTCGTTGGTTTTCTTAAGGACGCCTAGAAATTCCTCTGCTGCCCTGCGGGGCGATTCCAAAGGTTGCGTGCGACGGAGAACTGTCCAAGAGGTATATCGAATAGTCTCATTAATTACGCGGGCGGTGGCCTTTGTTGTTTGCTCAGTCATTGGAGGATTATCGCACTTGGAGCTAGGCGCTGCATATTCGAGTTAAGCCCTTTACTGCTCGTGGACGAACGCTACCAACCTAGTTAGGACATCGGGATCGGTATTAGGGGGAACGCCGTGTCCCAAATTAACGATATGTGCAGGAGCAACTGATCCGCGACGGATCACATCTTTGGCATGTACTTTCAATTCTTCCCAAGGCTTGCTCAACATTCCTGGATCAATGTTTCCTTGCAGGGGAACATTGCCTCCGATCAATGAATTCGCCACATCAAGGGGGGTGTCGGTATCAATTCCCATAACGGTGGCACCCACGCCAAGCATCTGAGGGAGCATTGATCCGGTCTTGGTTCCAAAATGAACGCGCGCCACTGGAAGGTCGGAAAGTGAGGTCATGACTGCTTTGGAATGAGGCGCGGCATATGTGGAGTATTCATCTAGTGAAAGTCGCCCTGCCCATGAATCAAAGAGTTGAAGTGCACTTGCCCCAGCAAGCACTTGTGCGCGGATGAACGAACTAGTTGTCCGGGCAACCCAAGCAAGAATGTCGTTCCAGAGATCGGGGTCTGCTCTCATTAAGCCTCGCGTTATTGGGAGATCCTTGGACGGCCCACCTTCAATGAGATAAGAAGCAAGAGTGAAAGGTGCCCCGCCGAATCCGATCAGCGGTGTATCCCCAAGTTCTGCCGTAACAATCTGAATTGCTTGTGTAATGGGTAGCAATGCTTCGATTTCAAGTTCCTGAAGTGAGTTCAAGTCCTCACGCGTTCTCACGGGGTGAGACATTACCGGTCCAACCCCTGCCACGATATTTACATCGACATCTGCCAAGCGAAGTGGAATCACGATATCGCTGAAAAAAATGGCAGCATCAACTTTGTGTCGACGCACTGGTTGGAGCGTGATTTCCGCTGCCATATCAGGGCGAAGGCATGATTCAAGCATGGGCACGCCTTCACGCAGGGCGCGATACTCGGGAAGTGAGCGGCCGGCTTGGCGCATAAACCAAATTGGAAGGCGTTTGGGACGGTTGCCACCGTATGCCTGAATTAACGTAGATTGCGCGGTACGCCCAGTTACAAGTGGATGATCCAGTGGCAGTGACACGAGATCATCATGCCATTGAAATGGGACTACTATTCGCGAGTGGCGTTGGTACTTATTGGTGCGAGTCATCACAATCTCGCCCTATCCAAGCTCGAGCTTCTCGAACGAGAATCTACCCGGATTAGAGAGCGACTATTTTCTAAATCTGCATCCCAAACCGGAATATCTGGTGGTGTCATCGTCGCAACGTGTAATCGATTTGAGGTGTATTTCGAGACTGAGGTCTTTCACTCAACGGTCGACCATGTTCTGGCAGCCATCAGTGAGATATCAGGCTTAGGCACCGAACAAACCAACCACTCCTTGCAGGTTTCGGCAGGCTTTTCAGTGGTAGAGCATCTATTCGCTGTGGCTGCCGGTTTGGATTCGATGATAGTTGGCGAGGCGGAAATTGCCGGACAGGTGCGCACTGCATTTACCCACGCGCAAAAGGAGAAAACGACATCTCCACTGCTCGAGCAACTTTTCCAGCGCGCATTAGCCACCTCGAAAAATGTTACGAGTTCGACTGGATTAGGGGCGGCAGGTCGCTCCATCGTTGATGTTGCGCTTAATGTTGTCGAGCTGAGATACGGCGCCGTTACGGAAAAGAGAACGATTGTCTTGGGCACTGGTGCCTATGCGCGTGTGGCGGTTGCCGCGCTGCAACGCCGGGGGTGCGCTTCGATTTCGATTTATTCCGCAAGCGGACGTGCGGGTCAGTTCAGTGAGGCGCACGGGACAATTGCTATCTCGCACGACGGTCTCACTGAAGCCTTGGCCAACGCCGACCTAATTGTCGGGT